>NZ_JAIQDD010000021.1:0-164204 GCF_020036995.1 Corallococcus sp. AS-1-12 | reverse complement strand
ACGGCAACCTCGTCATGCTACCGCAGGGAACTCGTCGCGCCGCCTGACGCGTTTCCACTCCAATTGACACGACCTCGCGGACGGCCACTGCCTGTGCATCGTCCCGGAGGCCGTGCGGCAGGATCCGGAGGCGATGCTCGCGTGGGTGGACCAGCGGCGCATCGACGCGCTGGACTGCACGCCGTCGCTGTTCAAGCTGCTGCTGGAAGCGGGCTTCCTGGAGCAGTCCCACGTGCCGGCCATCTGCTTCATCGGCGGTGAGGCCATGGACGAGGTGACGTGGCGCACGCTCGCGGCCACGGACCGCACGAGGGCGTACAACGCCTACGGCCCCACCGAGGGCACCGTGGCGTCCACCACCGAGTGCATCCATCGCACCGCGCAGCCCACGCCCGTCATCGGCCGGCCCATGCTCAACGTGAGTGTGTACGTGCTGGACGCGAACCTGAACCCCGTGTCCGTGGGCGTCCCGGGCGAGCTGTTCATCGCGGGCGAGGGCCTGGCGCGCGGCTACCGCAACCGGCCGGACCTCACGGCGGAGCGCTTCATCCCCCACCCGTTCAGCACGGTGCGCGGAGCCCGCCTCTACCGCACGGGCGACCGGGCTCGCTGGAAGCAGGACGGCACGCTGGACTTCATGGGGCGCGTGGACTTCCAGGTGAAGCTGCGCGGCTACCGCATCGAGCCGGGAGAGATCGAAACCGCGCTGCGCACGCACCCCGGCATCCGGGACGCGATGGTGCGGGTGCGCGAGGACGTGCCGGGCGTCCAACGCCTGGTGGCGTACGTGGCGCCGGAGGTGGACACCGCTCCGCTCCGAAGCCACCTCCAGCGCTCGCTGCCGGACTACATGGTCCCGGCCGCCTACGTCGCGCTGCCGGTCCTTCCGCTGACGCCCAACGGCAAGGTGGACCGAGCCGCACTGCCTGCCCCGGTGGAGGAAGCCGTGAACCCCGAAGCGAGGGTCGGCCCCAGGGACGAACGGGAAGCGATGCTCGAACGGCTCTGGGCCGAAGCCCTGGGCGTGTCCACCGTGGACGTGCGCACCAGCTTCTTCGAGCTGGGTGGGCACTCGCTGCTCGCGGTGCGGCTGATGGCGGCGGTGCACCGGGAGACGGGCCTGAAGCTCCCACTGTCCGCCCTCTTCCAGGCCCCCAGCGTGGAGCGGTTCGCGGTCCTGTTGGGTGAGGCCGAGCCGAAGCCCTTCACCCCGCTGGTGCCCTTCACGAAGGAAGGCACGGGCACGCCGTTCTTCTGCGTGCACCCGGTGGGAGGCAACGTGCTGGCGTACGCGGAGCTGGCGCGCAGGCTGGGACCGGCTCAGCCCTTCTACGGCCTCCAGGCGCGAGGACTCGACGGCACGGAGCAGCCGCTGGACACCGTGGAGGCCCTGGCCGCCAGCTACGTGCGGGCGGTGCGTGGGGTCCAACCCCACGGCCCGTACCACCTGGGCGGTTGGTCCCTGGGCGGCGTCATCGCCTACGAGATGGCGTACCAGCTCCGCGAAGCGGGTGAAGTCGTGGAGCTGGTGGCGATGCTCGACTCGTACGTGCCCCAGACGGTGCCGGACTCGGAGCCGGACCTGGACCGCGCGCTGGCGGTGGGGCTGTTCGCGCAGGACCTGATGGGCGTGTCGCTGGCGGACCTGGACGTGGACACGGCGGAGCTGGAGCCGGAAGCGATGCTCACGAAGGTGCTGGAGTCCGCGGCCCGGTCCGGAGCGCTGCCGTCCGGAGTGGATGCCATGGCCCTCTTCCAGGTCTTCGAGGCGAACCTCGAAGCGGCCCGTCGCTACCACCCGCCCGCGATGGAGCAGCGCGTGTTGCGCATCCACGCGGAGGAGCGGGACGAAACCCGACCCATCGACGGAGGCTGGGCGGCGCTGGTGGGTGAGCGGCTCGAATCACACGAACTGCCGGGCACCCACCACACGCTGCTGCGCGAGCCGCTGGTGCAGTCCGTGGCGGAGCTGCTGGCGAAGGCGCTGCGCGACGCGGACACGAAGTAGCAACGAAGAACCCCGCTCCCTCTCGTCGAGGGGGCGGGGTCCGTGAACCACGTCACCACTGCACGGTGACTACTTGTGCGCGTTCAGGTCCGGCTCGGACGCGGGCGCCTTGTCGGCGGGCACGTCGAAGAAGGTGCTGGGGCTGGCCGCGCGCGTCGGCGACATGTTGTTCTCCAGCGTCTCCGGCACGGGCGGCAGGGCGGCCGGCGTCATCTGCGCCGTGGCGGCGGCCTCGGCCTTGAGCTTCGCGTTCTTGCGGCGGCGGTACACGAAGTAGCCCACCGCCAGCACCGCCAGCGTCCCCATCACCACGACCTGGCCGTCCTTCAGCTTGCGGATGACCATGTCCAGCTCGCCACCGAAGTGGAACCCGAGCCACACGAACACCGGCGCGGACAGGAGCGCCGCCAGCCCGTCCCAGAAGATGAAGCGCCAGTACGACATGTGCACGGAGCCCGCGGTGAAGTACGTCACCGCGCGCACGCCCGGCATGAAGCGGGCGATCATCACGATCTTCTGGCCGTGTGTGACGAAGAGCGACTCCACCTTCGCCCGCTTCTCCGGTGTGACGATCTTCGAGAAGAACCCCCCACCCTTCGCCCCCGGGTCGCGCCCCAGCCGCGTGCCCAGCCGGCGCCCCGCCAGGTAGATGAGGCTGTCACCCACCAGGATTCCGAAGAACCCCACCGCCATCATCACCGGCAGGTCGGCCGCGCCCTTGTGCGCCAGGAACCCACCGAGGATGAGCGAGATGTCCTCCGGCAGCGGCACGCCCAGCCCGCATGCCACCAGGATGGCGAACACGGTCAGGTAGGCGAAGAGGCCCTGGGAGTTACCGAGCAGGTTGGTGAGCAGTTCTTCCACGCGTCGTTCCGTCCAATCACTTCCCGAAGGGCCGCTCGGCAACCACCCGGGCCAGCCCGTCCATCACCCAGCCAAGAACCGGGTGAAGCAGTTGAAAACTCCGGCCGCCCAGCTTCCCACCTCAAGCGCCCACGCCATACCCCGAAAGCCGTCGGCCCCATGTCTACCCATACCCACGGTGTGCGACAGTCTGGGAGCCCGGGGAGCCTTCAGGCGAGCACAGTAACCACCTCCGGTGCGGGTGGCAGGCCCGTTCGTGCGTCCGGCCTCACGGCTGGAGCCCGGGGCCACCTGTCCGACAGTCGCTCAGGTTCCCGGGGCCCGCGCCACCAGCGTGCGCAGCATGTCCCGGTTGTCCCGGGCCTTCGCGCCGAAGTGGCTGACGATGCCCATCAACAACTTGATGCAGGCCTGCGGCTTCTGCGCGAGCAGCTTCTGGAAATCCGCCGCGCGGATCTCCAGCGCCATCACGTCCGTCTGTGCCGTGGCGGAGCACAGCCGCTCGCCCTTCTGCACGAGCG
The DNA here is from genome assembly GCF_020036995.1 of Corallococcus sp. AS-1-12. NCBI lineage: Bacteria > Pseudomonadati > Myxococcota > Myxococcia > Myxococcales > Myxococcaceae > Corallococcus > Corallococcus sp. AS-1-12. The sequence goes on along the minus strand of NZ_JAIQDD010000021.1, from coordinate 160,811 downwards.
CCAGCTCGCCCAGGGGCTCCCCGGCGGTCACCTCGCCCAGGGGCACGTCCTCGCCCGAGGGGCTCCGGGCGCTCAGCCGCACCGTGCCCTCACCGACAATCAGCAGCGAGTCCCCCGGCTTGCCCTCGGTGAACAAGGCCGACCCCTTGGGGTAGGCGCGCGACACGGCCGCCGCCGCGAAGATGGAGATGCCGGTGTCGGTGAAGCCCTTGAAGAGCGGACAGGCCTTCAGGGTCGTCTCGGGGGCGAGCGCCATGGGGTGTTCCTAACACGCACAACGCGGCCGCGTCAGCGGCTGGCGCGGTGTTCAGCGGCGGTGTGCACGTAGTGGAGGGCGGACTGCACCAGGAACTCACGTTCGCCGTCGTGAATGGGGCGCTTCACCTTGCCGGGCGAGCCCACCACCAGCGACCCGGGGGGAATCTTCGTCCCGGGCGTCAGGAGCGTGCCGGCGCCGATGATGCAGTCGTCCCCCACCTCCACGCCGTCCATCAGGATGGCGCCCATGCCCACCAGCACCCGGTTGCCCACGACGCACCCGTGGAGGATGACCCGGTGGCCCACGGTGCAGTCGTCGCCCACCGTCGTGGAGTCACCCTGGCTGGTGACGTGCACCATGGTGAGGTCCTGGATGTTGGTGCGCTTGCCGATGCGGATGGAGTTCACGTCCCCGCGCAGCACGGAGTTGAACCAGATGGACGAGTCCTCGCCCAGCTCCACGTCGCCCACCACCTGGGCGGAGTCCTCGATGAAGCAGCTCGGGTGGACGCGGGGGGACACCCCGCGAAACGGCTTCAACGGCATGGTGGCACCTCCGACGGCGGGACAGCGGCGGAAGCGTCAGGCCTCCGCCGGGACATGCAGCGGCACGGGCAGCTCCACGGCGGGCGGCGCCACGGTGGGGGCCTGGAGCACCACCACCTGCTTGCCCGCGAGCTGGTTGGGCGTGGCGCGCTCCACGTGCACCGTCACGATGGAGCCCGCCGGCGCGTCGCCCTCGAAGTTCACCGTGCGGTTCTCCGGCGTGCGGCCGAAGCGCTTGGTGGCGTCGTAGCGCGAGCGGCCCTCCACCAGCACCTCCACGTCCAGGCCCACCTGCGCCTGGGTGTACTCGCCGCTGATGCGCCGCTGCAGCTTCTGCAGCCGCTCCAGCCGGGCCACCTTCACCTCGTGCGGGATGGGGCCCCAGTCCTTCTCGCGCAGCGCGGCGCCCGTCTTGGGGCGCGGGCTGTACACGAAGGAGAACTGGTTGTCGTACTTCACCCGCTCGGTGAGCTGCATCGTCATCTCGAACTCTTCCTCCGTCTCTCCGGGGAAGCCCACGATGATGTCCGTGGTGATGGCGATGCCGGGGCGCGCGGCGCGCAGCTTCTCCAGCCGCTCCATGTACTGCTCGACGGTGTAGTCGCGGCGCATCATCTTGAGGATGCGGTCGCTGCCGCACTGCACCGGCAGGTGGAAGTGCGGGGCGATCTTCGGCTGCACGCGGAACGCTTCGATGAGCTCGTCCGACAGGTCATGCGGGTGGCTCGTCGTGAAGCGCACGCGCTCGATGCCCGGCACCTCCGCGGTGCGCAGCAGCAACTGCGCGAAGCTGATGCCGCCCTGGTACGAGTTCACGTTCTGCCCGATGAGGGTGACCTCGCGCAGGCCCACGCCCGCCAGGTCCGCCACCTCGTTGAGCACCTGCGTGAACTCGCGGCTCACCTCGCGGCCACGGGTGTGCGGGACGATGCAGAACGAGCAGACGTTGTCGCAGCCCTTCATCACGGTGACGAACTCGGTCACCTTGCCGCGGGACGTCTCCGCGTCGGCGCGCGGGAAGACGTACTCCTCGGAGTCCACGAAGGCCGTCTCCACCACGCGCTCGCGGGCGTCCTGCACGCGGGCGATGACTTCCGGCAGCTTCGCGATGTTGTCCGGGCCGAAGACGAAGTCCAGGTACGGGACCTTCTTCAGCAGCTTGTCCTTCTCCTGCTGGGCCACGCAGCCGCCCACGCCCAGGATGGCGCCGCGGCTGGCCTTCACGGCGCGGTAGCGCCCCAGCGCGGACAGCATCTTGTCCTCGGCCTTCTCCCGGATGGAGCAGGTGTTGAGGATGATGAGGTCCGCGTTGTCCGGCTCCGGCGTGGGGACGTAGGACATCTTCGACAACGCCTCGCTCATGCGGAGCGAGTCGTTGACGTTCATCTGGCAGCCGAAGGTGTGGATGAAGTAGCGCTTCATGGGTGGGCCTTGAAGGAAAACGGGCCGTTATGGAACGCCCGGACGCGGAATGCAACCGGGCGGGCACTCCGGGTCATCCCCGGCTGAGCACCTTCGTGAGCCGGGTGTGCAGGGCCACCAGCTCCGCCTCGCGCTCCCGGAGCAGGGCCACCGTCTCCGCGCCGTAGCGCCGGCCCAGGGCGTCCGTCTCCCGCTCCTGCTTCACCAACTCGTCCCGGACGCGCTTGCCCACCTCGTCCACCTCCGGCCCGGAGCGGGACTCCAGCTCCGTCAGCTTCGAGCGCAGCCGCTGCACGGTCCACCGCCGCCCGCCAAAGGCCCGGAGCACGGCGCTCCCCCACTCCGCCGCCTTCACGTCCAGGCCGCTCGCCTCCAGCGCCGCCTTCGCCGCGCCGGCCATGGCCTCCGGGGCGGCGTCCGCCTCCACGTGCGACAGGAAGGTCTCCTGGTAGCGGACCAACTGCTCGAGCAGCGCCTTGTCCACCGGCCGGGACGCCATGCGCAGCGTGCGGTCGTCGGCGGCGTCGAAGTCCGGACCGGTCTCCACGTTGGGGACGTCCTGGTAGTCGTCGAAGAAGGACGGGGCCATGGGGGGCGCTCCTCGGGTGCGAAGGGGTTTTCAGACGGGGACGAGCTGTTCCGCGATGCGGGCCAGGTCCGACACGGAGGTGACGACCACGGCCTGGGTGCAGTGCTTCTCGTAGGTGAGCATCTCGCTGTCGCCGATGCCCCAGTTGCCCCGGTCCTCGGGGCTGATCCACAGCACGCGCTTCGCCTTGCGCTTCAGGTCCTTCAGGGCCCAGGCGTTGCTCGCGTTGTAGTTGTTGCGGCCGTCACCGATGATCATCACGGTGGTGCGGCGCGTGATGCTGCCCAGGTGGTCGCGCGTGAAGTCCGCCAGCGCGCGGCCGTAGTTGGAGTTGGAGCTCATGGACACGGTGCGCCCGGCGGTCGCCGCGTCGATGGCCTCGCTCACGTCCAGGTCCTTGAAGAACGGGGTGACCTCGCCCACGTCGGACACGAAGACGAACGAGCGCACGCGCACGAACAGCGACTGCAGCGTGTGCATGAACAGCAGCATCATCCGGGACGCGTTGCGCACGGAGTCGGACACGTCGCAGAGCACCACCAGCTCCGGGCGCTCCGGCCGGCGGGTGCGGAACACGGGCACCATGGGGATGCCGTCCCACGGCATGTTCCGGCGCAGCGTGCGCTGGGCGTGGAGCGACCCGCGCCGGTGCGAGCGCTGCTTGCGGATCATCCGGCTCTTGAGCTTCTCCGCCAGCGTGCGGACGGCGGCCTCCATCTGGTCCACCTCCGCCTGCGTGAGCAGGTGCAGCGGCTTCTCCGTGACGGAGTCCGTGCGGCGGCGGATGCGCGCCTCGGACTGACGCTTCACCTCCGCGCGAGCGGCCTCTTCAATCTTGCGCATGGCCGCGGCCACGTGGCGCGAGACGATCTCCACGCCCTCCGCGTGCAGCCCGCGAGCCTTGAGCTCGTCCTCCAGCGACTTGAGGTCGGAGCGCGCCCGCTCCATGCCCGCGCCCGCGAGCATCCGCCGCGTGAAGAACCCCGTCTGCAGCGGGCTCTCCAGTTGCCCCAGGTCCAGTTGGAGCGACGCCTGACGGAAGATCTGCGCCAGCCGCGCGCGGTCACCCGCGAGGATGGCCTGCGCCAGCGGGGACATCTCCGGCGCCAGCAGGTTCATCTGGTAGATGACCATCTTCAAGAGGTCGCCTTCCAGGTAGCCCTCTTCCTCCAACTGCTTCGCCAGCGACTGGTCGATGGCCTCGAACGTGCGGGCCGCGCCGGAGAAGAAGAAGTCGAACGCGCGGCGGAACGTCTCCACGTCCAGCTCGCGCTTCACCAGCGTGGTGCGCAGCACGGAGCGGAACAGGTTCCGGTCCTCGACCCCCACCTCCGCCGTGGCGCGGAGCGCGTCCTGCACCTCGGACGTGCTGACGCGCACGCCGTTCTGGCGGAGGACCTCGGCGAACTCGACGATGCGGGCGTCCATGGCGCGTCAGGCTCCCCGTTCGAAGGACATCACCGCTTCCACGTGGTGCGTCTGCGGGAACATGTCCACCACCTGGAGCGCCACGGGCTTGTAACCGGCCTCCACCAGCCCCGCCGCGTCGCGCGCCAGCGAGGCCGGGTCGCACGCCACGTAGACGACCCGGCGCACGCTCAGCGCGCGCATCCACTTCGCCAGCCCCGGCGCCCCGGCCCGGGGCGGATCCGCGAGGCACAGGTCGAACGAGCGCCCCTCCGCCACCAGCCCGTCGCACACCTTGCGCGCGTCGCCCTGGACGAAGCGCACGTTGGCCACGCTGGCCTCCCGAGCGCTCCGCTGCGCCAGCTCCACGCCCACCGGGGACGACTCCACGCCCAGCACCGACCCGGCCGTGCCGGCCAGCGGGAACGTGAAGTTGCCGTTGCCGGAGTACAGCTCCAGCACGGAGTCCGTCTCCTGCACGCCCAGCTCGTACAGGGCCGCCGTGACGAGCCCCACGTTGGCCTCCGCGTGCGCCTGCGCGAACGCATCCGGCCGCAGGTACACCGGCACCTCGGGGCGCAGCGGGGACAGCGAGCGCAGCACCGGCCGGCCGATGAGCCGCGCCGAGCCCTCCCTGGGCACCAGCACCGCGCCCTCCAGCCGCAGGGCCCGGACCGCGCCTTCCGCCGCCTCCAGGTGCCGCGCCGTCACCGGGCCGCCCAGGTTCACCGCGAACGCGGCCTTGTCGCCCTCGGCGAGCAGCAGCACCTCTGCGGTGTCCCTGGCCAGCGGCTTGAGCAGCGGGGCCAGCTTCCCGGGCAGCGCCGTGAGCGCGGGCGTGAGCGCGGGGCAGACGTCCACCGGGATGCGCTCGTGCGTGCGCCGGCCGAAGTACCCGAGCGCCCCCTTCCCCGCCCCGTGCAGCACCGCGCGGCGGCGGTAGCCCCAGTCCCGGGGCGCCACCATCAACGGCCGCACGGTGAAGGCCGTGCGCTTCAGGTGGCCCAGGTGCTCCAGCGTGGAGAGGACGATCTCCAGCTTCGCGGACCGCTGCGCCGGGACGGACAGCTCCAGCCAGTCGCAGCCGCCGCACGCGTCGGACAGGACGCAGCGCGACGGCACGCGCTCCGCTCCGTCCGTCAGCACCTGGCCCAGCAGGCCGCGCAGGACCTTGCCCTGGGCCTCCAGGCGGACGCGCACGGTGTCGCCGGGGAAGGCGCCGGGCACGAAGACGGTGCGGCCCTCCCACTGGGCCACGCCTTCGCCCAACTGGCCCAGCCGCTCAATCGTCAGTTCAATGGGGGATTCGGGCAGCGTCGTCATCACAGGCGCACTCGCGGGGGCCGCCTGGGCGGGGCCGCCCTACTTCCGGGTCGCGCTGCCACGCTCGTCCGCCGGCAGGGCTTCCCGCAGGCGCTCCACGAACGCTTCGATGCGCGACCGCTTCTCGTGGTCAACGTCCAGGAACTCCACCGCCATCCCCGGGACCTCGGACCCCGGCGTCCCCTGGGGGTTCGTGCGGGTCACCTTCCCGGACAGGTCCACCGGGAAGCTGGCCCCCGGCAGCGACACCAACAGGCGCACCACCGTGCCCACGGGCAGCGGCTGCGGCGTGTTGATGTAGAGCCCGCCGCGCGACAGGTTCACCGCCCAGTCCGTCACGAAGCCCGCCACCGTGCGGTACGCCACGGGCAGCTCATGGTCGATGCGGTGCGCGCGAGGCGCGGGGACGGGCTTCTCCGAAGTGTCGGACATGCGGTGCTCCGTTCTCCGGGAGACGGTGGCTTCCGTCTCGTCTCCAGAACTGGAGGGAGAGACGGAAGCGCACCCTAGCACCCAACGTCAGGCCTGGAACTTCATCTCGCGCAGGTCGGGCGCGATCTTCAGCTTCGGCTCGGTGAGCTGCTGCACCCGTTCCACCGTCAGTCCGGGTGCCAGCTCGCGCAGGACCAGGCCCTCCGGCGTCACGTCGATGAAGGCGTGGTCCGTGACGATGTGGTGCACGCACTTGAGGCCCGTCAGCGGCAGCGAGCACTTCTTCAGGATCTTGGGCTGCCCGTCCTTGTTGGCGTGCTCCATGGCCACGTAGATGCGCTTGGCACCCACGGCCAGGTCCATGGCGCCGCCCATGCCCTTCACCATCTTGCCGGGGATCATCCAGTTGGCCAGGTCACCCGCTTCGCTGACCTCCATGGCGCCCAGCACGGCCAGGTCGATGTGGCCGCCGCGGATCATCCCGAAGGACAGCGCGGAGTCGAAGAAGGCGGAGCCCTTCACCACCGTCACCGTCTCCTTGCCCGCGTTGATGAGGTCCGGGTCCTCGCTCCCCTCCTCCGGGTACGGCCCGATGCCGAGCAGGCCGTTCTCCGACTGGAGCACCACCTCCACCCCGTGCGGGATGTAGTTGGGCACGAGCGTGGGGATGCCGATGCCCAGGTTCACGTAGAAGCCGTCCTTCAGCTCCTGGGCGATGCGCTGCGCGATCTGTTCACGAGTCAGGGGCATGGCTCAGGACGCCTTCTTGCGGACGGTCCGCCGCTCGATCCACTTCTGGAGGTTCTGCGCCTGCACGATGCGGTGCACGAAGATGCTCGGGATGTGCACCTGATCCGGGTCGATCTCCCCCGGCTGCACGATGTGCTCCGCCTGCACGATGGTGACCTTGGCGGCCATGCACATCATGGGCGTGAAGTTCCGCGCCGTCTTGTGGAACACCAGGTTGCCCCAGGTGTCCGCCTTCCAGGCGTGGACGATGGCGAAGTCCGCCTTCAGCGGCGTCTCCAGGACGTGGAGGCGCCCGTCGATCATCCGCGTCTCCTTGCCCTCCGCCACCTGGGTGCCCGCGCCCGTCGGCGTGAAGAACCCGCCGATGCCGCAGCCCCCGGCGCGGATGCGCTCCGCGAGCGTGCCCTGGGGGTTCAGCTCCACCTCCAGCTCCCCGGAGAGGAACTGCCGCTCGAACTCCTTGTTCTCCCCCACGTAGCTGGCGACCATCTTCTTCACCTGCTTGTTCTGCAGGAGGATGCCCAGCCCCAGCTCCGTGGTGCCGCAGTTGTTGGAGATGATGGTGAGGCCCTTCACGTTCTTCTTGTGCAGGGCCGTGATGAGGTTCTCGGGGTTGCCGCACAGCCCGAACCCACCACTCATGAGGGTGATGTTGTCCGGGATGTCGGCGACCGCCTCATCCGCGCTCGCGTAGACCTTGTTCATGCGGGCGGTGTCCTCTTCAGCGCTCGACCATCAGCGCGATGCCTTCGCCGCCGCCGATGCAGAGCGACGCCACGCCGCGCTTCTTGTCCTGGTCCTTCATCGTCTGGAGCAGCGTGACGAGCACGCGGGCGCCCGACGCGCCAATGGGGTGGCCCAGCACCACCGCGCCGCCGCGCACGTTCACCTTGGACGGATCCAGGCCGAGGATCTTGTTGTTGGCGATGGACACCACGGAGAAGGCCTCGTTGATCTCCCAGAGGTCCACGTCCTTGGCCGTCACGTTCTGCTTCTTGAGCAGCGTGTTGATGGCGTCCGCCGGCGCGATGGTGAACTCCACCGGCTTGCGGGCGGCCTGCGCGTAGCCCTTCACGCGGCCCAGGATGGTGCGGCCTTCGGCCTTCGCCTTCTCCTCGCTCATCAGCACCAGCGCCGCGGCGCCGTCGTTGATGGAGGACGCGTTGGCGGCCGTCACGGTGCCGTCCTTCTTGAACACCGGCTTCAGGCCCGGGATCTTGTCCGGCTTGGCGTTCTTGGGGCCCTCGTCCTCGGAGACGGTGGTGAACTCATCCGGCTTCTTGCCCGGAATCTGGACGGGGACGATCTCCGCGGCGAACAGGCCCTCCTTCTGGGCCTGGATGGCGCGGCGCGTGGACTCCAGCGCGAACTCGTCCTGCTGCGCGCGGCTGATGCCCTGCGTGGTGGCGCACTCCTCGGCGCAGATGCCCATGTGGACGTTGCCGTACACGTCCCAGAGGCCGTCGTTGATCATCGCGTCCTTGAACTCCACGTTCCCCATGCGGGCGCCGCCGCGCATGGTGTGGCTCAGGTAGGGCGCGTTGGACATGGACTCCATGCCGCCCGCGACGATGACGTCCGCGTCACCCAGGGCGATGGACTGCGCTGCGGCAATCACGGTCTTCAGGCCGGAGCCACAGACCTTGTTCAGCGTGACGGCCGGGACGGAGTCCGGGAGGCCGGCGAACAGGGCCGCCTGACGCGCGGGGGCCTGGCCCACGCCCGCCTGGAGGACGCAGCCCATGATGACCTCCTGCACGGCCTCCGGCTTCACGCCCGCGCGCTCCAGCGCCGCCTTGATGGCGATGGCGCCCAACTGCGGAGCGGTGAGCTTGGACAGCGCTCCCTGGAAGGAGCCGATGGGGGTACGGGCCGCGCCCACGATGACGACTTCACGAGCCATGGAACTGTCTCCTTGAGAGGGAACCGGGAACCGCTGGAAAGGTTTGGATGCGACTTATCACGGGCGGTTTCGGGCGAATCAAATGGAAACGGCCGGGCTCCCGCTGGGGAACCCGGCCGCCATCCACTTCAAGACGTGGGGCTGATTACTTCTTCAGCTTGCTCGCCATGACGTCGCCCAGGCGGGCCTTGGAACCCTCGGCCTGCTTGCGCAGGTACTCGCGGTAGTCCTCGCCCTCGCCGATGAGCGCCTTGATGGACAGCGCCACCTTGCGGTCCGGGGTGTTGATGTCGATGAGCTTGACCTCGACCTCCTGGCCCTCCTGCACCACGTCGCGGGGGTTCTCCACGCGCTCTTCCTTCAGCTCGGAGACGTGGACGAGGCCCTCGATGCCCGGCTCGATCTCCACGAACGCGCCGAAGTCGGTGACCTTGGTGACCTTGCCCTTCACGCGGCTGCCCACCGGCAGGCGCTCGGACAGCGTCTCCCAGGGGTCCGGCTGGAGCTGCTTGATGCCCAGGCTGAAGCGCTCGTTCTCGACGTCGATGTTGAGGACCACCGCCTCGACCTCGTCGCCCTTCTTGAACATCTCGCCCGGGTGCTTGATGCGCTGGGTCCAGGAGATGTCGGACACGTGCACCAGGCCGTCCACGCCCTCCTCGACGCCGACGAACACGCCGAAGTCGGTGACGTTGCGGATCTGGCCCTTGATGACGGAGCCGATCGGGTACTTGTCCTCGAGCAGCGTCCAGGGGTTCTGCTCGATCTGCTTCATGCCCAGCGCGATGCGCTTGGCCTTCGGATCGATGTCGAGGACGACGGCCTCCACCGTCTGGCCGACCTCCAGGATCTTGGACGGGTGCTTGAGGCGCTTGGTCCAGGACATCTCGGACACGTGCACCAGGCCCTCCACGCCCTGCTCGATCTCGATGAACGCGCCGTAGTCGGTGATCGACACGACCTTGCCGGCGACGCGGGTGCCGACGGGGTACTTCTCGTCGGCGCGGTGCCACGGGTCCTCCTGGATCTGCTTGAGGCCCAGGCTGACGCGCTCCTGCGCGGGGTCGAACTTGAGGACGACGACGCGCACTTCGTCACCGACGTTGAACATCTCGCTGGGGTGACCGATGCGGCCCCAGGACATGTCGGTGATGTGGAGCAGACCGTCGATGCCGCCGAGGTCGATGAAGGCGCCGTAGTCCGTGAGGTTCTTGACCACGCCCTTGAGGACCGCACCCTCCTTGAGGTTCTTGAGGGTCTCCTTCTTCATCTCCTCGCGCTGCTTCTCCAGCAGCACGCGGCGAGAGAGGACGATGTTGCCGCGCTTCTTGTTGAACTTGATGACCTTGAACTCGAATTCCTTCGAGATGTACTGGTCAAGGTTGCGCACAGGGCGGATGTCGACCTGGGAGCCAGGGAGGAACGCCTTCACGCCGATGTCGACGGAGAGGCCGCCCTTCACGCGTCCGACGATGGTGCCCTTGACGATCTCATCACGCTCGCACGCGGCGGAGATCTCGTCCCAGATGCGCATCTTGTCGGCCTTCTCCTTGGAGAGGACGACCATGCCGGTGTCGTTCTCGCGGCTCTCCAGGAGGACCTCGACGGGGTCACCGGACTTGACGGTGACTTCCCCGCGGGGATTGGTGAACTCGGAGATCGGGACCTGGCCCTCGGACTTGTAGCCGATGTCCACGATCGCGAAATCCTTCGTCACCTGCACGACCGTGCCCTTGACGATCTCGCCTTCCTTCAGGATTCCGTCGCCGCCACGCTCCTTGAGCGAGGCCTCGAACATCGCCGCGAAGTCTTCGTCACCGCCGTCGATCTGCTGGTTCACGTTCTGCTGCATGAAGTGGAAGTCCTTGGAACGGTACAACTGCCCCCTGTTTGAATGGGTGCGCGGCCGCCTGCGGGGAGCGACGGGAAACCGCGGGTGTCCCCTGGATGGGAACGCAAGGCTGGTTGGAAGCCGCGCACCCTAGACACCGGAGTTTCCGGGAGTCAAGTGGGGCGCCGCGCCAGGTGGTGATCCGTGTTCTATGAACGCCCGGCCGGGTCCGCATCTGTCCTACCCGGCCGGTGCCCCCTGCCCGCTCGCCCCGTGTGGGACAAGCGGAGCGCTACCCCTCGCGCCGGAATGTTTCCCGGGCGATGACCATCCGCTGCACCTCGCTGGTGCCCTCGTAGATGGTCTGCACGCGCGCGTCCCGGAAGTAACGCTCGACCGGGAACTCGTCGATGTAACCGTAGCCGCCGTGAAGCTGCACGGCCTTGTCCGCGACCTTGTTGCTCATCTCGCTGGCGAAGAGCTTCGCCATGGAGGCCTCGCGGGTGAACGGCTGGCCGGCCTCCTTGAGGGCGGCGGCGCGCAGGGTGAGCAGCTCGGCGGCGTCAAGCTGGGTGCGCATGTCCGCCATCATGAAGCGCGGGGCCTGCAGGTCCGCCACGGCCTGACCAAAGGCCTTGCGGTCCTTCGTGTAGGAGACGGTCGCCTCCAGCGCGGCGCGGCCGGTGCCGCACGCCTGCGCCGCGATGCCAATGCGCCCGCCGTCCAGCGCCATCATGGCCAGGCGGAACCCGTCGCCCTCCTTGCCCAGGAGGTTCGCCGCGGGCACTTCGCAGTCCTCGAAGGTGAGCCCCACGGTGTTGGACGCGCGCAGGCCCATCTTGTCCTCGTGCTTGCCCACGTGGAGGCCCCTGGCGCCGCCCTCCACGATGAAGCAGGACAGGCCCTTGTTGCCCGCCTGGCCCGTGCGGGCCCACACGACGATGACGCCCGCGTAGGCGCCGGAGGTGATCCACTGCTTGCTGCCGTTGAGCACGTACGTGTCGCCGCGCTTCACGGCGGTGGTGCGCATGGCGCCCGGGTCGGAGCCCGCGTGCGGCTCGCTCAGGGCGAACGCGCCGACGATGGCCTCACCGGAGGTGATGCGCGTGACGTACTTCTCCCGCTGCGCGTCGGTGCCCACCGCGTGGATGAGCTCCGCGCACATGTTGGTGACGGCCATGGCCACGGACACGGAGGCGTCCGCGGCGGCCATCTCCATCATGGCCAGCGCGTAGGACACCACGCCGGCCTCCGCGCCGCCGTACTTCCCCGGCAGGTTCACGCCCAAGAGGCCGACTTCCGCCAGGGCCTTGAAGACTTCCGGGTCGAAGCGCTCCTCGCGGTCCGCGGCGCGGGCGTGCGGAGCCACGCGCTCGCGGGCGAACTTGCGAGCGGTGTCACGGATGAGCGTCTGGGTCTCGGTGAGGTCGAAGTTCACGGGCGCGGGTGTCCTGCTACTCGATGGCCTTGAGGTTGAACGGGTACTCGATGGGGTGGTCGCGGCCGTCCGGGGGCTTGGGGAAGTCCATGGACGACAGCACCGCCACCACGCAGTCGTTGAGGCCCGCGTCCTTCAGCGTGCTGCCGTGCTTGTCGATCTTCGCGCTGCGCACGGTGCCTTCGGCGGTGATGGTGAAGGTGGTGCGCAGGAGGCCCTCCACCTTCTTGTCCTTCTCCACCATGTGGTCCTCGTAGCACTCCTGGATGCGAGGCATGTGGTGGGCCATCACCTGGCGGATGGAGTCCGGGGTGAAGGGCAGCCGGCTCACGTCCAGCCCGTCGTCCTTCTTGGGCGCGGGCGTCGCCGGAGCCGTCGCCGGAGCGGGCGTGGCCTTCTTCTTCGACGAGCCCTGGGCGAGCGCCAGCGGAGAGGCCAGGCCCAGGGACAGGAACAGCACGGGGAGGAGCGCGCGCTTCATGACCGGGTGACTACTCCTTCAGCAGGTTGGCGGAGATGACGATGCGCTGGATCTCGCTCGTCCCCTCGTAGATTTCGGTGATGCGCGCGTCGCGCACGTGGCGCTCGGCGTCCATCTCCTTGCTGTAGCCCATGCCGCCGTGGATCTGCAGGGCCTTGTTGGCCACGCGGCTGGCCATCTCGCTGGCGTAGAGCTTGGCCATGGCGCTCTCCGGGCTGTGGCGCACGCCCTTGTCCTTCATCAGCGCCGCGCGCCACACGAGCAGGCGGGCCGCGTCGATCTCCATGGCCATGTCGGCGATCATGAACTGGATGGCCTGGTGGTCGCGGATGGGCTTGCCGAACGTCTTGCGCTCACCGGAGTAGCGGACGGCCTCCTCGAAGGCGGCGCGCGCGATGCCCAGCGCCTGGGACGCGATGCCGATGCGGCCGCCGTCCAGGGTGGACATGGCGACCTTGAAGCCCTCGCCCTCCTTGCCCAGGCGGTACTTCTCCGGGACGCGCATGTCCTCGAAGAACATGGAGCAGGACCAGGCGGCGCTGATGCCCATCTTCTTGTCGGGCTCCGCGCGGGTGAATCCCGGCGTGTCGGTGGGCACGAGGAACGCGGTGATGCCCTTGTTGCCCGCTTCCTTGTTCGTCATCGTGATGAGGACGATGGCGTCGGCCTTGGGGCCGTTGGTGATCCAGTTCTTGGAGCCGTTGATGATGTACTCGTCGCCGCGCTTCACGGCGATGGTCTTCTGGGCGGCGGCGTCGCTGCCGGCCTCGGGCTCCGTCAGGCCGAAGCAGCCGATCTTCTGGCCGCTGGCGAAGGGCTTGAGGAACTGCTCCTTCTGCTCGGGGGTGCCGAACTTGGACACCGGGTCGCAGTAGAGCGAGTTGTTCACGCTCATGATCACGCCGGTGGAGGCGCAGCCGCGCGAAATCTCCTCCATGGCGATGGCGTAGCAGACGTTGTCCAGGCCCGCGCCGCCCCACTCCTCCGGCACCGCGATGCCCAGGAGCGACAGCTCCGCCAGCTTCTTCACCGCGTCCGTGGGCCACGCGTGCTGTTCGTCCCACTTGCGGGCGTTGGGGATGAGTTCCTTGGCGGCGAACTCGCGGCACAGCCGCTGGATCTCGCGCTGGATGTCGGTCAGCTCGAAGTTCATGGTGGACCTCCCATAGTACGGGGTCCGCCCGGGGGCTACTCCGAAGACGCCCCTCCCACCCCGGGAGCAGGAATCCGGGTCCCAAAGAACATCGCCAGCGGCACCGTCACGTCGAAGGACACGTCCGTGCGAGCCCCCGCGTCCGTCCAGGCCCTGCGCACCACCACCGACACCGTCCAGGGTTGGGTGTCCCGGTGCCGCTCAATCAAGTCGTAGGTGAGCCCCACCCCGGCCACCCCGCCCTTCCCGTCCCCGCCCCACACGCCCGCCCCCTCGGCCAGCACGCCGAAGCGGGACGCGTCCGGGAAGGCGTACACGCGCCCTCCGGCGAGCAGGCGGAAGGTGGCCGGCCGCAGCCGGAGCTGGGGCTCCACGAAGGGCGACAGGATGAGCGTGGGGCCCGGAATGTCCAGGGGCGGCGTGGCCCACGGGTGGATGGGCCAGGAGAGCACCCAGCGGGCGCCGTCTCCCCACTCCCGGCGCAGGTCCGGGATGGCGGGCTCCAGGAAGCACAGCGTGTAGAGACACAGCGTGCGCTTCCAGGACACCAGGGCCGGGGCGCGGGGCTCACGCTCCTCCGCCCGGGCCAGCGGCGCGGCCAGGAAGCACAGCAGGCTCCCGGCCGCGACCGCGTGCTTCACGTCACTTGCCCTGGAAGTTGGCCGGACGCTTGCCCAGGAACGCGGCCATGCCCTCGCGCTGATCCTCCGAACCGAAGAGGACGGCGAAGCCCTGGCGCTCCAGCTCGTTGGCGGCGCGCAGGTCCTGGTCCGCGCCGTACTCCACCACGCGCTTGGCCTGGGCCACCGCGAGCGGGCCGTTCTTGAGGATCTTCGCGGCCACCGCCTTGACGTGCTCCATCAGCTTGTCCGCGGGCAGCACGTCCAGCACCAGGCCGATCTCCTTGGCCTTGGCGGCGTCCAGGCGGTCCGCGGTGAAGAGCAGCTCCTTGGCGCGGGCGCGGCCCAGCAGGCGCGTGAGGCGCTGGGTGCCGCCGAAGCCGGGGATGACGCCCAGGGTGACCTCGGGCACGCCCAGCTTGGCCTTCTCCGACGCGTAGATGAGGTCGCAGCCCAGGGCCAGCTCCAGGCCGCCGCCCAGCGCGAAGCCGTTCACGGCCGCGATGGTGGGGATGGGCAGGTTCTCCAGGTGCTCGAAGACGCGGTGTCCCAGGGCGGAGAACTCCCGCGCCTGCGCGGCGCTGATGGTGGCCATCTCCGCGATGTCCGCGCCCGCCACGAAGGCCTTGTCGCCGCCGCCGGTGACGATGAGCGCGCGCGTGTCGGCCGTCAGCGAGTTCAGCGCGTGCTCCATCTCGTGGAACGTGGCGCTGTTGAGCGCGTTGAGCGCCTTGGGCCGGTCCACGGTGAGGATGGCGAGCGCGCCGTCCTTCTCGAACTTGATGTTCTGGTAGTCCATGTGCGTGTGGGCTCCTGGAGGGGGCTAGTACTTGTAGAAGCCGCGGCCGGACTTCTTGCCGTACCAGCCGGCGTCCACGTACTGGCGCAGCAGCGGGCACGGGCGGTACTTGGAGTCACCCAGGCCCTTGTGCAGCACCTCGGCGATGTAGAGCACCGTGTCCAGGCCGATGAAGTCCGCGAGCTGCAGCGGGCCCATGGGCTGGTTGGTGCCCAGCTTCATCGCGGTGTCGATGTCCTCCGCGCTGCCCAGGCCCTCCATCAGGGCGAAGCAGGCCTCGTTGAGCATGGGGATGAGGATGCGGTTGACGATGAAGCCCGGGTAGTCCTTGGAGACCACCGTCGTCTTGCCCATGCGCTCCGCCATCGCGCGGATGGTGGCGTACGTCTCATCGCTGGTGGCCGCGCCGCGGATGAGCTCCACCAACTGCATCACCGGCACCGGGTTCATGAAGTGCATCCCGATGACGGACTCGGGGCGCTTGGTGGCCGCGGCGATGCGGGTGATGGGGATGGAGGACGTGTTGGTGGCGAGGATGCCGCCGGGGCGGACCACCTCGTCCAGCTCCAGGAAGATGCGGCGCTTGAGGTCCTCGTTCTCCGTGACGGCCTCGATGGCGACGTCCACGTCCTTCGCCTCGCGCGCGCTGGTGAAGGTGGCCAGGTTCGCTTCGGCGGCCTGCTGCTTCGCCGCGTCCAGCTTGCCCTTCTCCACCAGCTTCTTCAGGCCCGCCTTGATGCGGTCCGCGCCCTTGGCGAGGCCGTCCTTGTTGACGTCCACCAGCGACACGCGCAGGCCCGCCTGGAGCGCCACCTGCGCGATGCCCGCGCCCATCTGCCCTGCACCGACGACGACGATGTGTTCCGTTGCCATGGCGTCTTCTCTCCTGTGCCGGCGGCCATAACGCACGCCTCCAGGAGGGTCAACGCCGGTCAGCGGCTGGCGGCGGGCAGTCTCAACGGGACGACGATCGCCTTCGCCTCGCCCACCATCAGCCGGCCGCGAATGACGTCGCGTTTCTCACGCCCGTCCACCTGGAGGAACAGCAGCGTGCGGAAGGTGCCCTCCGGCAGGTCCACCTTGAAGGTCACCTCCATGGGCGGGCCGTCCGCGAAGAAGCGCTCCTCGCGCTTCACGATGTGCTCCTCGGAGTCCAGCACCTGGAGGTCCATGGCGCGCACGTCGCCCCAGCCGTCGCCCTCCAGCCGGTAGATGAGCTGGCGCTCCGGGACGTCCGTCACCCTCCACAGCCACAGGCCCAGCGCGACGATGGCGATGAGCGCCAGCCGCTTGGGCAGGGGGTGCGTGCGCCAGGTGCGGCGCGGGGTCTCCGGAGCCGGAGGGGCCGGTGCCTCTTCCGCCACGTCCCTACTCCCGCTTCGAGCGCTTGGAGGCCGGCCGACGCGCGTTCACGTCCGTGATGACCACGCGCGCGCCAGGCGCCTCCGCGGCCTTCTTGTGGGCCTTGGGCGGGTGCGGCTCCGGCGCGGGCGCCTCTTCCGCCTTCTCCGACGGCACCAGGCGGATCTGCGCCTTGACCTCCACCGTCATGCCGGAGAGCAGCTTGAGGAACTCGTCGCGCAGCTTCTCCGACTGCATGAAGCGGCGCAGCTCCTCCGTGACGACGCGGCTGATGTCGTCCTTGGTCTTCTCCGCCTGGGAGAGGAGGAAGCCCAGCGCCTCCTTGGGCAGCTTGAGCTGGCCGGCGAGGGCCCGGATGCCCTCCTCGCCCATGAAGACCGCGCCCATGCCGGCCACCGCCATGCGCCGCACGAAGTCCGGCACGAAGCCGCCCGAGCGGCTCTCGCGGCCGGGCTGCTGCTCCGAGTCGTCATCGAACAGCGGATCGTGCGGAAGGTCGTCGTTGCCGGCCGGGGCCATGCGGTCTCCTCTTCAGGTTGAGCCCTACCGGGCCTGCATCACCGGCAGGGGCACGCTCTTCATGGACTGCGCGGACACGCGGCCCGCGACCGCGCGCGCGACGTCCTGGAAGGCCTTCGCCTCCGGGCTGTCCTTGTGCCCCACCACCACCGGCACGCCGGAGTCTCCCGCTTCGCGCACCTTGAGGTCGAGCGGGATCTCCCCCAGGAATGGGATGCCGAACATCTCCGCCGCCTTGTGGCCGCCGCCGTGGTTGAAGATGGGCGTGCTCTTGTTGCAGTGCGGGCAGATGAACTGGCTCATGTTCTCCACGATGCCCAGCACGGGGATGTGCACCTTGTCGAACATCTGCTTGGCGCGCACCACGTCCGCCAGGGCCACGTCCTGCGGCGTCGTGACCAGCACCGCGCCCGCGGCCCGCACGGACTGGGACAGCGTCAGCGCCACGTCGCCCGTGCCCGGGGGCAGGTCCAGGATGAGGTAGTCCAGCTCACCCCAGTTCACGTCGCGCACCAACTGCATGAGGGCGCCGTGGAGCATGGGGCCGCGCCAGATGAGCGCCTGATCCGCTTCCACCAGGAAGCCGATGGACATGATCTTCAGGCCGTGGGCGACCAGCGGATCCAGCGTCTTGCCGTTGGGGCTCACCGGGCGCTTGTCCGCGGTGCCCGTCATCAGCGGCACGGAGGGGCCGTAGAAGTCCGCGTCCAGCAGGCCCACCTTGGCGCCGTGCTGCGCGAGCGACGTGGCCAGGTTCACCGCCACCGTGCTCTTGCCCACGCCGCCCTTGCCGGCGCCCACGAGCAGGATGTTCTTCACGCCCGGCAGCAGCGCCCCGCCGGAGCCCCCGGCGACGCCGCGCACCTGGGCGCCCCACTCGATGTCGAAGGACTTCAGGCCCGGCACGGCCTTGAGCGCCGCCTCCGCGTCCGCCTGGATCTTCCCCTTCATGGGACACGCGGGCGTGGTCAGCTCGATCTTCAACTTCACCGTGTCGCCGGTGACGCGCACGTCCTTCACCATCCCGGCCTTCACCAGGTCGACGTGCAGCTCGGGATCGATCACCTTCGACATGGCCGCCATCACATCGGCCTGGGACACGCTCATCGGGACACCTGAAACCTTTTGAAAACGGGCGTTTGCACGCTCGAAGGGGGGCGGAGATTGCCAGCACTCCGGGGGCTGTCAACGTCGTTTAACGCACATCTCCGGAGGCCGCCCGGCCTTCCGCCGGCCCTGGAACGCGCCCGGCTTCTGGCCCTCATTCGATGGCGGCCACCCGGTACTCACCGTCTTCCAGCACCAGCCGCACGGCGCGCTCGCCGCCCAGGGGGAACAGGGCCTCGCCCGCCGCCACGCGCACGTGGGTGTTGAGGGCCAGCCGGGCGCGGCGCAGGCGCTCCTTCGCCAGGGGCTCGCGCTCGAAGTCCTCTTTCAGTCGCTCCGGGGTGTAGCGGGCCCTCAGCGGCGAGGCGAGCAGGCCCCACGCGCCCTTCCAGTCCCGGGAGTCCACCTCGTCCAGGAACTTCTTCAGGGCCGCGCGGGGTACGTCCGCGGGGCGGGACTCCACCACGCGCCAGTCCTCCCCCTGGCGGGCCAGCGTGACGGACGGGGCCCGGGCCTCCAGCACGGCGGTGCCCGCGCGGACGGCGGCGGCGCGCTCCTTCCGGGCGGCCTCGTCGGAGTACTCGTCCAGGTAGGCCCCCTCGCCCTCCGGGGCGCCGGTCGTCAGGCGGTAGGCGTCCGACAGGCGGTTCTCCTCCAGCGCCTTCGCGTACGCCTCCGCCACCGAGGCCGGTTCACGGGACGCGGTGGCACAGGCGGTGCCGAGCAGCAGGAGGCTCAAGGGGGCGAGGCGGGTCATCACTGGCGCGGCAGGGTAGACGCCGGCTCCGGGGCCGGCAATGCCCGGACGTCCGCCCCGTCGGTGCTCCCGCGGACGAACGGTCAGCGGCGCAGTCGCCGGAAGAGCCAGACGACGATGTCCACCAGGTCGACGCCGTCCGACGCGTCCTCCAGGTTCGGGTAGTTGGACGGATCCCGGTCCTTGGGGAGGCTGTTGCCGGACACGGCGCCCTTGGGGCGGTGCTCGCGGCAGTAGAGGTCGCCGTTGAACGCGAACGCCTGGGGCACGGAGACCTGGATGCCGCATTGGACGCAGGCCAGCGGGGAGCGCACGCCCAGCCCGCCCGTGGGCGAGTCCGACGGCGGCAGCGGGGCCGTGGCGCCCGGGCCCCTCCATGGATCCGCGCCCCCGTCCGTCGCCGGGGCGACCTCCCAACCCCTGGACACGGGCTGCGCCTTGGGGGGCGTCACGACGGCGTTCTCCAGGGCCTCGAACTTGCCCGCGTCCAGCCAGGTGCCGCCGCAGTGCGTGCACAGGTCCACGTTGCACACGCGCGCGTTGACCAGCGCCAGCCGCGCGCCGCAGCCGGGACAGCCCAGGGGCGCGCTGTCGCAGGTGGCGCAGACGGCCATGGCGCGCGGGATGAGGTGCCCGCCCGTGCGGCAGCGCGACGCGGCCTGCCTCGCCGCGGTCAGCAGCGGCTTGAGCGAGGGCCGGTCCGGAAAGCGCTCCAGCTCCCCCCGGTCGAAGTACAGGCCGTGGCAGCGCGGGCAGACGTCCACCTCCACGTCGGAGGCCTGGACGACGTTCAGGGGCTGGCTGGGGCAGACCGGGCAGGAGCGGGCCATGCCGCGCATGCTAAGGGGCGGATTCCCTCCGTGAAAGGGCGCGCGCTCACCCGTCGAGCCGGCGCAAGGCCCTGGCACCCTGGAGGCTCCAGGCCGCGGTGCAGAAGGCGTACGTGGCCGGGTGCGCCGCGCCCATCAGCAGCTTGAGCAGCGACAGCCTCGCGCGAGCGTCTCCGTAGCGCACCAGCTCGAAGTCGTCCGACGGGACGCGCGCCTCGTCCAGCGCGTGGCGGCAGACCTCCTCGAAGCCGCCGATGCGGTCCACCAGCCCCGCCTCCTTCGCGCGCAGCCCGGAGTAGACGCGCCCCTCCGCGCGCTGGTGGATCTCCTCCTTCGTCCGGCCGCGCGCCTGGGCCACCAGCTCCAGGAAGGACTGGTAGCTCTCCTCCACCTCGCGCTCCAGCGCGGCGCGCTCCTGCGGCGTGAAGCCCCGCGACGAGGAGAAGAAGGCCGCGTTCTCCCCCCGCGCCAGCGTGGTGCGGTGGATGCCCAGCTTCTCCAGCAGCTCGCCGTACTCGAACTTGCCCACGAACACGCCAATGGAGCCCACGACGGCGTGCGGCGCGGACCAGATCTCCTTCGCGCCGATGGCCGCCATGTAGCCGCCGCTCGCGCAGATCTGATCCACGTACGCGATGACGGGCTTCTGCTTCGCCACGCGCTTCACGGCCTCCAATATCTGCTCGGACGCGAGCGCGGATCCGCCGGGGCTCCCCACCGCCAGCACCACGGCCTTGGCGCGCGGATCCCTGCCCGCCTTGCGCAGCGCCTTCACCACCGAGTCCGCCGCCGCGAACCGGCCCGCGCCGCCGCTGCCCGGGATGATGATGCCCGCCACGTCCACCACCGCCAGCCGGGGCTTGCGGCGCAGCCGGCGCCACCTCACCGGCGGGAACGCGAGCGTCGCCAGGTACGCGTCATAGGTGGGCACCGGGGGCTCCTCGTCCTTCTTCGCCTCCAGGCCCAGGTGCGCGCCCAGGTCCGCCTCGTGGACCAGCCCGTCCACCAGCCCCGCCTCCAGCGCCCGCTTCGCGCTGTAGGGCCCCGCGTCGATGAGCGCCCGCGCCTCCTCCGGCGTCCTGCCCCGGTCGCGGGAGATGGCGTCCACCAGCACGCCGAAGCGCTCGTCCAGGAAGGACTCCAGTGTCTGGCGCTGGATGTCGGACACCTTGCCGTCCGTGAAGAGCTCCGGCGCCGTCTTGTAGTCGCCGCGCCGCGCGAAGTGCGCGTGGATGCCCACCCGGCCGAAGGCCTCGCCCAGCACCGTGGCCTCGGCGGCGTAGCCCACCAGCTCCACCCGGCCCATGGGAGCGAGCAGCACCTCGTCCGCCGCGCCCAGCACGGGGTAGGCGTCCGTGTCCACCATCACCGCCCAGGACACCACCCGCTTGCCGGCGGACTGGAAGTCCGACAGCAGGGCGCGCAGGGCCTCGCGCTTCGCGTCCGGAATGGACAGGCCCTCCAGCTCCAGGAGGATGCCCTCCACCTTCGGATCCGCGGCCAACACCTTGAGTGCGCGGCCCAGCGCTTCCAGTGAGGTCACCGTGGCGGGCTCCGGCCTGGCGCCGCCGAAACGGAGACGTTGCACGGGGCGCGGGCGGTACGGGAGCTCGCCCGAGAGCCGGAAGCGGATCCACGTGGGTCGTTTGCGCGCCGCCATCAGACGAAAGGGCAGGCCCAGGAGCAGCCGCAGCCCCAGGAGGAGGTTCGCCACGAGGAGGAAGGGAAGGCGGAGCATGCCGCGCGCGTAACGCCCCGCGCCGGGCGAAGCAACCCCTGTTCACCCGCGCCAGGAGGCTCTGTTAGGCTCAAGGCCCATGCCCTCCCCCTCCCTCCCCCGGCTTGTCCTCGTCCTCGCCCTTGTCTGGGGCGGCGCTGTCCTGGCGCAGCCCCAGCGCCGGCAGCCCCAGGAGTTCCAGAACCGCAAGGAGTTGACCCAGGAAGAGAAGGACGCCGCCAAGGCGCGCGCCATGGGCAACAACCTCAACGGTTACGGCAAGGACGTGCAGATCAAGGAGACGCCCATCCCGTGGATGGCCATCGGCCTCGTGGGCATCGTCTTCCTCGTCGCCGCGCCCTTCGCCATCCGCGCCTACCGGGGCACCGTGCGAGAGATGTCGGACGCCAACACCTTCGGCGCCCGCGGCGGAGCCACCGAGGACGAGGCCTAGACAGCCCCGCCCCCTCCTCTCACGCCGGGCGGACCTCCACGCTCCCGCCCGGCTCCACCTGGAGGTGCACCGGCAGGAAGCGCCGCAGCACCTCCGCCTGGACCGTCAGCGCGTCGGTGATGCGCGCGGCGGTGAAGCGCGTGGTGCCTGGCGTCACCGCCCCCAGCCTCCCCGACGCCAGGAGCGCCGCCGGCAGGAGCAGTTGCTCCGCCAGGTGCTCGTCGATCGCGCCGCCCGTCTGCATGAAGCGGGTCAGCGCCTCCGCCGCCTCGCGCCCCACGCCTTCCGCGTCCAGGCCCCGCTCGCCCAGGGACGTGAAGGCCGCGACGGTGTGCTCGAACTGCGCGAGCACGAAGGTCGCGGAGCCCTGCGAGCGCGTCACCGCCAGCGGGCGGTTGTCCGCCTCCGCCAGGATGCCCCGCTCGCGCAGCGCGGCCACCGCGGCGCGGGACTGACGCTCCGCCACCGCGAAGGGCAGCCCGCCCACGAAGGACATCACCCGCACCTCCCGCAGCACGCCGCGCGCGGGCAGGTCCACGCGCACGGGCGGTTCGGCCGGGGCGCCCACCTCCGCGGTGAACTCGCCCGCGCCCTCCGGGAGGAAGCCCGCGTGGGTGAGCGACAGTTGCACGGGCAGCCCGTACGCGCGCGCCACCGGCAGCCACGCGCCGACGAGCGCGTGGAAGCTGGGGCCGCCCCGCAGGTGCGTGGCGCCCCGCAGCGTGAGGCGCCCTCCGCCCGCGAGCGCCAGCGGGTACACCAGGCACTGGAAGAGCCGGGGCGTGCTGCCGGACGCGCCGGCCTCCAGCAGGTAGTCCCCCGCGCGCACCGGGCCCGGGGTGAAGCGCAGCTCCGTGGAGCCCACGGAGGCGCCCTCGCTGGTGCCGCCGCTCAGCGCCTCCGCGCCGCGCACGTAGGCCAGGTGGTGGGGGCGCAGGCCCGGCGGGTCGCGGTGCTCGCGCAGCCCGCTGAGCTGGAAGGGACGGCCGGTGATGAGCGACAGGGACAACGCGGAGCGGAGGACGTGGCCGCCCCCCTCCCCCAACTCTCCATCGAGCAGCACCCTCCCGGCGTCGGGCCGGTCGTGACCGGTCATGTCCCTCCCGTCATGGCGTGTCGTGGCGCGCGGCCCCGCGAAGGGCCGCACGCGAGGTGGCGGTGCGCAGCCTAGCAGACCGCGCGCGAGCGGACCGGGGTTCTACTCGTCCAGCGCGGGCAGGACGTTCACCTTCAACGCGCTGGGCTGGGCCGCCGTGTGGTGCAGCCGGTGCATCGCGCGCACGAAGTCCGTGGGCTTCGCTTCGTAGATGCTGGGCACGAAGGTCTGCGGGTTGCGGTCGATGAAGGGGAACCAGCTCGACTGCACCTGCACCATCAGGCGGTGGCCGCGCTGGAAGGTGTGGAACACGTCGTTGATGACGAAGCGCACCTTCGTCACCTCGTTGGGCGTGAAGGGCTTGGGCTGGGAGTAGCTGTCGCGGAAGCGGCCTCGGAACGGCTCCCCGCGCACCAGCGTCTGCTGCGCGCCCCGGTTGCGCTCGCCGGACTGCTCCTGCTCCTTCGTCCAGCCGGGCACCTTCCCGGGGTTCACGTCCACCAGCTTCACCACCCAGTCCGCGTCGGTGCCCGTCGTGGAGACCCACAGTTCCGCCTCCAGCGGGCCCGCGAGCGTGAGGTCCTGGGGCAGCGGCTCCGTCTGGTACGTGAGCACGTCCGGCCGGCGCGAGGCGAAGCGCTGATCCTCCGTCATGTACGTTTTGGACCAGCCGGGGCTCAGGTCCTGCGTGTACGGCACGGGCTTCGCCGGGTCGCTCACGTACTCGTCGAACGACGGCGCCTTGGGGGCCTGGAACGTCAGCGCGCCCTGGGGCTGGAAGTACAGGCGCGCCTCCTTCGTGCCCCTGGGCGGCCAGGCGTCCAGCTTGCGCCAGCGGTTGGCGCCGCCCTCGAAGACGAGCGCCTCCGGCACGGCCGCGTCCGGGCCGCCCTTCAGGTGCTGCTTGAAGAACGCGAGCACCAGGTCCTGGTACGCGGCGGCGGTGGGGAAGCCGAAGTCGGCGTCCCCCAGCGACGTGCCCTCCGAGCGCATCCAGCCGCCGTGGGGCCAGGGGCCCATCACCAGCGTGTTGGCGATGCCGGGGTTCTGCTTCTCGATGGCGGCGTACGTGCGCAGCGGCCCGTAGAGGTCCTCCGTGTCGTACCAGCCGCCCACCACCATCACCGCCGCCTTGATGTTCCTCAGGTGCGGCAGCAGGTTCCGCGCCTGCCAGAAGGCGTCGTAGTTGGGGTGCGCGACCAGGTCGTTCCAGAAGGCGATGTCGCCCTGGAAGTGCTTCGCGTTCGCGTTGGACAGCGGGCCCAGGTCCAGGAAGAACTGGTAGGCGTCCGGGGTGCCGAAGTCGAAGGACTTCCAGTCGGTGTCGTCGGTGGGCGCGGGGCGGGGCTTGCCGAAGATGGAGAAGAAGCTGAACGCGAGCTGCAGGTTGAGGGCGCCATGCCGGTGCATGTCGTCCCAGAACCAGTCCGCGATGGGCGCCTGCGGCGACACCGCCTTGAGCGCGGGGTGCGAATCAATGGCGCCCGCGGACGTGTAGAATCCCGGATAGGACACGCCCCACATGCCCACCTTGCCGTTGTTGTGGGGCACGCGCTTCACCAGCCAGTCGAGCGTGTCGTACGTGTCGCTGCTCTCGTCCACCTCCTTGCCGCGCTTGGTGTCGCGGTGGGGGCGCACGTTGACGAACTCGCCCTCGGAC
Organism: Corallococcus sp. AS-1-12; assembly: GCF_020036995.1. Classification (NCBI taxonomy): domain Bacteria; kingdom Pseudomonadati; phylum Myxococcota; class Myxococcia; order Myxococcales; family Myxococcaceae; genus Corallococcus; species Corallococcus sp. AS-1-12. The sequence goes on along the minus strand of NZ_JAIQDD010000021.1, from coordinate 136,357 downwards.
ATGTACCGGCCGCGCACGTCCTGGAAGGCGAAGATGAAGCCCTCCTTCTCGAAGGCGGGCAGGGACAGGGTCTTCGGATAGCGGCCGGCTCCGTAAGGCCCCACGGAGTATGGCGTGCGCGTCAGCAGCACGGGGTAGCGCTTCTGGGGGCTCGCGTCGTTGGGCACGTAGAACGTCGTGAAGAGCTTCACGCCGTCGCGCATGGGGATGCGCACCTCGTACTTCGTGAAGTGCGACCGGACGTACGCGGCGCGTTCATCCTCCGGGCTCGCGGGCGGCCTGGGCGGCGCGGCGGGGGCCTGCGCGAGCGCGGGGCCGGACAGGGAGAACAGCGCGAGCGCGGCCAGGAGGCCGCGGGGGTGGAAGGACATGCTCCCCTCCTCTTTGCGGAAAAAACGCGGGGGAAATTCGGAAGGAAATGCATCTTGGGCGATGCCGCCGGGGCACGGAAGCTGGATCGCCCGCCGCATCGCGCCGCGCTCGGAGCGTGCAAGGGTTGCACACGCTCCTCGCATGCGCGGCACGGCAAGCCTTGCATGCACGGCAGGGTTTGCACGCTCCGCACAAAGCAGACCTCCGCTGTCAATTTCGCGCGCGTCCCCCGTTCCTTGGGCATCGGGGACGCGTTGGTGCGCCCCACGGATTCGAAGGCCCTGGGGAGACGGACACATGAAGGCGAGCAGCGGAACGGTGACGCGGTGGTGCCTGGTGATGGGGGTGATGACGGCCCTGGGCGCGGCGGCGGATCCGCCGCCGGTGAACAGCGCGCAGGGCGCGCGGCTGCACGGCTCGGAGCGCTTCGAGACGGTGAACGTCCCGCTGGGCTCCTTCGAGCCCGCCTCGTCGCCCGCGGGGTTCACGTGCACGAAGACCGCGTTGATGGTGGGTGGGCGGCTGGTGGGCTACCAGTCCTGCCCGGGCGCCAATCCGCCGGCGTGGTTCCTGGAGGGCACGGAGCTGGTGGGCTCGGCCTTCCGCGCGCCCTTCGAGGGGCGCTCCGTGAAGCTCACCATCGAGGAGGCCCGCTGCCACGCGAGCATCTCCGGGCCCACCTACGCGTGCACGACGCAGAACCTGGCGGACGGCAAGGCGTTCTGGGAGTACCGCGTGACGGCGACGCCGGAGGACACCCTGTCCCAGCCGCTGTGCCCCACGGGCAGCGGCTTCGCGCTCGCGGCGCCCCACGCCTGGTCCGCGGGCGGCGAGCTGCTCCAGAACTCCGAGTACTTCACCTTCGCCTGCGCGGCGAAGAACGAGGGCACCGCGACCCAGCCGTTCTTCGTGGGCGGCGGCGTCATCGCCAAGTGCATCGACTGGGGCTATCCGCCCTGGGCCACGACGTTCCCGCTGGACGTGGCGATGGACTACCACCAGTTGTGCACGCGCATGGCCACGGCGGACTACTGCGGCGAGGGCCGCAGCAACACGCTGGACGGGACGCCGCTGAAGTTCATGGGGCCCAAGGACGCCATCCTGCTGAACGCGGGGGGCCTGCCGGCCACGCTGGAGGGCTACTCCCTGGAGGCGGTGTGGAAGGTGGATGACTGCGGCGGCGTGCGGCCGCTGTGCCTGGGCAAGAAGCGCTGGGACACGCTGCCCCTGGAGGCCACGTGCGTGAACCGCAAGCTCCTGCTGGCCCCGCGCGCTGCGCGGCCGTGCGATTCGCTGAACCTGTCGTCCCAGGCGGACGCGACGCTGCTCGTCTCCTATTCGCTCTTCATCGACCGCTCGTTGGTGACGTTCAAGGACGCCAACGGCCAGTTCCTGACGACCACCGCGGTGACGGTGGATCCGCAGACCGTCGAAGGCGGCAGGAACGTGACGGGAATCCACCTGGACCTGGACGCGAACGGGGTGGCGGACGTGACGCCGTTCACCGCGCTGCGCAAGGAGGGGCCCATCCTCTCCCCCAAGCTGCCCGCCAACATCCGCGCGCGCATGAGCAAGTTCATCAAGCCGCTGTACCGGTGCGCGGACGGCAACGGGCGCTACCTGCTCACGGACAAGTCGACGTGTGACGGCGCCCCCGGCTTCTTCCTCAAGGTCATCAACGGGGACCAGGCCATCGAGGGCTTCGTGTACAGCGCCGTGGACATGACTGGCGCGGGCCAGCGCCGGCCGCTGACGCTGTGGCGGTCCCTGGTGACGGAGGGCGTCTACGCGACGTCCACGCAGGCCCCACCCGGGTTCACGTCCGTCCGGGAGCTGGGCTACCTGCCGGCGGTGGGGCAGTTGCCGGGGCGCGACCTGTAGTCAGGGCACGGACGCGCACACGCGCATCCCGATGAAGGGGAAGCGTGTGCGCGGCTCGCCGTCGCCGTGGTTGAGGGCCCGGGCGGTGAGCGCGTCCTGGTAGAACGACCCGCCGCCGTACGCGGGCGTGCCGTTCGTGTCCGTCACCAGCCACTCCCAGACGTTGCCGGCCAGGTCCGCCACGCCGAAGGGGCTGTCCGACGCGGGGTGCGAGCCCACCGCGTCCGGTCCGAAGGCGCGCGGCTTGCGGCCGTAGGTGGCGTCGAAGTTGGCGTCGTCCGGCGCGAGCACCGGGCCGTGCGGGTAGTCGCGGCCGTCCGCGCCCCGGGCGGCGCGTTCCCATTCGCGCTCGGTGCACAGGCGCGCGCGGGGCAGGCGGCCGGTGACATCCAGCCAGGCGGTGTACGCGCGGGCGTCCTCCCAGGAGATGCCGGACACGGGGAAGCGGCGCCAGTCCTGCTCGGCGCGCACGGCGCGGTCCTGGTAGCGCAGCGGCTCCCCTTCCCTCGCCTGGTACGTGACGCCTTCGTGCTCCAGGTGGAAGGTCCAGGTGCCGTCCGCGGCGGGGCGCAGCTCGATGGTGCCGAAGTAGTTGGTGCCTCGGGGCCTGCGCGCGGCGCGCTCGGACGCGGGCAGCTCGCGCAGCCAGGCGAGCCAGTCCGCGTACGTGACTTCGTGGCGCGCGATGAGGAAGGCGCCGGTGGTGAGCGGGTGCATCGGGCGCGTGCGGATGACGGTGCGGCGGATGGTCTCCGGATCGCCGCTGCCGTAGAGGAAGCGGCCCGGGGGCACGTAGACGTAGCCGTCCGGGACGTGTTCGGGGATGGGGACCCGGGCCCGGAAGGTCTCTCCGCGCGTGAGCAGCACCGGGTAGCGCACGGGCGGGCGGCCCGGGAGCGTGAAGGTCAGCCGGTGCGAGCCGGGCTCCAGCGTGAGGCCAGGGGCCGTGGGCGTCGTGGCGAGGGTCCTGGGCTCGGACGCGCGCGGCGGGCCGTCGGGTTGGGGCTCGAGGGTCTCGACCTGGACGGTGGCGCCCGGGGGATCGCTGTCCAGATCCATGCGGGCGGGAGCGGTCAGCTTCCGGCGCGTGGTGGCGCCGGGGTCCAGCGCTTCCAGGTGCTGCGTCAGGGCCTTCCGCGCGGTGAAGTCGCGGTCGCGCTCCGCGATGAGGATGCGCTGGAGGAGGACCTCGGCGACGTGTTGGTCCAGGGCGGGGTTCGTGCCCGGGCCCACGCGTGTCCGCGCGGCTTCGAGGAGGTCGCTGGCGTCCTGGTAGCGGCGGGCCTGCTTCGCGCCCAGGTCCAGGGCCTGGGCCCAGAGGGGCTCCGCTTCGGCGGAGCGGTCGGTGTCGAACGCGGTGAAGGCCTGCGTGCGGAGGGCTTCGATGCGGGCGTCCAGGGCGTGCGCTTCGTCGACGAGGGACGCGGCGGAGCGCATGGCCTGCTCCGCGTCGATGCGCCGGGACCGTTCACCCCACCAGCCGCCGCCCAGGAGGAGGGCTCCCGCGAGCCCGGGGAGCGCGAGCACGCGCGTGACGCGGAGCCACCGTGGACGCGGCGGCGGTGCGGGGACTGGGGTGGCACCGCGCGAGGTGAGGGACTCCAGCGCTTCGCGCAGCGCGTCCGCGGACTCGAAGCGGGCGAACGGATCATGCGCGAGGCAGCGCGCGAGGACGGCGGCGAAGGTGGCGTCGACGCCGGGGACGGCGGCGTCCAGCGGCTCGAAGGTCCGGTGCCGCGCTGGCGCCTCCGCGAGCGGTCCCGGCGTGGGGCCTCCGCACAGCTCGTAGAGGAGCACGCCCAGGGAGAAGAGATCGCTGCGGACCGTGGCCGGTTCACCTCGCCAGACCTCGGGCGCCATGTAGAGCGGCGTCCCGATGCGGCCCGTGGACACCAGGTCCGCGGGACCGAGGAGCCGCTCTGGCGGAAGCGGAGTGGACGTCGCGGTTCGCTGCGCGGTGCCCGCGTCCGCGAGGCCCAGGGGACGCGGGGAGGCGCCGCCGGAGCCGCCGGTCCTCGGGGGAGACCCCGGCACGTCGACGGTCGCCGTGCTTCGCGGATCCACCGGGCCCGGCACGTCCACCGTCGCCTCCCCCGCGACGGGCGTGGCACGCGGTGCCTGGAGCACGGGCCCGACGGGCGCCATCGCCACGTCGAGCAGCTTCGCCACGCCGAAGTCGAGCAGCTTCACCTGCCCGTCCTCGGTCAGCAGCGCGTTCGCGGGCTTGAGGTCCCGGTGCAGGACACCCTGCCGGTGCGCCGCCGCCAGCCCCTTCGCCAGCCCGATGCCAATCTCCCGCACGCGCGTCCACGGCACCGGCCGGGCCAGCCGGTCCAGGCTGTCGCCTCGCAGGAACTCGGAGACGAGATACGGCCGGTCCTTCACCTCGCCCACGCGGTGGATGCCCACCACGTTCGGGTGTTGGACCCGGGCAATCGCCCGCGCCTCCGTGCGGAAGCGCTCGCGCTGCACCTCATCCGGCGCGACGCCCGCGATGAACTTCACCGCCACCAGTCGGTCCAGCACCGTGTCGTGCGCCAGGTACACCTCGCCCATAGCGCCGCGCCCCAGCGGCCGCACCAGGCGGTACTCCCCGAACGTCGCGGGCGGCTGCCACGCTGGAAGCGGCTCGCTCCTCATCCACCCGCCGGGCCGCGTCCTCGCGAGGGCACGATGCGGTGCTGCTTCAGCTTGAACGCGAACGTGCGCAGCGGCATCCCGATGAGCTGCGCCGCCCGCGTCTGCACCCCACCCGTCGCCTCCAGCGCCTCCATCATCCGCTGCCGCTCCAGCGTCCGCAGCTCCTCCGCCAGGTTCTGGAACGTCTTCGGCGGCTGCGTCCTGGCTTCCGCCCGCTCGGGTTCCGGCTCCGGCTCCGCCGCCGCGCGCAGGGACTCCGGCAGGTGTGACGGCTCCACCACCGGCCCGGGCGACGTGGCCACCGCGTACTCCACCGTGTTCTTCAGCTCGCGCACGTTGCCCGGCCACGCGTGCGCGCCCAGCACCTCCATGGTCGCCGCGGACAGGTGCGGCGGCGGCCGGCCCGCCCTCGCGCACGCGTCCTCCAGGAAGGCCCGCGCCAGCAGCGGCAGCTCCCGGGGCCGGTCCCGCAGCGGGGGCAGCACCACCACCGCCGCGGACAGGCGGAAGAACAGGTCCTGCCGGAACCGCCCCGCCTTCACCTCTTCCGCCAGCACCCGGTGCGTGGCCGCCACCACGCGCAGGTCCACCGGCCGCTCGCGCGAATCCCCCAGCCGGGTGATCACCTGCTGATCCAACGCGCGCAGCAGCTTGGCCTGGATGGGCAGCGACAGCTCCGCCACCTCGTCCAGGAACAGCGTCCCGCCGCTCGCGCGCTCCAGCAGGCCCGCCCGCGCCCGGTCCGCGCCGGAGAACGCGCCCCGCTCGTGGCCGAACAGCTCCGCCTCCACCAGGCTCTCCGGCAGCGCCGCGCAGTTGAGCGGCACGAACGGCTGCGCCGAGCGCGGCGACCAGTGATGCACCGCCCACGCCGCGTTCTCCTTCCCCACCCCCGTCTCGCCGTGGATGAGCACCGGCAGGGGGCTCGCCGCCAGCCGGCGCAGCAACTCGAACAGCCGCGTCAGCGCCGCGTCCGCCACCACCACCGACCGCTCGCCCAGCGCCAGCCGGTACATGGACGGTCCGCTGACCCGCGTCCCGCCCGGCTCCGCCGACAGCGCCGCCGCCTTCGCCGCGCCCAGGAGCGCGTCCCCCTGCATCCCGTCCCCCGGCGCGGACGCCAGCCCTCCACGCACCCGTCCGGCCAGCGGCGAGAGCACCGACACCAGGTGCGCCGCCGCCGCCTCCGCCTCCTCGCCGGCCAGGTCCGGGAGCAGCACCATCAGCGTGCCCCCCACCTGCCCCACGGCATCCATCAACCGCAGCGCGCCGTGGAGCGCCCGCACCAGCTCCACCTGCGGCACCCGCGCGGACTCCACCTCCAGCGCCAGCACGCTCACCGCCAGCCCGGAGCCGCGCACCCGGTCCAGTTCCTCGGAGAGCCGGGCCCGCAGCCCCTCGGCCTCCAGCGCCCGCCGCTCCGGCAGGGGCCGCTCGCCCTGGTGGAACACCAGCGTCACGTTGCCCAGCGTCACCACGTCGCCGCCGTCCAGGGGCCGGGTGCCCTGCACCCGCTCGCCGTTGACCCGCACGCCGTTGTGGCTGCCCAGGTCCGCGATGAAGGCCTCACCCTCCGCCACGCCCACCCGCGCGTGCTGGCGGCTGACGGACGTGTCCTCCACCACGACGTCCGCCCCCGCCGCGCGGCCAATCACCACCGACCCCTCCCGGGGCAGCGGCACCACCGTGGAGGTGTTCCCCTGCACGAGCAGCAGGTACAGCCGATCCGCCGGGGCGGCGCGGCCGGGCCCCCTGCGGGAGTCCTCGGTGTCCATCAGGTCGCGTGACGGCATTCCCTGAAAGAATGCCCAGGCCCTTGAATTCCGGGCAACCGGGTAGACCCGATTGATTTGCGGGTCAGGCCACGCGCGGTCCATGCTCCCTCCGGGAGGATTGGGACTTTCATGGCCAAGATGCTGAAAGAAGGGGACGCGGTTCCGGATGTCACCCTGCAGGGGCCGGGCGGCGCGCCGGTGCGCCTGCGCGACCTGTTGGGTGACAAGGCGATGGTCATCTACTTCTACCCGAGGGATGACTCCCCGGGATGTACCGTCCAGGCCTGCAGCCTGCGGGATCAGTATCAGGACTTCACGGACGCGGGCGCGGACGTGGTGGGCATCAGCAGCGACTCCGCGGAGTCCCACGAGAAGTTCGTCGCCAAGTACCGCCTCCCCTTCCGGCTCCTCAGCGACCCGGATGGCGCGGCGCGCAAGGCCTTCGGGGTGGGCACCAACTTCCTGGGGCTGTTGCCCGGGCGGGTGACGTTCGTCGCGGACAAGGGCGGCACCATCCGCTACGCGTTCGACTCGCAGATCCAGGTGAAGAAGCACGCCGAGCACGCGCTGGACGTCGTCCGCTCGCTCACGGGCCAGGGAGCCGCGCCCACCCGTCCTGCCTGACAGACGTGTCTACCGGGCGTTTCCCGGTAGACTGATTCCCGCCGTCCCGGCCGTGGGAGCCGGGACGCCGCGCCCCCGTCGCGAGCAACATCGGGTGGGCCGGAGGTCATGCCATGCGGTTTCACTGGGTGCTGGGACTGTCGTTGTGCGTCGGCGGCTGCGCGAGCCTGACGAAGGACCTCCATGACGACCTGCCGGCGGACGAGGAGGTCCCCACCGAGGAGACGGTGTACCTGGTCCCGCTGGACGAGGCGCTCTTCACCATGCGGCGCGTCTTCGAGGAGCAGCGCTACGACGTCTTCGAGCGCGAGGATCACCACGAGCTCTACACGTCCGCGCACGAGCCCGGGATGAACCTGCCCGGCAACCGCACCTACGAGCGCTACTTCGTGAAGGGCGCGTCGCTGGGGCCGCGCCAGTCGGTCATCCGTGTCTTCCGCCTGCGCTACCGCGAGCAGGACACGAACATCGAGGTGAAGCCCAAGTGGCTCAACGAGCGCATCCAGGACGAGGAGAAGTACCTCTCCCGGAAGACGTTCGAGCGCTTCACGTTCGACGGCGTGCCGGACATGGAGGGCTTCAAGATGGTGCGCGGCACGCGCGACCTGCCGCTGGAGCGCAAGCTGCTGGCGAAGCTGGAGATGGTGCCGTCGCTGGAGCTGGTGGGGGGCAGGACGAACGCGCCCGTGCGCGCCGTGCAGGTGGAGGGCTGGGATGACGACACGGCCCAGCCGCCGCCGGTGAGGTGCGGCGAGCCGCTGCAGGGGGTGGAGCCGCTGCTCACGGCCGGGAACACGGTGCTGGTGGGAGATCCGCTGGGCACGCGCGAGCTGCCGGAGGCCGCCACGCGGATGCTGTGCGACGCGGTGGAGAAGAAGCTGTCGGTGGCGCTGGCGCTGTCCATGCCGTCGGAGGATCAGGGCGCGCTGGACGAGTACCTGGCCAGCGAGGGCCACGGCCCGGACCTGGAGCGGCTGCTGGTGGTCAGCTCGTTCTGGCGCCGCGTGTATCAGGACGGCCGCAGCAGCGGCGCGTTGCTGCGCCTCATCGAGCAGGCCCGGAGGCTGCGCGCGCAGGGCAACGCGGTGACGGTGCTGGCGTTCGACTCGAACAACGCCTCCGGCAACGCGCGCGAGGCGGAGATGGCGAAGAACCTCATCGCGTACCGCCAGGCGAATCCGGACACGTGGCTCCTGGCGCTCGCGGGTGACGTGCACGTGCGCACGAAGCCGGTGAGCTGGAACAAGGACTTCGAGCCGCTGGGCTGGCGGCTGACGAAGGCGCTGCCCGGGTCGCCGGTGAAAGCGCTGGAGGTGGGCTTCGCGCGAGGCTCGCAGTTCTCCTGCCGGTTCAACGTCTGGGAGCAGGTGGACTGCAACGTCTTCGCGCTCAGCCCCTCCCCGGAGCTGCGCCAGGAGCCGGGCACGCCGCGCAAGGTGGCGATGTTCGACGCGCCCAGCGAAGGGGGCTTCCACGGCAGGCTCTGGGTAGGGGCGCTCAACGCCTCACCGCCGGTCATCCAGCGCGCCGCGAAGCCCGTGGTCCAGAAGCCGCAGGATGGCGGCACGAAGCCCGCGGACGCGGAGCACTGAGACTGGGCCAGCCCCTTGCTTTTGGGAGAGGAGTTGGCCCACAGATAAATCAGCACGACTTCCCAGCGCGCAATGAGTGGCTGCGGGATGGAGTTGGATTTACTTGGCTACCATCTCCAGAAATCCCGCGAAGTTCCTCAACAGCATGATGTCGTCGTCCTCAAGTGGGTCTGGGTCGAAGTGCATGATGTCGTTCCGGAGGTTACGTACTTCCTTCATCTTCGCGATGAAGGGGTCCCTCTCAAAAGACACGTTCAGCTTTGGCCACGCCTCTCGATTCTCAAGGAGGTTCACGTATTCACCGAAGGTCAAATCGGAAACATCGTCGACCTTACGGGAAGTGTCGGCCTCATGCTTTGCCTTACGCATCTCCTCGACGGTGAAGCATTCTCGGATCAGGGATCGGAGGAGGTTCTCGATCTGCTCAAGAAGGAGAAATGGCTCGCTAAGCGCACGGAACTGGAGGCTTAGGTCCACGACAGTCACAATTCCTTGGAATCGCTTGTCCGGTCCTCGAACGAGCGCGAACTCCTTCGCGGCAACTTTCTGAATGGCCTCCAAAAGAGACGCATTCCAAGCCACCTCCTCCGGAGGCACCATACAGTCATTCACCGTTCTGCATTGCTTGCCCAGTTCTGCGGCCGTAGCAATGCTCTGCCATGTCACGACCCCCTTGCAGTCGCGTTCGTTCTGAATGACTGGCAACTGGGAGAAATCGTTGAGCATCATGATTGTCGTCGCCGCCTTGAGTGGCGTGTTCGGCGGAACGGAAACAACCTTTTTGTTCGCGGCGCGCAGCAGACTTATCCGACGGATTGGATCAGTCGTTTTCTGCTTTAGTGGCGGCTGAGTTGCTGGTGGGGATCCAGCTACGCTTGGCCCAATCGTGACTGGTTCTGCAGCGTGTGGTGACCCCCAGCGGGCGGCGATGCAGCCTCGGCACTCTGCGCCCGTTTGACCAATAGCGGCACATCGACCCACACCTCGTCAAAATCCGGTTCAGTCACTAAGTTTCGCGCGAAAAGTTCGTCACGGATCCAGGCGACAACTCGCCAACCACGACGCTTAGCTCCGAACAGCGTCAATAGTTCGCGCCCGGTAGTTGATGGAATCTCGCTACGCGAGAGCATTGCGCTCCAGCTGTCGAGTTTCTGGGAGATGGGCGACACGGGGGACTCTTCCAAAGGTGCATCATTGGAGGCAGGTTCGGGATGGTCCATGCCGCCAAGATACATGAGCACGCATTGCGATTGGCGCATTCTGAAGCAACCGCGCTCTCCTCTGCGTTCCGCCTTCCCTGTCATTGTAGGGGCGGCAAATTCCTACGCTCACCAATCCACTGCAATTTCACATCCCCCCTTGTTCTCGACCTGTTTGCGCACACGAAGGTAGAAAACTTATGATGTTGACGTCGTCTCCATTAACCCAAGGCTCGTTTGACGCGATCGTCGAGGCTTGATCTTCTCTGGGGATGAGCGAAGGACATCCGACCCCGGAGAAGCTGCGACGGGCCATCGGTGCGGGCCTTCCACGACGAGAGCCTGTCGTATGCGCAGATTGCCCACCTGCTGGGCATTGGCGAGGGGTATGCGCCAGGCAGTCGAAGCCGTTGGCGCCTGCGTCGTGTACCTGCCCACCTACAGTCCCGACTTCAATCCCATCGAGCCGTGGTGGGTGGACCTGAAGCGGCAGCTTCGTCGCCTTGCGCCTCGGGCCATTGAGGACCTGGCTCGGAAGGTGAGGCAGTTACGCGAGTCCACTCCGCTCGCAAAGCTCGCGGCCTGGTTCCGCCACTGCCTTTCATTCCTTCAACTCAACTGATCCCGGCGTTAGCATGGCGCATTGCGGTTCACCCTTCACTCTCCGCTGGGATGACCCTCGAAGTCTTCCCATCCGCCTGGGGGCGTCGGAATGCCCAGCGCGTCCAGGCACTCTCGGGCCTGGGCATTCCATCCGGAATCCGTGCGGCTGTCGGGGGGAGCGGCCGCCAGCAGTTCAGCAAGCATCCGCACCTTGGGGGCTGCCGCCCGGAAGCGCTCTGCGTCCGGGCTCCCCCACGACTTCTCACAGAAGGCGGCGAGCGCCGCCATGCGGGACTGGAGCACGGCCCGCAGTTCCTCCGCCGGAGCCTGGGAGCACCACCGCTCATGGAGGCGCGGTGCGGCCAGCACGGTCAGGAGGTTGAGCGCCTCGACGACCTGGGTTGCCTCCTGAGCCCACGAATCCTCAGCCACAGAAGGGCCCCAATCGCGTGTTGAAGGGCGCGGTGTTGAACAGGACGGCCTTCCCCGTTACGGCGCCGCCGCTCGTGCACGTGTAGACCGCCCACCCCGTGAAGACGAGGTTCTCCATGCCCTGGATGAAGCAATAGGGGCACTTGCCTTCGCCACAGCTCGAAACGAAGCACGGCGTGCTTCCGCAGGTGACGGTCGCGGGCCATCCGCGTTTCGCGCATCCCGGGGCCCTGGTCAGCGGCGGCTCCGCATGGGCCGCCGGTAGCTGGAAGAAGCCAAGCACTCCGAGTCCCAGCAGCAAACGCGTCAGCCCCTCTCGCGCATGTCGCGGCACGCTTCCCTCCTTCGCTCAGTCAGGGCTCAGGTGCGGGAGTGTTTCTTTCACGGCCGACGGGCGCAAGCCCCGCAGCGCGGGCCCCGGACACACCGGAGCCCGCGCCTGGTACGCCTACGGCAGCTTCGCCGTGAGGGTCACGCCGCTCACCACCAGGGCGTAGTCCGCGTCCACCGCGGTCGTCTCCGTGTGGGCGTCCTGGACCACCTCGTCCGCCAGGACCTCCACCGTCCACGTGCCCGCGGCGGGGTTCGCGAGGAAGACGTTCTCCACGGTGTCCACCTTGTTGGACACGCCTCCGGACGTGGACACGTTGCCCGCCGTCAGGCCGTTGTTGCCCCAGTACACCGTGCCGTTGGGCGCCGTCACGCGCAGGGACAGGTCGTTGACGCGCGCCCGGGCCGCGCCCACCGTGCCCATCGGGTCCGTGTAGGCCAGCGTGACGTTGAGCTCCGGCTCACCGCTGGTCACCGTGAAGGTGTACGTCCTGCTCCCGAGCGGCGCGAGGACGTCCGTCTCGTCGACGATGAACGTCTTCGGCGCGCGGTCGTACAGGCGCTTCAGGTCCGACGTGCCCCAGCCCTGCTTGTTGCGGTCGATGTCCGCGTTCGCGCCGCCCGCCAGCCAGTTGTACTTGGACGCGCCGTTGATCATCAGCGCCTTGGCCGTGGCCATCTTCGGGCGGCTGGTGAAGACGTCCGCCTTCTTGCCGTGCCCGGCCCACACGCCCTCGTGCCACATCTGGTGCAGCAGGCCGAAGTGGCCCGCCGTCTGCGGCGTGGCGGAGCTGGTCCCGCTGAACTCCGTGTAGGCGCTGTCCGAGGAGCCGTACGCCCCCCGCACGTTGTCGTAGTAGAAGGCCAGGTCCGGCTTGATGCGGCCGTCCGCCGCCGGGCCGATGCTCGCCCCCGACGACCAGCGGTCATCCGTGCGCGTCTGCGTGTTGTAGTGCCGGATGCCGCCCACGGAGACGATGTTCTTCGCCCACGCCTGCGGCCGGGAGTTGCGCGTGCCGGAGTTGCTCTGCGACTGCGTGCTCAGGATGGGCGCCTTGAACAGGTAGTCGTCCACCTCCGCGGAGATGGTCGTGTACGCCGTCGTCAGCGTGCTGCCCACGCTGGAGGTCTGGAACACCGCGCGGTAGGGGCCGCTCGGGTTGAGCAGCTCCTGGTTCATCGCGAGGCGGGACTTGGTGCCGCCAAACTGCGTGGCCTCCGAGTACAGGAAGAAGATGCCCTGCCCGCCCGGCAACAGGCCCTTGGCCAGCGGATCCACGCCCTGGGCGAAGTTGTGGCTGTAGCAGGCCGTCCCGTGCAGAGAACCGGAGGACGTGCCCGTGCTGTGGATGATGGGCGCGGTGGGCCACTCGCGGTGGGTGGTGCGCAGCTCGGTGTCGAAGATCTCCCCGCGCACGCCCTGCCCGTTCCAGCCCTTCAGCCCCTCCACGTAGTTGGCGCCGCCCGTCTCGCGCACGATGTCCATGTCCACCTCGCCGGGGCCACCCCAGCGGTCGATGAACTGCACCTCGTTGGCGCGCGCGACCGAGGCCAACTGCTCCTGGGTGAGCGTGGCCTCCACGCGCAGGCCGCCCGGCTCCACCAGGTCCACCCTGCCCCCCAGCCGCTCCACCAGCGCCGTCACGCGGGCCTGACGGGCCGCGCCGCCCTCACCCAGCATGATGGAGTAGCGCTGGGGCAAGAGCGCCGCCGCCCGTCCGAGCAGCGCATCCCGCAGCACCGGCTCCACGCGCCACTCCGGGTGGTAGTCCCCCACCCAGCGCACGGCCGGGAGCTGGGCCACGCGCGCGCGCACCTCCGACGGCATCTCCACCAGGTACGTGTGGTCCGACAGGAAGCGCAGCACCTTGCCGCCCGCGTTCTCGATCGTCTCCCGGTACTCCGGCAGCGGCGTGGCGTGGAACTGCACCAGCGACAGGGTGTTGTCCCGGTCCGCCACCAGCGCGTTGCCCAGGAGCGGCGCGGCGCGGGCCAGCGGGTCGAACGACGCCTCCGCCAGCCGGATGAGGTACTCCTCCTGCTGCACGCGGCCCAGGAGCTCCGAACCGCCGCGCGTGTACGCGGAGAAGGCGCGCTCCGTGCCGTCCGCCTGCCGCTCCCGCCAGACGTGCAACTGCACGCCCGTGTCCCGCACCACGTCCAGCGTGCGCAGGCCGCTGACCGGCCGCGCCGTCTGGTGGAACACCCACCCCGACGGCGTCGCCAGCGTGGTGCCCCCCGCCTTGAGCGCCGTCGCCACCGCCGCGCCCGGAGACGCCGCGGCCCGCGTGGCCGTTGAAGGGGTGCGCTCCGCCGCGAGCGCTCCAGCCGGAACCGCCAGGGTGCAGCCCAGCACCAGCGCCGTCACCGGCCGCCAGCCACCACGAGACGTCGAGAACCGCTTCCGCATGTTCTGCATGTCGTGCACTCCCTTTAAAGTGAGAAAAACCTGTAATACGTATTAAGGCTGTATTTCAAGTCCCTGCCACTCAGTTGCAATAGGGCGTGCTTTTTTCGCCGGGAGTGCGTCCTTCCGGTAGGTGCAGGTGGTTCTGGATGGGCGGAAGTGGCCGGATTCTCTCAAGACCCAGGAGTGCAAGAGCCACACACTGAGCGGAAACAAAGCGACCGAAAGACCGATAACCTCATTACCCATGACTTCCATCAATCCGAACCGTCCCACTCCGACCTTCCAGCCGACGCAGTCGACGGTCCCCGCCTCCCGCCCCGCGAGCGCGCCGCCACGGACGCAGCCGGCGGAGGCGCCCGCGTCGCAGGCCGCGGCGGAGCGCAACCGGGACTCGTTCTCGCCCGCCGCCGCGCTGCGCCCGTCGGGCCGCGCCCGGGTGACGACGCAGGGTGACAACTTCGTCCTGGAGGCCCAGGGCCAGGTGGGCAACCGCGGCTCGACGCCCCGGGGCGGCGTTCCGACGCGGCTGGGGCCGGTGAGCGCGGGCGGTTCGTTCGGGCTGCAGGGCAGCCTGCGCGTGGAGGTGCCTCGCGAGGCCGCCACGGACGCCATCCGCAACGGCCAGTTGCCCAACCCCGCCGCTCCGGAGACGTGGCCGGTGGGCACCCGCGCCCGGGCGGAGGTCCAGGGCCAGGCGGGCTTCAACGTGGGCCTGCGCGCGGGCCCGGGCAGGCTGGGCGAGCGGCTGGGGCTGAGCACGTCGTACGACCGCACCCAGACGCAGCGCTACGAGCTGCAGCGCACGTCGGAAGACACCGTGCGCGCCACGGTGACCAGCGACGGCCGCCAGCGGGACGCCACCAACATCCGCGGCCTGGAGGGCCGGCAGGATCAGCGCCTGGGGCACTCGCAGTCCGCGGACTTCAACATCCGCACGCCGGAGGGCCGCGCGGCCTATGACGACTTCATGCGCACCGGCCAACTGCCCCGGGAGAACGGCCCGGGCGTGAGCAACGTGCAGCGCACGGACACGCTGGATCAGACCCGCGACGGGCGCGTGCTGGGCCAGAGCGTGGCCACCTCCGAGCGCCAGACGCGGCTCTCGGCGGACGGCGCTGGTGATCAGACCGTGCGCCAGACGGACCGCAACGTGGCGGGCAGCACGCAGACGACGGAGATGCAGGTGGGCGCGGACGGCAACGGCCGGGCGCGCACGGCCATCAACGACTCCGTGGTGGCGACCACGACCACGCGCCCCGGCCAGCCCCCGGAGACGAGCTACGAGCTGACCTTCACGGATCCGAACGCGGCGGCCATCGCGCGCGGCGCCTTCTCCGGCGACGACGCGGCGGCGTCCGGCAGCGGCCCGTTCTCCGTGCGCCTCAACGAGCAGCAGGCGCGCGCGCTGGTGGAGCGCACCCTGGGCCAGGGCCTGCAGGGCGGCCAGCAGGCGCTGGACCGCGCCTTCCGCACGCTGTCCACGGGCGGGCAGCAGACCTTCGCCACGACGCTCTACAACTCGACCGTGGACACCCGGAACCCCAACGCCGCGCGCCGCCCGCTCGAGTCCATGCCGGCGGAAGCCCCCGCCCAGCCGCGCCCCCCGGCCGAGACCACGCCGATGTCGTAGTCCCGCCGTCCCCAGGCGGGGTATGGGACCTCCCATCGATGAGGTCCCCTCCCCGCCCCGTTTGTCCGCATGCATGACGTGAACGCGCTGGTCGGCACGCACGACCTGCTCCTCCTCACGCTGGACACGCTCCGCTACGACGTGGCCCGGGAGGAGCTGGAGGCAGGCCGCACCCCCACCGTGGCCGCGCTGCTGCCCGGCGGCCGGTGGGAGGAGCGGCACACCCCGGCGAGCTTCACCTACGCCGCGCACCAGGCCTTCTTCGCGGGCTTCCTCCCCACCCCCGTCACCCCGGGCCGGCACGCTCGCCCGTTCGCCCTGCGCTTCGAGGGCAGCGAGACCACGGGCCCCGGCACCTGCGTGCTGGACGCGCCGGACCTCGTCACCGGGCTGGCCGGGCGCGGCTATCACACGGTGTGCATTGGCGGGACGGGCTTCTTCAACCAGCGGAACCCCCTGGGCCGCGTCCTCCCGGGCCTCTTCTCCGAGGCGCACTGGGCCCCCGAGCTGGGCGTCACCGAGCCGCGATCCACGGAAAATCAGGTATCACTCGCGGTGAAGATTCTCGGGTCGTTGCCCCGGGAGCGGCGGGTGTTCCTGTTCATCAACGTCTCCGCGCTGCACCAGCCCAACCGGCACTACGTGCCCGGGGCGACGGAGGACTCCAAGGCGACGCACGCGGCGGCCCTGGCGTACGTGGACCGCCAGTTGCCGCCCCTGTTCCAGGCGCTGCGCCGGCGCGGCCCGGCGTTCTGCATCGTGTGCTCGGACCACGGGACGGCGTACGGCGAGGACGGCTACTCGGGACACCGGCTGGGGCACCCGGTGGTGTGGACGGTGCCCTATGGCCAGTTCGTGCTGCCGGTAGACTCCGCGCCATGACGCGCCTGGAGTCGATGCTCGAAGGGACGCCGTACGTGGCGTACCTCTACGGCTACCCGCACAAGACGGCCTACCGCCCGCTCACGCCCGCGCTGCCGCTGGAGGACGTGTGGGCGAAGGAGCGGCGGGACGCGCTGTTCCTCTACCTGCACGTCCCGTTCTGCGAGATGCGCTGCGGGTTCTGCAACCTCTTCACCGCCGCGGGCCCGAAGGAGGACGTCGTCGCAGCGTGGCTCGCCGCGCTGAAGCGCGAGGCCCGCCGGGTGAAGGAGGCGCTGGGACAGGCCACTTTCGCGCGGGCCGCGATGGGCGGTGGCACCCCCACCCTGCTGGACGTCGCGGGGCTGGAGACGGTGTTCGACCTGGCGGCGGAGCTGGGCGTGGACGCTCGCGACGTGCCCATGTCCGTGGAGGTGTCGCCGGAGACGGTGGACGCGGACAAGGTGGCGCTCTTGAAGGCCCGGGGTGTGGACCGGGTGAGCATGGGCGTGCAGAGCTTCCTGGAGTCCGAGGTCGCCGCGGTGAAGCGGCCCCAGAAGACGGCGCGGGTGGAGGCCACGCTGGAGCTGCTGCGCGGCGCGGGCTTCCCCACGCTCAACCTGGACCTCATCTACGGCATCGAGGGACAGACGGTGGAGACGTTCCTCCACTCGCTGGAGGCGGCGCTGCGGTACGCGCCCGAGGAGCTGTACCTCTACCCGCTCTACGTGCGGCCCCTCACCTTCCTGGGCAAGAAGTCGCGCGCGTGGGACGACCTGCGGCTGTCGCTCTACCGGACCGGCCGGGACTTCCTCCTGTCGCGCGGCTACACGCAGGTGTCCATGCGGATGTTCCGCGCGGCGCATGCCCCCGCGGCTCGCGGCGCGGTGTACCGCTGCCAGGAGGACGGCATGGTGGGCCTGGGCGTGGGGGCGCGCTCGTACACGGGCGCGGTGCACTACTCGTCCGAGTATGCGGTGGCCTCGCGCGAGGTGCGCGGCATCATCCAGGCGTACAGCGAGCGGGACACGGCGTCCTTCGGGGAGGTGCGCTACGGCTTCGTGCTGGACGCGGCCGAGCAGCGCCACCGGCACCTGGTGCTGTCGCTGCTGGCGGAGGGCGTGGACCCGGGCGCGTACCGTCAGCGCTTCGGCACTGAGGCGAAGGCGGACTTCCCGATGCTCGCGGAGCTGGAGGCGCACGGGCTGGCGCGCGACGTGGACGGCGTGTTCCAGCTCACGGCCGCGGGCGTGGAGCGCTCCGACTTGATTGGCCCGTGGCTGGACTCCGAGGCCGTGCGCGCGCGCATGGCGGAGTACGCCTGGAGATGAAGCTCACCGTGCTCTACCGGGGCCCGCTCTCCGGCTGCAACTACGGCTGCGAGTACTGCCCCTTCGGCAAGTGGAAGCAGAGCGAGGAGGAGCTGACGAAGGACCGCGCGGACCTGGAGCGGTTCCTCCAGTGGGTGGAGTCGCGCACGCGGGACACCGTGTCCGTGTTCTTCACGCCGTGGGGCGAGGCGCTCATCTGGCCCTGGTACCAGCAGGCCCTCGCGAGGCTGACGCACCTGCCCCACGTGGAGCGCGCGGCGGTGCAGACGAACCTCTCCTGCCGGCTGGACTGGCTCCCGGACTGCCGCACGGAGAAGCTGGGCGTCTGGGCCACGTACCATCCGGAGTGGATGAAGCGCTCTCGCTTCCTCGCGCAGTGCCAGCGGTTGTCGGAGCACGGCGTGCGGCACAGCGCGGGCATGGTGGGCTTCCGGCGCTTCGCGGACGAGGCGGAGGCCCTGCGCCGCGAGCTCCCCGAGGACACGTACCTGTGGATCAACGCGGTGAAGGACGGCCTGGACGCGTACACGCCCGAGGACGTGGAGCGCTTCACCCGCATCGACCCGCTCTTCCCGGTGAACAACACGCGCCATCCCAGCAGGGGCCGGGCCTGCCGTGGCGGCGAGTCCGTGCTGTCCGTGGACGGTGACGGCACCGCGTACCGGTGCCACTTCATCAAGGAGCCGCTGGGCAACCTCTACGCGCCGGACTTCGACGCGGCGTTGAAGCCGCGCCCGTGCTCGAAGGACACGTGCGGGTGTCACATCGGCTACGTGCACCTGGAGTACCTGGAGCTGGATCGCGTCTTCGGCTCCGGGCTGCTGGAGCGCGTGCCGGAGACGCGGCTGTGGACGGGCGGCGCTCAGCGCAGCGCTTCGCGGATCTCCCAGTCGTAGACGGACAGGCCGTCGCGCGTGAGGCCGGGGAGCAGGTCCCCGAAGGCGTTCGCCTCCAGCACGCGGTGGCCGTGGAAGAAGTCCTCGAACATCAGGTCGATGCCCACGTGGAGGCAGTCGTGCGCGCGGGCCACGGCGCGGCAGCTCTCCAGCGCGGCCTCCAGCTCGCCGGGCGGCACCGCAGCATGAAAGGCATCCAGGTCTCCCCGGTAGCCGCCCAGGTGCAGGTTGGTGATGGGCAGGCGGCTCTGGCGCACCACGGTGAAGACGGGCTCGCCGCTGATGGTGACGACGCGGCAGTCGAACATGTCCCCGCCCAGCCGCGCCTTCGGCCGGGACTGCTCCACCTGTGAGCCCTCGCGCAGGAGGAAGGCCAGCACCGCGTCCACCTCCCGCGCGTCCGTCACGCGGCGCACCTTGAGGGAGTTGAACCAGCCGGTGGCGCTCCGGTGCAGGCTGGTGAGCAGCGACCCTGGCCCCCTGCCCGGCCGGTACACGGCGAGGCACGACGCGGACGAGCCGCAGGACAGCTTCACGAACGCCTCGCGGAAGTCCGCCTCGCGCAGGGCGTGGCGCAGGGCTTCAGGTGTCGTGCCCGGGGCCACGTCCAGGAACGGCGGCACGGGGATGCCCAGGCCCGCGTACCGGCGCGAAGTGGTCCGCTTGTCGAACAGGTCCGAGATGGCGCCGGGCGAGGACAGCACGCGCCAGCGGGGGCGCTGCGCGAGCCGGGCGGACAGGTCCTCCAGCACGCGCAGGAAGCCCAGGTGGTGCTGCCGGGGGCACAGCACGCGGCCGTGCTCCTCCGGCAGTGCAGCCAACTGCTCGGGCGTCACGGTGTCGCAGCCGGCGGCGATTGCATCCGCGAAGCCGCGCTGGAGGAACAGGCGCTCCACCGCCGCGTCCTCCCCCGCCGCGTCGATGCGGACCAGGCGCTCCGTGTCGGGCAGCTCCAGGAGGACGTCCGGCGTCCGGGCCACCGTCTCCCACGCCACCACGTGCGCGGGAGGAAGCCCGGCGCGGACCAGGGCCTCCTGGAAGAGCGTGACGCGCCGGTTCCCGGGGTTGCCGATGATCAGGAACGGCGGCATGGAGACGGGCTACTCGCCCACGGCGGCGTAGCGCGACTCTTCGTCGTAGGGCGTGCGCTGGTTGCCGCTCGCCACGGACTTCGCGACGGTGGCCACGGTCTTCTGGCCCGCCTTCGTGAGGAAGTTCTGGGTGACGTCCAGCGTCTTGAGGTGCGCGAACGCCTTGGCGTTCTGGGCCAGCGTGTCCGCGCCCGCGTCGGACATCGTGCCCATGGACAGATCCAGCGCTTCGATTTGAGCGAGGATCTTCGACCTGGGCAGCGCCGCGCACAGCTCGTCCGTGAACTCCGCGTTGCGCAGCCCCAGCTTGCGCAGCGCCGGCACGCCCTCCGCGTCGAGCAGCGGCTGGAGGTCCTTCACGCCGCCGCTCGCGCCGTAGTTCTCCTGGCCGAACCAGATCTCCAGCGACTCCAGCTTCGGCCACTTCGCCTTCACGATCTCCTTCACCGCGCCCTGGTGGAGGCCACCGGTCTCCACGGTGAACGAGCGCAGCTCCGGCAGGTCGATCTTCCCGAACCCGATCTCACCGCCGCGCACGCGCAGCTCCTGGAGCTGGGGGTAGACCTTGTAGAGCGCCTTGAGATCGCCCACCTGCGTCCAGGAGATCTCCGTCTCGTCCGGGAACTCGAAGTCGCCGATGAACAGCGAGCGCAGCGGCGGGGCGGGCTTCGCCTTCGCGAGCACCGCCAGCGCCTCGTCGTAGTCGTTCTCGCCATCGAAGCTGGCCATGCCGAGCGTCAGCCGGCTCAGGAACCGCGCGGACGGGTGGGCCAGCAGCTCGGCGAGCAGGTCCGGGATGTCCGCCGTGGAGTCGTAGTCCACCTGGCCCAGGCGGGCTTCGCGGATGAAGCCCAGGTGCCACTCCAGCTTGAGGGTCTCGTCGGAGACGGCCTCCGCCAGCGACTCGCCCAGCAGCTCGTTGGCGTGGGCCTCGATGAGCGTCGCCACCTTCTTGCGCGTGGCCGCGGGCGCCTCCAGCGCGGAGTGCTGGAGGAGGATCAGCTCGGCGCGCGGGTCTCCCTCGCCCTTGAGCCATTCGGCGTACGCGAGGTAGCCCTTCACGTCGTCGGGCTTCGCGAGGATGGCGGCCTCCAGGTCCGGGTTGACGGCGGACTCGGCGGTGGCCTCCCCGCCGTCGTCACCCTCCCCGGCCTCGACGCGCGTGTAGCCCTTGCCTTCCTTTTCGCGGATCTGCGAGTCGTAGGCCTTCTTCGCCTCCGCCTTGGAGTCGAACTCCTCGACCTTCTCCTGGCCGTCGGTGCCGATGCGGCCCCAGCGCTTGGTCAGCGTGGTGCCCTCCAGGGTGATCTCCCAGAACTTGCTGGAGCTGCCTTCCGTGAACTCGAAGCGAGGCATCGCGTGTCCCTTTGGCGAAGAACGCCCGGGACGCTAGAGGAGCCCTCCGGCAACCTCAAGGCTCAGGGGCGCAGCAGCACCAGCTCCACGCGCCGGTTGAGCTCGCGGCCACGGGGAATCAGGTTGGGGGCCTTGGGGTTGCGGTCCCCCAGGCCCACGGCCTCCACGCGGGACGGGGCCACGCCGGCGCGGATCAGCATGTCCGCCACGGCGCGGGCGCGGGCGTCGGAGAGGCTCTGGCGCGCGGGCTCGGGGACCTCGCGCGAGTCGGTGTGGCCCTCGACGCGCAGGCGCGCCTTCGGGTCGCGCACGAGCAGGTCCACCGCCAGGTCCAGGCCCGCGAGCGAGGCCTTGGCGGGCACGGGCTTCTTCTCGTCGAAGCTCAGGGGCTGGGGCAGCTCGATGCGGCCCTCCTGCACCTTGGCGGCCTTGGCGGCCTTGGGCGCGGGCACCAGCGCGAAGGCGAGCGACGTGTCCGCCCCGGCGGCCAGCTCCACCTGACGCGTCTGCGCGAGGAAGCCCTCGGCGATGAGGTCCACGGTGTACGCGCCCGCGGACAGGGCCACGTCCTGCGGCTTCTTGCCGGGCACGGTGAGCTTCAGGGGCTCGCCCGCGCCGCGCACGAAGGCGACGGCGGAGGTGGGCTTCTTCGACGTCACCTGGAGGCGAAGGCGGCTGGGGGCCACCAGCGGGCGCTCCACGGGCGGCGTCACGGAGACCACGGTCGTCGTGGGCTTCACGCCCGCGTCCGGCGGTGGCGTGGGCTGCGCGACCTTCACCGGGGCGCCGGCGTCCACGGGCGCGGGCTTCACGGGCGGCGCGGTGACGACGGCGGGCTCGTCCTTCAGCGGCTGGATCATCTCCGCGGTGACGGCGTGGGAGAGCTTGAGCTTGAGGCGCGGATCCGGCGCGTTGGGCACGACGCTGGGGGACGCCTTCACCACGACGCGCAGGCCGCGCTGGGTCTGGAAGCCGACGGAGGCGGTGATCTTCCAGAGGAAGCCGTTGGTCTCGCTGAACAGGCTCCAGGA
The DNA here is from genome assembly GCF_020036995.1 of Corallococcus sp. AS-1-12. Lineage (NCBI taxonomy): Bacteria > Pseudomonadati > Myxococcota > Myxococcia > Myxococcales > Myxococcaceae > Corallococcus > Corallococcus sp. AS-1-12. The sequence continues at coordinate 114,303 of NZ_JAIQDD010000021.1, read as the reverse complement.
GCCGTTGGTGTACGTGACGCGCGAGACGAGGGTGTGCTCGCCGGGTTCGACCTTCAGGTTCGCGAGCCGGTGGACGCCGGGCGCGTTGAGCTCCTCCAGCGACGGGACGGCGAGCGGCTCGCCATCCAGGAGGAAGTCGGTCTCCACGAGCCGGTAGCCGTCCTCCGGCTTGAAGCCCGCGAAGAGCACCTGCACTTCGGAGGGCGACTCGGGGACCATGTCGCGCAGTTGGCGTTCCAGCTCCGCGCGCACCTGTTCCTCGCGGGTGGTTTCAGCCGCGAACGCGCCCGGGGCGAGGAGTCCTGCGAGGACCAGGGACCCGAATCTGAGGAAGGTGGAATCCACGAGACGCCACGCAGCATGGCACAAGGCGCCCCGGGACGATGCAGGGATACAGCCCTGTAGGGCGAGCAGGCGTGCGGGTCCGTCAAGTTTCGGGGATCCGGTTGAGGGCCTGGCGGTGAATCCCGCGTTCCAACCAGTCCTGGCGTGGCGAGGCCGGGATGGATCATCCTGTTCCGAGCATGGATCCACGGCCCGAGTCCCCTCCCACGGCTGTCCCCTCCACTCCCAAGGCGGCCTCCCGTTTCTCACGGCGGGCGTGGACCTGGAGCGCGGTGGGGGCGGTGGTGACGCTGGGGATGCTCGCGGGGATGGTGCGGGTGGAGCGCACGGCGCGAGGCCCGGTGCTGCTCCATCTGGGCGAGTGGGTGGACGTCCCGGCCCCGGCCGCGGGGCGAGTGATGTCGGTGGACGTGGGGCTGACCGAGCCGGTCAAGGCCGGGCAGGTGGTGGCGCGGCTGGAGACGGCGTCCGGCGAGGCGGAGGTGGTGGCGCCGCTGGAGGCGAAGGTGGGCCGGGTGGCGGTGAGGAAGGGGGCCCAGGTGGAGGCGGGGCAGCCGGTGGTGGCGTTGATGAACCGGGACGTGATGCCGTCGCTCTACGCGCTGTTCCCAGAGGACTTCCGGTCGGAGCTGGCGCCGGGGATGACGTTGGAGTTCCAGATGCCGGGCATGCCCCAGCCGCTGGACGCGGTCATCGAGCAGGTGGAAGGCCCGGAGGCGTCGCTCCAGTTCGCGAAGGCGCAGGGGCGAGACGGAGCGTACCCGAAGGGCGCGGTGCTGGTCCGCGCGCACGTGCCGGACCGGACCTACGAGCGCGACGGCAAGACGCGCGTCTACCAGGACGGCGAGTGGGGCCGGGTGCAGGTGAAGCTGGGAACGCAGCGGCTGCTCGTGTCGTGGTTCCCGGGCCTGCGTGATGCGCTGCCGTGAGGCGGCCTGACGCTCAGGCGCCCTGACGGGACAGGCGGCGCTCCAGGCGCTCCAGGCGGAGCCGGTGTTCGTCGGGCAGCTCCACGGGGGCGGCGAGCCTGGCGTGGTACAGGGCCCGGGGCAGGTCCTTGAGGGAGTGCTCGTAGAGCTTCGTCAGGGACAGGTGCAGCACCGCGCCCTGCCCGGGCTTCGCGAACGTCAGCGCCCGCTGCAGGTGCGCCACCGCCGCCTCGCAGTCACCCGATCGGCGGCACAGGCGCGAGGCCAGCACCAGCGCTTCGATTCCCACCGGGCCTCCGCTCTCCGCCGCGGCCTTCGCGAACGTCAGCGCCCGCGCCGCGTCCCCTGCCCTCTCCGCCACCTGCGCGAAGCCCAGCAGATCCCGTGGGTCCTGCCGCTCCGTGCCCTCCGACTGGAAGCGGCGCACCAGGTCGCCCATCAGCGCCGCCAGCAGCAGCAGGTCCTTCTGGTTGTGCTCCAGCACCGGCACCAGCTCCGAGCCGTCCGTGCCTCGCAGGAAGCGGAAGTACAGCTCCGGGATCAGCGAGCCGTCCACGTCCCCCACCCGGTGATGCCCCAGCACCTTCGACTCCAGATGCACCAGCCTCGCGCCCTCGCCCCGGTGCTTGAAGACGCGCCGCGCGCAGTGCAGCAGGTCCAGGTGCGGCAGCTCCTTGGGCACCGGCACCCGGTTGAGCACGAAGCGCGTGCGCAAGAGCGGCCAGTCGAAGCTCTTGCCGTTGTACGTCACGAGGCAGGACGACGACGCCATGCGCTCGGCCAGCAGGCGCAGCAGGGGCGCCTCTTCTCCCATGCGCCGCAGGAAGAGCTGCTGCACGCGCATGGAGCGGCCTTCGAACCAGCCCAGGCCCACCAGGAACGGCACCGTGCCCGTGCCGCCCGCGAGCCCTGTCGTCTCCGTGTCCAGCATCAGCATCCGCGTGAAGTCCACCGACTCCAGCTCCGGATGCAGCGCCAGCCCCGCCACCAGCCGCGCGTCCACGTCGAGCGCCGCCGCCACCGGCGCCATGCCGTGACGGTGGTCTGGCGCATACACCTGCTCGGCCACGTGCACCGTGCCGTGCGGCGTCGACCGCGCCTCCACCGGCAATGCGCGCGGCTCGGGGACCGGCGCCACCGCCTTCCGAGCGGACGCCGTGCCCTGACGCTCCGCCCAGAAAGACAGCATCTGGCGCAGGGTTTCTACCCGGGGATCCGCGGGGCCGTCCACACCGCCGCCCCGCTTCGCCGCGAACCGCCGCCGCGCCTCTTCGCGCAGGTCCACGAGGCCGTCCGCGTGCCGGGCCTCGTGGGAGGAATCGTCCTGCGGAGGAGGCTCATTGAGGGCAGGTTCCCCCTCCCCATCCATCGACATGCGCTTGCGCAGCGCCTGGACCAGCACCTCCGCGAGGGTGGTCGTCCCCGCCTCTTCCACTGGCGGAATCCGAGCCACCTCCGGCGCCTCCACCGCGGGTGTCTCCACCGCCGGAGCCACCGCCACGGTGTTCACGGGCGCCCGGGCCTGACTGCCGGGGCCCGCGCTGGTGAGTCGGGACAGCTTGCGCTTCAGGTCCATGCCGCGCCCGTGCTCCTCACTGCACCCCGGCGACGCCGAGCGCCGCCAGCAGGTCCAACGCCAGCCGCTTGCGAGGTTGCGACCCCGACGGCGCGCTCCCCGGCTGCCCACCCGCCGCCGGCCCGATGCACGCCGGACACCCGTCCTCGCATGGGCACGACTCCAGCAACTTGCGCCCTCGCAGGAGCAACTCCTCGCGCTGATCGTACAGCCGCGCCGCCAGCCCCACGCCGCCGGGCACGTTGTCGTAGAGGAACAGCGTGGGATCGAAGCCCACGCCCCCCTCCTTGCGCGGCGGACCGTCCGGCTCGTCCTTGCTGCCCAGCGTGCGGCCCAGGTCTCGCGGGTCGCTCATCAACCCCACGCACGCCACCGTGCGCAGCGCGGACCCCAGCCCTCGCAGCGCGTCGATGACCGCGGGCCGGGGCGCGTCCATGCTCCGCACCACCGCCTCCGGCACCGTCAGCCACAGCGCCGACGTGTGCATCTGCATCTCCGGCAGCCGCACGTCGCCGTAGCCCACGTTCTCGTGCGTGTGGAACTTGATCTTCTTGTAGCCGACCACCTTCTCGATGACGGACACCTCGCCCAGCCCCGCGTGCAGCGAGGGCCCCAGCGGCGCGCCCTGGTCCTCCTGGATGACGCTCACGCGCACGTTCGTCATCGCGTCCGTGAAGTAGTCCGGCGCCACCTTGCGCACGAACGCCTTGTGGTTCTCCAGGTCCAGCAGCTCCACCTGGTACTGCTCGGAGTCGTGCTGGTAGATGGCCTGCTCGTGCAACTGCGTGTGCGCCGAGCGGAAGTCCATCTCCGCCAGCGTCTTGTCCGTGCCACGCTCGATGACCACCACGTTGTCCCAGCCCACGCTGCGCAAGGACACGTGGTGCGCCGGATACGCGTCCGACGACCAGTGGAACATCCGCCGCCCGCCCTCCGGCGCCTGCGACGGGTGCACCACCTGGTGCTGCGTGAGGAAGTCCAGCGCCTCCGTGGTGTTCTCCACCGGCACGTCGCCGAACGCATCCCCCTCCTCGAAGGGCAGCTCGAACGCCGCGCACTTCAGGTGCTGGACCAATATCTCCACGTTGTCCGGATCAATCCGCGCGTGCTCCACCGGCGCGCCCGTGAGCGCGCGCGGATCCGCCGCGAAGTACTGATCCAACGGCGAGCTGGACGTCACCAGCAGCGCCAGGCTCCCCATGCCGCGCCGGCCCGCGCGCCCGAAGCGCTGCGCCAGCGCCGCCACGGAGCCCGGGTAGCCCGCGCACACGACGGCATCCAGCGACCCGATGTCGATGCCCAGCTCCAGCGCGTTGGTGGCCACCACGCAGCGCACCTCGCCCGCGCGCATCGCGGCCTCCGTCGCGCGCCGGGTGCCCGGGAGGTAGCCGCCCCGGTAGCCCTGGATGAGCGACGGGTCCAGCTTCTCCTCCACGAACCGGTCGCGCAGGTACTTGAGCATCACCTCCACGTTGTTGCGCGACTGGCCGAACAGCAGCGTGGACACCCCCGCGCGCACCAGGTCCGACGTGAGCCGCACTGCGCTCTTCAGGTAGCTCGCGCGGATGCCCAGCTCCGCGTTCACCACCGGCGGGTTGTAGACCAACACCCGGCGCTCGCCGGACGGCGCCCCGCTCTCCGACACGAGCGCCACCTCGCGCCCCAGCATCCGCTCCGCGTGCGCCTTCGGGTTGCCGATGGTCGCCGACGCCAGGATGAACGTGGGCGACGCGCCATGGAACCGCGCCACCCGCTGCAACCGCCGCAGCACGTTGGCCAGGTGCGAGCCGAAGACGCCCCGGTACGTGTGCAGCTCGTCAATCACCACGTAGCGCAGGTTCGCGAACAGCCGCGCCCAGTTCGCGTGGTGCGGCAGGATGCCCGTGTGCAGCATGTCCGGGTTGGTGAGCACCACGCCCGCGCGCTCCCGGGCCGCCCGCCGCGCGTCCCCCGGCGTGTCCCCGTCGAAGGTGATGGCGCCGTGGCCCAGGCCCGCCTCGCGCATGAACGCGCGCAGGGACTCCTCCTGGTCGCGCGACAGGGCCTTGGTGGGGAACAGGTAGAGCGCCCGCGCTTCCGGCTCGCGCGCGAAGCGATCCAACAGCGGCAGGTTGTAGCAGAGGCTCTTTCCGGACGCGGTCGGCGTGGCGATGACCAGGCTCTCCCCGTCGCGGGCCCGCGCGAAGGCTTCGGCCTGGTGGGAGAAGAGCTGCTCCACGCCCCGGCGCTTGAGCGCGTCCCGGACCTGCGGGGACAGCCCCTCCGGCAGCGGCGCGAACACGCCGGCGCGGGCGGGCGTCACGGCGTCGTGGACGATGTTCGGCCACACCTGCCGGTCCGTGCGCCACCCCTGGAGGACGGCGTCCAGCCCGCGAGCCCCCGACCACGGCGTGCGGCGCGGGCCGGAGAAGGCCTCGGTTTCCTTCTCGGGCTTCATAGGGCCGGCCACTGTACAGACGTGTACCCGGAAGGACAACGCGCGTCAGGACCTCCCGCGTCGGTCCTTGGGGGGCCCATCACCCACATTCGCCCCCGGCAGTAGCCGGCCCGATTCCCTGCTGGACAGGCGGCTTCGGGGGACCTCGACGGGCCCGAGGCGCGGACCCTAGTGTCCCGCGCCCGTGGCGCTCGCGATCTTCCTGTTCACGTACATCTTCATCGCCGGGGCGAGGCTGCCCTTCATCAAGCTGGACCGCCCCGGAGGTGCCCTGCTGGGCGCCACGCTGATGGTGGTGGCCGGGGTCGTCACGCCCGCCGAGGTGTTCGGCCACAGCGCGGACCGCGATCAGCAGGCCATCGACATGGACACGCTCGTCCTCCTGCTGGGGATGATGCTGCTGGCCGTGTACCTGGCGCAGGCGAACTTCTTCCGCGCCGCCGGGGCCAAGGCCCTCAAGGTCGCGCACACGCCGCGGCTGCTCCTGGTGGCCGTGACGTTCGTGAGCGCGTTCCTGTCCGCGTTCCTCGTCAACGACACCGTGTGTCTGTTCCTCACGCCGCTGGTGCTGGCGGTGGTGGCGGACGCGCGCCTGCCGCCCGCGCCGTACCTGCTGGCGGTGTGCATGGGCAGCAACAGCGGCTCCGTGGCCACCTTCACCGGCAACCCGCAGAACATGCTGATTCAAGGCGCGTCCGGCCTGGGCTACGCGCGGTTCGCCGCGTACATGGCGCTGCCCGCGGTGCTCTCCACCGCCGTCGTCGCCGTGACGCTGCTCTACATGTTCCGCAAGGCGCTGCCGTCCGCGCGCTTCGACACGCACCCGCCCCCGCTGGAGGTGGACCGCCGGCTGCTGGCGCTGGGGCTGGGCGGCCTGCTGGGCGTGGTGGTGGCGTTCTTCGCCGGCCTGCCCATGAGCTGGAGCGCGCTCGCGGGCGGCGTGCTGGTGATGTCCCTGTCCGGGCACGAGCCGCGCGAGGCCCTGGAGCGGGTGGACTGGGTGCTGCTGCTCTTCTTCGCCAGCCTCTTCGTCGTCGTGCACGGGGTGAACAAGGCGGGCTGGGCGGAGGAGATCCGCCACGTGTTCTCCCCGCTGATGGCCGGGCCGCCCTGGCGCGAGACGCTGGGCTTCGCCGTCCTCACGCTGGTGGCGTCCAACCTCTTCAGCAACGTGCCCTTCGTGATGCTCGCGCGGGCGTGGGTGCCGGCCATGCAGGAGCCGGAGCTGGCGTGGCACGTGCTCGCGCTGGGCTCCACGCTCGCGGGCAACCTCACGCTGGTGGGCAGCGTGGCCAACCTCATCGTCTTCGAGGCCGCGCGCGGCAAGGTCCGCATGGGCTTCGTGGACTACCTGCGCGTGGGGGTGCCCGTGACGCTGATCAGCTTCGCCGTGGGGCTGGGCGTGCTGCTGGCCGAGCACGCCCTCTTCTAGGCGTCCGGATCCGGCAGCTCGCCCGGGGGGAGCTGCTGCTCGGGCGGCGTGGGCGCCGGGGCGCGCTCGGGCGCCGGGGTGACGGCGGAGGGCACGGTGTCCGGCGCGGTGCTGCCCGAGGGGGCCGCGCCCTTGCGGTTCTTGGGCGTCAGGTCCTTCACGAACATGTCCGCCACCTTGTCCAGCAGGTCCGTCATGGCCAGGCGGAACAGCTCCGGCTCCTTGCCGACCTTGAACGGATCCAGGTGCGGCGCGCCCTGCTCCACCGCGTCCAGGTCGAACGGCCGGCGCCACAGCTCCGAGCGCCCGTCCAGCCGGAACATGCGCCCGTACCCCTTGAGGTAGGCCCCGGCGTGCCCGTCATCGCTGCGCATGCCGTAGTCCTGGATGACGAACTCCACGATGGTGTCCGCGCCCAGCGGGGCCATCAAGTCGTAGTCCGGCGCGTTGGCGGGCACCTCCTCCACCAGGAAGCTCTCCAGCGCGGAGGCCACCCGGGCGGGGTCCACCGCGTCCGTCCAGGGGGCCTCCTCCGGCAGGCGGGACAGGGTGGTGACGCGCAGGCGCTCGGAGAGCTCGAAGCGCGTCACCGCCTGCTGCAGCTTCACGGTGAGCCGGCGATCCGCCTCCTTGGGCTCCAGCTTCTTGAGCTTGTCGGAGTACGCGCTGTCCTCCTGGAACACCTTGCTCTTGGGGCCCGCGCCGTCCTCGATGCGGGAGATGAAGGCGGGCCGCTGGACCCGGTCCAGGTCCGCGCCGGACAGGCGCTGGGACGCGCACCCGGCGGTGAAGGCGACGAGGACTGCGGCGAAAAGGAGGCTTCGGCTTCGCACCATGGGCCCCAGGCTATCCCATCCCCGTCCCCCTGGCCTGTTTGTGACCCACCGGAGGCCTGGGGAGTGTCCAGCGCTGATATGCTGCCCGGCCGTGACTCCTCCCCCTTCTGTTCCCCCCGGCCCGGGCCCCAACCGCAAGCGGCGGCTGGGCGAGATCCTGATGGACGCCGGCCTGCTCACCGAAACCCAGTTGCGCACCGCGCTCGCCGAGCAGCGCAAGTGGGGCGGCCGGCTGGGCCTCACCCTGGTGCAGATGGGCGTCGTGGACGAGAGCTCCATGGTGCACGCCCTGTCGCGGCAGTTGGCCATCCCCACCGTGAACCTGGACACGCACGTCCCCGTCCCGAACGCCCTCCAGGCGCTGCGCGTGGACATCGCCGAGCGCTACACCGTCTTCCCCATCGCGTACGAGCCCGGCACCAAGACGCTCACGGTGGCCACGTCGGATCCCACCAACGTGGAGTCGCTCCAGGAGCTGGCCTTCCACTCCGGCCAGAAGCTCCAGGTCGTGGTGGCGACGGCGTCCTCCATCGAGCGCGCCATCCGGCACCACTACCACGGGGAGATCACCTCCACGGCCGCCACGCCGCTCTCCTTCGGCATGGACGAGGCCACCTTCGAGCTGGCCCCGCCGCAGCAGCCCGAGCCCCCGCCGCGAACGCCCACGCCGCCGCCGGTGGTGCGCGACGCGGAGCTGGCGTCGAAGGTGGAGGCGCTCACGCAGCAGGTGGCGGACCTGGAGCGCATGGTGGCGCAGCAGGCGCGCGTGATGCGCGCGATGATGGACGCGCTGGAGGCCCGGGGCGCGCTGACCCGCGAGGAGGTCCAGGCGAAGGCCCGGTGAACACCGCATGGCGCTCCCCTTCTCCGAAAAGCTGAAGCTGGAGCTGACCGTCACCGCGGGCGAGCAGGCGTTCGCCATCCCGGGCGGCCAGGTGCGGGACTTCTCGCTGCGGATGACGCCCACCGGCTTCCGCTGCGAGCTGACTTTCTGGACCGCGCTGGAGAAGGCGGACGCGGCGCTGTTCACCGCGTTCAGCAAGCCGGACCTGGTGCGGGTGCGGCTGGCGCTGTCCGGCGTCTTCGACCCGCCCGCCGCGCCGCTGGTGGTGCAGGGCCTTGTCACGGAGAAGCGCGTCGGCGGCACCGCGCACGGCAACAAGGACAGCGTGGCGGTGGCCTTCCGCCAGTACACCGTCACCTTCGAGGACCCCGCGCGCGTGCTCTGGAAGCAGCACCGCCCGGTGGAGCTGCACACGGCGAAGAAGCTGTCGGACCTCCTGGACGCGCACAAGCCCGGCGGCCTGCTGCTCACCTACGACTGGGACGCGCTGGAGGAGAAGCACGCGATGGTGTGCCTGGGCATCGGCGACGACCACGCGGCCGCGAGCTTCTACGACTTCGTCCTCTGGTTCGTGGACACGCGCGGCGGCGTGCTCACCTACGACAGCCCCAAGGACACGTACACCTTCTCCGCGAAGAAGCCGGCCACGGGCACCGCCACCGGGCTCAGCCGCAAGCACGTGGCGCGCGTGGACGTGGAGATGCCGCCCGTCATCCGTCACGGCGCGCGGGTGCTCAACGGCTTTGGCGCCGGGGCGACCACGGTGGCGCTGGAGCAGCCCCAGGCGGTGGCGGGCATCCAGCACGACATGCTGGTGCGCACGCCCATCGCGGCGGAGGCGGAGCAGCGTCAGGCGCTGGAGAAGGGACGCCTGCGCGTGCGCAAGCGGCGGCTGCGGCTGGCGTTCCTGGACATGCCGCCCGTCGCGCTGCACCCGGGTGCGTTGATCAAGCTGGACGGAGGCCGGTGGAGCCCGGACCTCACGGGCCTGGGCGAGGACCACCGCGTCGCGGAGCTGGCCTTCGACGGCGTGGGGCTCCAGGCCGGGCCGCACGACGGGCAGCAGGAGACGCTGCAGGGCTACACGATCTCCCTGTCCGTGCTGCTGGAGCAGAAGTCGGATCCGGTGCCGGAGCTGCCCGCGTACCGCCCGCCCCGCTACCCCATCTACGTCGAGGGCAAGGTGCACAGCCCCGGCGGCGAGGCCTCGGACCGCATCTACCTCCAGGTGGATGATCAGAAGACGTCCGTGACGAACTACCGGGTGGCGATCCCGCTCTGGAACAAGACGGTGAGCGTGCCGGCGGAGCCCGGTGAGTTCCCGGGGACGTTCTACTTCCCGCCGTACAAGAACGAGCGCGTGCTGGTGGCGCTGCACTTCGACCACGCGGCGCTGCACCGCTTCCTGGACTGGGGCGAGGGCGTGCGCATGCCCCAGGACAGCCAGGGGGATCAGATCCTCTTCGGCAAGAACGGCGCGAACCAGACGGCGCTCACGCACGACTTCCAGGACAACAAGCCGGTGTGGAACCTGGGGCGAGTGAACGCCAGCGACACGGAGATCATCCGCCTGTCGGAGGGCCACCTCCTCATCCAGACGAAGGAGAACCCCGGCGGCGCCGCCACCACGCCCACGTACGACGTGACGCCGCAGGTGGAGACGGCGAAGGGCGACCTCACCGCGGGCGTGGACGGCGCGGTGAGCGACGCGACGGCGGCGTACAAGGAGTCCACGGCGGAGGTGAACGCCAAGCTGAACGCGGCGACCGAGGAGACGGGCGCGGCCCTCGCCGCCGCGGAGGCCCAGGTGAAGGGCAAGGCCGCCGAATCCCGCGCCAAGCTCACCGGCGCGCTCAACGGCGTGGATGGCCAGACGGGGGCGCTCTCCGGCGCCGCCGCGGAAGCCAAGGCCGCGCTCGCGGGGTTGAAATGAAGGAGCTGCGCGCCACCGTGGCGAAGCACAAGTCGGCCGTGGAGGGCTTCGGCTCCGGCATCACGCCGCGGCTCGCCACCGCGAAGGGCGAGGTGGAGGCCCTGGCCCAGGGCGTCGTGGAGCAGGTCGCCGCGCTGCGCCCCTCCATCAGCGCGTCGCTGGGCGCGCTGCTCACGCAGGTGAACGCGGCGAACGTGACGCTGGCGGACCCCTCCCCCCGCTTCGACGCGCTGGCCACGGAGGTGCAGGGCCACCAGCAGTCCCTGACCGCCTCCAGCACCACGGCGCGCACGACGGCGGAGTCGCTGGGCCAGGAGGCGACGGCGAAGAGCCAGGGCCTGGAGGCGCAGGCGAAGTCGTCCGCGGAGGCGTCGCAGGGGCAGCTCACCGCGCTCCAGCAGCAGGTGGCCCAGAAGTGCGACGCGGACAAGCAGTCGTTCGACGCGAAGCTCGCGAAGCGCAAGGGCTCCAAGGAGGAGACGGAGGCCCGCCGCGCGCAGGGCTACGCGTTGATCGAGCAGACGCGCTCGCAGCTCACGCAGGACCTCACGGGCGTGGGGTCCACCCTCACGGCGGCGCTGTCGGCGGTGCTGGTGCGGCTGGCCGCCTCGCGCGACGCGGCGACGGGCCGGAGCGCCCAGCTCACCGCCACGCTGGAGGGCGCGGTGAAGAACCCCGTGAGCGCGCTGAAGGCGCTGCACCAGGAGATCGTCAACGCGGGCACGGCGGCGAAGGACACCCACCAGCAGCAGCAGTCCGCGCTGGAGGGCCAGCGCAAGACGCTGGTGGATCAGCTCATGGCCGCGGCGGCGGCGTCGGCCGCCATCGTGGATCCGCTGGACACCCAGGTGGCCCCCTCGCTGACGGCGGGCAAGACGCAGGCGGACGGGGCGCTGGACACGCTGGGCAAGACCCTCGCCGGCCAGGTGGCCAGCGTCACCGCGCAGCTCACGGCGGTGGAGAAGCTCATCGACCAGGTGCAGAAGCAGGTGGAGACCGCCATCACCACGGTGAGCGGCACCATCGACGGCGTGGTGCAGGGAGCGCTCACGGCGGTGGAGACCGTCAAGGCGCCGCTGAAGGCCACGCTGGAGGCGGCCTTCACCACGCTGGACTCGCTGGTCGCCACCGTCAGCGCCCTCAAGCAGCAGGTGATGGCGCTCTTCGAAGCGCTGCCGCAGTTGCTGGAGCAGCTCCAGACCCTCTTCCAGCAGATCGTCGGCTCGCTGGAGTCGCTGCTGGAGCGGGCCATGGGCCTCCTGGACGCCATCCCGGCCGCGGACCTGCCCAAGCCGCTGGTCAGCCCCGCGGTGCAGGGCATCAGCCAGGTGGTGGGGCAGATCACCACGCAACTGGGGACGATCTCCTCGCAGGTGGGCACGCAGCTCCAGGCGGTGCAGCAGACCATCGTCTCGCAGGTGGAGACGGTGCAGACCCAGGCGCAGACGCAGATCGACGCGGCCACCACGCAGGCCGTGACGCAGATGGGCACGCTCACCCAGTCCGTCCTCCAGGGCATCGAGCAGGCCACCGCGCAGGTGGGGCAGATCGTCGCCGCGGCCGTCACGCAGATCGGCACCGTGAAGGACCAGGGCGTGCAGCAGATTGAAGCCATGAAGCAGCAGGTCGCCGCCCGGGTGACGCCGCTGGACACGCAGGTGCCCCAGCGCCTGGAGGCCCTGGACGCGCAGGTGGGCTCCGGCATCGACGCGGCGGTGCAGGCCATGCAGGCCGCGCGCGACTCGGCGGAGGGCCAGGTGACGTCCGCGAAGGGCCGGCTGGACTCGCACCTGGGCACGACGAGCTCATCCGTCACGGCCGGGCTGACGTCCCTGGAGACGGCCCGCGCCAGCGCGGAGACGTCGCTGACGTCCCAGGTGGACTCGGTGCTCGCGGCCTTCAAGCAGCGCGCGGAGGGCCTGAAGGCGGGCGCGCAGACGCAGGTGGACTCCGTCTCCACCCAGGCCACGGGGCAGAAGCCGCAGCTCCTCTCCCCGCTCGACGCGATTGGCGCCCAGCTCCAGGCGGGCGCCTTCGCGAAGCCGGTGACGGCGGCGAACGGCCGGGTGACGTCCGCGCTCAACGCGCTGGGGCCGAAGCTGGACGCGCTCGCGTCCTGAGCGCTCCTACTTGGGAGACGCCAGGGACATGGGCGGCTCGGGCGCCTTGGGGGCGGCCGGGGCCTTGGGGGCCTCGGGCGCGGCGGGCGTGGACTCCTGCGCGGGCACGCCCTTGGGCAGGTCCGTGCGGATGCGGCTCTCCTGGAGCTCGATGTCCACCGTCTTGGGCACCGGCACGTCCAGCAGCGCCTGCCACGCGCCGTTGGGCGTGGTGAAGAGGAAGCTCACCGCCACCGCCTGCTCCGGCGGCAGGGGGATCTTCACCTGCTTCGTGCGGCTCGGGTAGATGACCACCGTCTGGAGCACGGACTCGTCCGGGCTGATGACCTTGGCCGCGACGTCCGCGTAGCCCTCCGTCATCGACGTCTTCGACACCGTGCGGATGAGCATGTACAGCGGCCGGCCCTGATTGGTGCCCGCGGGCGCCTTGACGTTCACCGTCAGGCTGGGCGCCGCGCAGCTCCCCACCACCACCGCCGTCACCAGGCCCGCGGCCAGCCTCACACCCCTGCCCTTCATGGCACCACCCCACGGAATGGCGCCCAAGGCTCGCCGCGCAACCCGAAGCTGATCTCCAGGACCTTCTCGTTCGCCGCCAGCCCACGGCCCGGCAGCACCCACACCACGTTGGACTGATCCGTCAGCGTCGCGGACTCCAGCAGGCGGAAGCAGTTCCACGACGACTCGGACATCTCCATGGAGCGGTAGCGCTTCCCGTCCTGGGACGGCGAGCGCAGCTCCACGCCGATGGACGACGGCTGCGGGCTCCACCAGCTCAGGGGGAACTCACCCCACGCCGGCCGCTGGTTGAAGCCGAACGACGCCGCCCCGCCGCACTTCAGGTACGACAGCGTCACGAAGCTGTCCGGCGTGGGCGCCGTCGGCAGCGGCAGCGGGCGCACCTGCATGGGGATGGGCCGGGGCTTGCCCTCGTCGTCCCACAGCAGCTTCGACAGGCGGCCCAACTGGCCCAGCGCGGTGAGCATGCGCGGGGGCAGCAGCAGCCGCGACTTCAGCGGATAGCGCAGCGTCCAGTCCGTCCCGCGCTCCTCCACCACCGGCGCCAGCACCTGCGTGACGAAGCCCCAGAAGGCCCCGTCCTTGCGGCGCAGCACCTCCAGCTCCACCGGGTCCACCTCCAGCGACGCGCTGGGGTTGAACGGATAGCGCTTCACCAGCGGATCCAGCGTGCGGCGGGCCTGGTAGGTCCACTGCTCCGCGATGACGCGCTCCAGCTCCGCGCGGCCCCGGTTGCGCACGACGATGAAGGGCTGGCGGAACGGCTGGCGGAACTCGCCCACCAGGCCGTGCTGATCCAGCCACGCGTCCACCCGGCGCAGGTATGAGTCCTCCTCCTCCAGCAGCATGCTCAGCGCCACGCGCCCCACCGGCGACAGCATCTCCGCCAACTGCGAGCCCGCCGAGGACGCCGTCGCGCCGGGCGCCGCCGCGTCCTTGGGGGCGGCGGGCTTCGCGGCCGCGGGCTTCACGCCGGACAGCTCCTGCTGAAGCTGCGACACCAGCGTGGTGTAGGCCGCCAGCTCCACGAGCACGCCGCTCTTGTCCGGCGTCATCAACTGCACCACCGGCTTGAAGGGCGCCACCGCCTCGCGCATGGGCGCGTAGTACTCGCTCTCCAGCGGGCCCACGCCGGCGCGGACCGCCACGTCGCGCAGCATCGCCTCCAGCGGCGAGGACGGCTGCAGCAGCACGGACAGGTCGCTGGCCAGCGAGCCTCGCGGCGTGGTGCGGAAGCGGTAGCCCCGGTACGTCGCGTAGAGGTCCTGGCCGTAGCGCCTGGCGAAGGTCTGCACCTTGCCCTGCACGAAGGTGGCGCGCTCCACGGCCTCCTCGCGGGACAGGCTGGACTTGGCGAGCCGCTCCGTGAACTCGTCCACCAGCGGGCTCAACTGCGCCTCGAAGGCGGCCTTGCCCAGCACCTTGCCCACCACCGGGGCCGTCCCGCTGGCGAACTCCGTGTCGTCGTCCCCCACCCCTTCGGTGGCGACCTCCGACGTCGTCTCCCCCGTGCGCGGGTTGAGCGCGTTGCCGTCGAACGGCGTGCGGCCCGTCTCCTTCAGCGAGCGCAGCACCTTGTCCAGGAGCTGCCGCGACACGTCCATGGGACGGAAATCGAAGTCGCGCCGGAGGACCTCCACCTGGTAGCGCGCGTCACCGTCGCTGGGGGCGAAGAGGCCGTCCGCGCGGGTGAGCAGCTCCGCGGGCGTCATGCGGGCGGCGGCGCGCAGCGCGGCGTCCGTCTCGTCCTCCATGCGCAGGATGGCCTCCAGCGTCTGGCGGTTCTGGCGCAGCCAGTCCAGCGAGTCCAGCAGGCTGCCCACGCCCTTCAACTGGCTGGCGTCCGGCTCCGCGTCCGACGCGTTGATGAGGTCCATCACCTTGCGGGCGGAGTTGTACGGCGCGCTCTCCGCCAGCGAGGCGCGCAGGCGCTCCCGGTCGTCCGCGAGCGCGCGCCAGCGGGCCAGGTCCAGCTCCTTCGCGGCCAGCGTGTCCTGCAACTGCATGAAGTGGTCGCGCCACGGGCCCAGCAGGCCGTCCAGCGACAGCCAGACGTAGGGCCAGCGCGTCCAGGGGACGTTCTCGTCGAAGGGCCTGTCGCTGGCGATGACGTAGTTGGCGATCATCGGCTCCGCCAGCCCCATCGCCTCCAGCCAGTTGTGCTCCTGGTCGGTGCTGGCCAGGCTCAGCCCGAAGGCCTCCGCCGTCCACCCCAGTTGCTTCTTGTGCGCCCCGTGCACGCTGTTCAGCACGAACTTGCCCAGGTCCTCGTTGCGCGACGCGTACAGCACGCCCAGCGTGTAGAGCACCTGCTCCGGACGGCACAGCGTCTCCATGTGGCAACTGTCGTCCACGGCGGGCGCCGGGATCAGCGGCGTGGCGCGCGTGCCCCGGCTGGCGAAGGCGGGCGCGGGCTGGCAGCCGGGAATCTGGCTCGCGCAGCGCCGGCACTGGTCCTGGCACTTCTCCAGCATCGGCTTCAGGTAGGACATCCGGATGCTGCGCGCGAGCCGCGAGCGCAGCTCCTCCCACTCGTCGGTGAAGCTGTGCGCCAGGGGCGGCCAGTAGCGCGTGGCGCCCCAGAGGGCCTCCATCGCCCGCACCGCGTCGCTCGTCTGGGACTCCACCACGGAGCCGGACACGCTCTGGTTGCGCTCCTCCAGCCGCTGCACCGTCACCTGGAACGCGTCCAGCTTGTCCTGCGCGCGCAACAGCAGGCGGTAGAAGTGCGCGTACGCCAGCAGCACCGGCAGGCACCCCACCGCGAGGATGGCCGCGCACCGGCGCAGGTGCATCCAGCGGTAGTCCCGGACGAGCAGCTCCGCCGGCTGGTCCGCCTGCACCGCCAGCGCGCCCGTGGGCTGGGCGTCCGGCCCTCCCGAGGACAGGTACACGCGCTTGAGGTTCAGCGGGTACGCCAGCGAGCCGCCCTCCAGCAGCGTGGACACGAAGCGCCCCAGCGCCGCGA
Source organism: Corallococcus sp. AS-1-12 (assembly GCF_020036995.1). Lineage (NCBI taxonomy): Bacteria > Pseudomonadati > Myxococcota > Myxococcia > Myxococcales > Myxococcaceae > Corallococcus > Corallococcus sp. AS-1-12. The sequence goes on along the minus strand of NZ_JAIQDD010000021.1, from coordinate 98,364 downwards.
ACGCCTCGCCGCCGCGCGAGTAGAAGGACGCCAGCCGCTCGAACGCGTCCGGCGCGAGCGAGGTGAGCCCCAGCGCCAGGTACTTCTCCATGGGCTGGAGCGCTTCTCCCAGCTCCCCTTCCCTGCCGGGCGGCGGAACCTCCAGCTCCAGCGGCACGCCGTTCTTGCGCAGGAGCTGCGCGAAGTCCGCGTAGCCGTCCAGCGTGTCCATGTGCGTGAGGACCAGCCGCGTCTCCACGGGCGCCTGGCACACCTCCGACAGGAGGTTGACCTTGCCGCGCAGGAGCTGGGTGACGCGCTTCACCTCGTCCGGAGACGTCTCCAGCAGCCAGTTCACCTTCAGGACGATGACGGCCCGGCCCACGTGCCGGCGCCCGAAGGTGGCCTTCCACAGCCGGCGCAGCGCGCGCCGCGCGTGGCGCGAGTCGTCCTCCAGCACGGGCGCGGCCAGCTCCTGCACCACGACCTCCGGCCCCAGGAACACCTTGAGGAGCGGGTCGTCCGTGTAGCTGGGCATGAACTGGCGCTGCTGCCGCTCCCAGTCCACCTCCGCCTCGATGAGGTCCGACTTGCCGCTGCCCGCCGGGCCCAGCACCACCAGCGTGGGGAAGTCCCGCACGGACGCGCGGAAGCGCCACGGCAGCTTCGCCAGGAACTGCCTGCGCACGGCCAGGAGCTGACCGGAGCCGAGCGGCTTCTGCTCGCCCGCGAGCGACGGGCCGCCCTGCTGCCGCTTGCGCCACCAGAGCGTCACGCCCACGCCAATGGCCGCGAGCACCACCACGATGCCCAGCACGAGCACCCAATGGGCCTTCAAGGCCGCCAGCATGGACTGGATCGCGCCCACGTCAGCCGCCGCTCCTTCCGCCCGGCTTCACGGCCAACTGGAGCGCTTCCAGCACGTCCTCGGCCTCCTCCAGCGTGGAGGTCAGCTTCGCGCGCAGCTTCTCCTGCTCCTGCGGCGACGGCAGCATCCCGTCCCCGGGCGGATCCAGCGCCAGCAGGCCCTCGCGCACGGAGTCCAGCAGCGGCTGCACGCCCTCCTTCAGCGACCCCAGCTCCGCGCCCACCCGCTGCTCCAGCGCGTCCAGCAGCGCGAGCGTCCGGGGAGGAGCCTTGGGGGCCGGCGCGGGAGGCCGTGCGTCGTGTGTCGGGAAGGGCCTCAATTGGAGACCCACCACAGGAAGACGGGCAGCCCCAGCACGATGGCCGCCGTCACGGCGTAGTAGCGCACCGGGAAGTCATAGACGGTGGGCACCGCCGCGGGCACCACCGGCGCGGGCGGCGCCATGGCGGCCGGCTGCGGGATGCGCTGGGAGATGCGGTCCTTGAGTTCGCGGATGCGCTCCGGCTGCCCCACGAGGCGGCCCGTGAAGCCCGCGGCCAGGCAGAAGCGGATCATCTCGAAGACGATGGAGGGCGTATCGTTGCGACGCAACTTCTCTTCCACGAACTCGTAGAAGAGGTCTCCGCCCGCATCCACCTGGAACAGGTTCTGCTGCAGGAGCGGCCAGAGATGTTGCTCCGCGTCCGCCAGCCGCCGGAGCACCCACTCATCCAGGAAGAAGACGAAGGGGCGGATCAGATCCTCCACTTCGTCCGGGCGCATGTCCGCGCCGAACGCGGCGCGCAGGCGCTCCAGCTCCACCATCAGCGCCTGCTCCAGGTGGCCCAGCGCTTCCTGCCCCACCCTGCCCTGCGGCCGGCGCGCACCCGGGGCGGGCTCGGCGGGCAGCGCCCGGTCGAGGAGCTGGCGCACGCGTCGCTGCGTTGCCAGGAGTGCGTTCCAATGCTCCAGTTTCATGAGAGTGTTTGACTATGTTGGAAGCTGTAGCGGCCCCAAACCCGCCACCGAGGCCTTGAGATCAACCGTCGCCTCGTTGTTCCAAGCATCAAGCAGGTCCCTCAACTGCTCAAGAAAGCAGATGACGACAGGCTCGAAGCTCTGGTCGAAGGGCTCCATCACGGCTTCATACGCGTGGCGGAGCCCCGACCCCTTGAGCGCGCTGTCGGGCACGACACTGAACTTCAACTCCTTGAGCCACGGAAGGACGCGGCGGAACGGGCTCTCCGCGGGGGTCCCCAGGTGACCCAGCAGGGCGACCACCTCGTCCCGGCCCAGCGTGGGCTTCGCCTTCCACGCGAGGAACTGCGTCAACGCCTCCACGTCATCCCGTAGCACGCTGTCGCGGTGCGGCTGGAGGCTGCCCACCGTCTGCCATTTCAGGCCCTCGATGTGACGGCCCGGCACGGACACGTCCACCCTGCCCGCCGCCTGCGCGGAGAACTGCGGCTGGTGCCACAGGGCCTCCAGCACGATCTTTCGCGGCGCCGTGAAGGCCTCCGGCATGCGCACGATGAGGCTCTGCCGGGACGCGAGCTTCTCGTCGAAGGTCTCGTCCACCTCGTAGCTGGGGCCCTTGCCGGGCAGGAAGGCGGGCCGCAGCGGGGCCAGGCCCGCCTTGGTCATCTCGAAGACGCCCGTCACCGAGTGCAGGGTGAACTCGCGCCCCGCGCTCATGCTGATGATGGGGTGCTCCGCGCGCGTGCCGTCCGCCACCACCACCTGCGCGGGCTCCGCCTTGAGGTTCACCACCGGCACGGTGAAGAGCTGGAAGAAGTCCGGGTGCAGCGAGCGGCCGACGTTCCAGTCCTTGTCCAGGTCCAGGCAGAGGCAGAACCGCATCCAGGAGCTGCCGCGCGGCGGCGGCACCTTCACGTGCACGAAGAGCTGCTGCTCCGGGAACTGGAAGAACGCGCGCAGGCGCTGGAACGGGTGCGCGTAGAGGCCGCTGTCGTCCGGCGCGGGCGGGTCCCGGTTGAAGGACACCTCGCAGGGGCTGCCCACGGAGTGCTCGTCCGCCTCCTCGTCGTAGACGACGCTCACCTGCTTCAGGTGCTTGCGCAGCGCGTGGAACACCGCCAGCGACGAGCGGTAGTCGTCCAGGTGCCGCACGTGCAGGCTGAGCACGTCGATGGCGTCCTTGCGCGCGAAGCGGGACTCGAAGCGGAGGATGAGCCGGTGGCCGCTGCGCACCTGGGGCACCACGTCCGTGCCCTTGAGGAAGATGGGCAGCACGCGCAGGTCGCGCTGGAGCCGGAACGAGCCCGCCACCCCTTCCGCGGGCGTCAGGCGCAGCTCCGTGCCCCGGGTGAGCAGCACCGGCTCCACCATCTTCTCCGTGGGCACGGCCTGCGCCATGGCGGCGGCGGGCACGGGCTCCAGCAGGAAGTCGAAGAAGCCCGCGAACAGCCGGCGCCAGGTGGAGCGCAGGTTGTGCAGCGTGGCGTGCCGCGTCTGCACGGAGAAGAACGCCATCGCCTCGATGAGGCGGCGCACGTCCGGGTCCTCGCGGTCCAACGGGGCCGCCGGGTGCCGCTCCTGGAAGCGCTGGCGGAAGCGCTCCAGCCCGTCCAGCTCCGACAGGAAGTCCAGGTAGATCTTCTCCGAGAAGTCCTTCACCGCCCGCTCTCCCGCCGTACGTCAGTCGTCGCCATGTGTGGGTCAGTCGTCCGTCTTCAGCCCAGCTTCACCAGCGCGCCGCCCACGCTGGTGATGGAGCCCTTCAGGTTCGCCATGCCGGAGCTCTCCAGGTCGAGCTTGCCGGTGCCGGACACCTTGGTCATCGCGCCGGACATCTCCGCCTGCGACTTGCCGGCCAGCTTCAGCGTCACGCCGTCCACCTTGGCCTCGCCGCCGGAGGTCACCATCTCCGCGCCCATGTTGCCCTTCATGGCCAGCTTGGACGTGGCCTCGATGTTCACGTTCGCGCTGGAGGACAGCTTCGCGTCGCTGGTGGCCGTCTGCGTGAGCTTGGCGCTCGTCTTGAGCGTCATGTCCTTGGTGCTCTCCACCGTGAGCGTGTCCTGGCTGGTCCACTTGGAGACGCCCTTGGACTTCATCGTGATGGTGTCGGTGTCGAAGGTCAGGTCCTTCACCGTCACCACGATGCTGTCCTGCTTCTGCACGATGGTGCTCGTCTCCTGCTGGCCCTTCACCGTGATGGTGATGCTGGTGCCGTCCATCACGATGGTCTGGGTGATCTTGTCATCCCCATTGTCGACCTGGACGGTGATGCCGCCCTTCTTGTCCAGTTCGATCTTGCAGACCAGCGTTCCCGCCGCTCCCGGTCCTGAAGCTCCCATCGTCCCTCCCGCCTCAGGCGGACTCTTCCTTCACCAGGATGAGCAGGTTGCCTTCCTTGAGCTCGACCTTCTCCGTGTCGCTTTCGTTCGTGCGCTGCAGGCGCCACAGCGGCTTGTTGTCCTCGTAGAAGTGCCTCATGGACGTGCCGCTCGTCGTGGTCTTGCCGACGAGCAGGTGCACGCCCTGCCCGTCCGAGGGCAGCCGCGCGCCCGCCCGCCAGTCCAGGTTGCGCTTGAGCCACGCGCGCAGGAAGTCCAGCGCCACCAGCACCCGGGCGCCCTTGTAGGCCGGGAAGTAGAAGTGCCCCGGCTGCAGGTTCGCGTTGAAGGGCACCTGGACGATCTGGTTGGCGAACAGCGGCAGCTTCACCTTGTAGCTGTCCAGCGACGTGGCCTCGTCCGTGTACGCCTGCCAGGTCTCGTCCTTCTGCTCGCCCACTTCGCTGACGACGAGCCCCTCCACGAAGCGCGGGTACACCGGCGCGGTGAAGGGCGGCAGGTCCACGTGCGCCTCCGCCTTCTTCTCCAGCCGCGTGGTGAGCGAGATGAGGAAGCGGCTCTCCGGCTTGGGCCGCCGCACGGGCTCGTCGCCCGAGGGACCGGACGCATCCCCGCCCGAAGGCAGCTCCCCCTCCTCCACGGGCAGCGGCTCCGCGCGCAGGCTCATCCGGCGCACCCGGAAGTCCTGCGTGGCCGGCACGCCCGCGGCCGTCCACCCGGCCGTGTCCGGCAGCTTCACCAGCGCGCCCGGGGCGAAGGCCACCGCCGGGAAGCGGTTCCAGTCCAGCTCCACCTCCAGGCCGCGAATCTTGAGGCGCGCCGTCTCCAGCGTCACGCGGGCCTGCACGTCGTCCGCGATGTCCGTGCGCAGCAGCACGTCCTGGCGGATGCCGGTGACGGCCTGGGCGTTGGTGATGGCCTGGTTCTTGGGGCTCTCCGCGGCCGCGTTGAGGATGGCCACGTCGTGGCGCGCCACCTCCGGGAACACCACCGACACGCGGTCCACGTCCGCCGCGCGCAGCGTGAGGGGCGTCCCGGTGGCGTCCTTCGTCGCGCGCAGTTGGTAGCCCTGCGCCGTGTAGTCGTACGCCAGCACGCCGTTGCGCGTGTGCACGAACCAGACGACGAAGTCGTAGAAGCTGGCGCCGGACTCCGGGGCCAGGCCCAGGAAGATGAGCGGCAGCGTCTTGTCCAGCTCCGCGGCCCAGTCATTGGCCAGGGTGATCTTGTCGCCCTTGTGCGCGTCCAGCACGTCCTGGAGCGTCTTCTGCGTGTAGAGCACGCACGGGTGGTGCTGCGTCCACAAGAGCCGCGCGGGGTCCACGAAGCGCACGGTGTAGTGGCGGTAGGTGATGCCCGCGCCCTTGGCCCGGGCGACGGCCTCCTCCGTGAGGGCCTTCTCCTGCACCAACCCCTTCACCTTCAGCGACGTGAAGGTGGGCTTCGTCGCCGTGTCGGAGTGCACGGCCTTCAGCTCCAGCGCCACCTCCGCCAGGTCCGGCTTGAGGAAGTCCGCCAGCAGCGTGTCCTGCTTCTGTCCGCCGTGCGCCGTCTCGTCGAGCACGCGGAACTCCACCCTCCCCTCGTGCCCCCAGCCGTGCAGATCCAGCTCGAAGGCGAGCACGTCCGAGGAGGGGATGGCGTGCGCCGTCCCGCCGATGGTGAGCGTCAGGCCCAGGTCCAGGCGGTCGGCGAAGGCCATCAGGTGTCCTCCGCCTGCACGCGCACCCGGCCGGTGGTGGAGTGGAACAGCAGCGACAGGTGGCAGGGCTGCCCGTCGAAGGTGCCCTTGCAGTCGAAGTACAGCCACAGCGCGCTGTCACGGCCGCGCAGCTTCACCTCCGGGTCCACCAGCCGCGGCTCGTGCCGGGTGATCTCCTGCTGGATCTCCGCGGTGAGCGCCTCCACCAGCTCGCGCGTGCCCAGCTTCTCCGTGTACCCGCCCAGCCCGAAGTCGTGCATGAAGAAGCCGTAGCCCTTCTTCGTGTTGAGCACGGCTTCGATGTTGCGCATCACGTGCTCCAGGCTGTCGCGGCTGTTGGCGTGCTCCCTGCGGGCCGCGAACTTGTCCAGGAACGGTGCGCGCGCCATGGCGTCTAGCTCCTCCGCCAGAACAGCGAGGTCTGGGCGCCCCGGAGCGCGGGCGTCACGTAGAAGGCCAGGCCGTCCTCGCGCAGCGCGTGCTGCCACTCCTCGCCCTGGCTGAGCAGGTACCAGTCGATCTCCGGCCCCAGCGCGTGCGGGAAGGACGGATACGGCACGTGCTTGAAGGGCACGCCCTTCAGGGCCTGGCGGCGCACCAGCGGCAGCCGGGAGGGGCTGGCCAGCTTCACGCCGTCCAGCGGCGTGCGCTCCCCGGGCTGGGTGCGCTGCACCAGGAGGTACGCCTCGCTGGCGGAGCGGATCTCCGGCGGCAGCGGCGTCATCTGGAACTGGCCCTCCTTCGCCTGGAAGGCCTTGTGCGTGGAGCGCGTGGCCTCCGGCTGGAAGCTGCGCTGGAGCAGGCGGATCCACCCGCCCAGGGACTCGTTGAGGCCCTCGTGCTGGTACACCGGCATCTGCTCGTCCGGGAGCATCTCCAGGTAGCAGCACGCCTCGAAGTACAGCCGGCGGAGCGCGTCGAACAGGTGGTACGGGTGCACGTACACCTGCCGGAACATGTCCCGGCGCAGCGCGATGAGCCGCTGCACTTCGAAGAGCGCCCGGCGCGCGTTGGTGAGCCGGTCCGTGCGCAGGTACGTGTCCGAGATGTTGGTGAGCAGTTGCTGGCGCACCTGATCCAACAGGTCATCCAGCGTGGAGAGCAGCTTCTCCAGGAAGGGGTTGGGCCCCACGAGCAGGAGCGGCGGCACCCAGTCCGGGGACGTGTGCCACGCGCCGTCCTCGTCCTGAGACACGGCGGCCAGCCCCAGCGAACCGATGGTCCCGTCCAGCACCGGCTCCGTGGACAACTGGAGCTTGTGGAGCACGCGCTGGAGCACCGGCGGATCATCCGCGTACAGGCGGATGCCCTCCGCGCTGACGGTCTCCTTGAGCACGTGCAGGTAGACGATGAACTCCGTCCTGCCCACGGCTTCCAGCGACAGGGGCGAGATGACGGAGTTGCCCGGGACGTCCAGCAGGTCCCCGGACTTGGTGACGACGGTGAGCGCGGAGATGGACAGGCTGCCGCTCTGCAGGAGCGACTCGTTCCAGGCCAGGTTCGCGACGCCGTAGGAAGGCAGGCCGGACAGCGTGGAGTGGAGGCGGATCTCCGCGTCCAGCGCGTCCTCCTGCGCGACGAAATGCTCCGGAAGAAGCGTCTGGCCTACGTGCCAGCGGACCCGTGCGAGCTTGTACCGCTGCATACGCCGTTCTTTCCTTCCACCCGCCTGAACCCGGCCGGGAGCGAGACCTGCTCCCGGCCTGGTTTAGACCCGGACCGCGGCCGATGCTACTTGGCGGCCGCCTCGGTGATGCCCCACTTCTTCGCGATCTTCTTCGCGGAGGAGGTGGCCAGGTTCAGCGACTGCTCGGTCGCCTGCGGCTTGATGCCGATCTGGAACGTGAAGTTCTTGGGCGACTGCACCTCACGCGACTCGTTGTCCGCGATGGACATGTTCAGGTCGTCGCCGTTCTTCTCGAGCAGGCCCTTCATCTCCGCGTCGAGGAAGTTCGACTTGAAGTACTTCTTCCCGATGGGGTCGTACTCGTAGATGACGTACTTGAAGTTGACTTCGATGTTGCTGAAGTTGCCCAGCAGCATCTCCGCCACCTTCTGCTTGTTCGCCACCGACACCTGGCCGGAGAAGTACATGGCGTCCGTCACGCCCGTCTCCCACAGGTAGTGGTTGAGCACCGCGACGACCTTGTCGGCGATGGCCGCGTCCGGGTTCTCAGGATCCTTGATGGTCTCCTGATCCGCCGCCAGCGCCTCGCCGCCAATGGTGATGGCGGTGATGTAGCCCACGGGGGTCTGCTTGTCCTTCTTGAAGTTGAAACCCTGATACACGTCCAGGTTGCGCGAAAACTGGGGCATCTGTCACTCCAGGGTAAGGGGGGCAGGCGCTCACCTGCCCCAAGTGGGAAGCGGCTCAACCGAGCCGCGACTCGAGCATCAGCTCCACGTTGAGGCCTTCGAACTGGATGTGCGGGAGCACGGCCAGCTTGCAGTCATACCAACCGATCTCACCGGGACGCGGGAACACCGTCACGCTGCTCGCCTTGAACGGGAAGCGGCGCACGGTGAGGTCGTCCGGGTTGGCCACGGTCGTGACGTAGTTGGACAGCCACGAGTCCAACTGCCGCTGGATGTAGGGCGCGTCCGCCGTGTTGCCGATGTTGTCGCGCATGATGCACTTCACGTAGTGCGCCAGCCGCGTGATGGAGAACGTGTAGGCCAGGTTGGTGACGAGCTGCGAGTTCTCCGAGTCCTTGGGGTCCTTGAACGTCTTGGCGACCTTGGCGGACTGGGTGCTGAAGAACGTCGCGTCGCTGGAACCCTTGCGGTACACGAGCGGGATGAAGCCCGAGCGCGCGAACTCGTACTCGCGGTAGTCGGGGATCGCGATCTCCACCGGGGCCTTGATCTCCTCCTGGCCGCGCAGGGAGAAGGTGTCCACGGGCAGGCCCGTGATCAGACCGCCGCCCTTGGGGCCGCGGATGGACTGGCACCAGCCGGAGATCTCGAACGCCTTCACCATGTTGCGCGCGAGCAGGATGGCGGAGTTGCCCCAGAGGTACTTGTCGGAGTCGCCGCGCGCCGTCTCGGTGAAGTTGAGGACGTCGCAGGGGTTCTTGTCCGGGTGCCAGGGCAGGCGCAGCACGTAGCGCGGGAAGGTCAGGCCCACGTACGCGGCCTCCTCCGTGTCGCGGAACGCGTTCCAGCGGCCGAAGCGCGGGTGGGCGAGCACGCCCTCCAGGTTCTTGATGGCCTCCATCTCCTCGATGGTCTCGCAGCCGAAGAACTTGTGGTTCACGGCGGAGATGAACGGCGCGTGCGCGGCGTTGGAGACCTTGGCCATGCGCTGCAGCCAGGTGAGGTCCGCGGGCGACGAGGAGAAGTCGTACAGGCCCACGATGGCGCCGAAGGGGCGGCCGCCGTACTGGTCGTACTCCTGGATATAGACCTTGTCGAACAGCGCTCCGGCGAAGATGTTGCTGGAGTTGTTCTCGAAGTCCTCCGCCAGCTCATCCTTGGCGACGTCCAGGATGTCGATGGCGATGTTGGCCTTGAAGTTGGTGTGGTCGACCAGGTCCTCCAGGCCGCGCCACGTGGACTCCAGCTTCTGGAAGGTCTCGTTGTGGAGGATCTCGTTCATCTGCGCGTCGATCATGCGGTCGATGCGGCTGATGACGTCCAGCACCTGGCCCTTGTCGAAGCGGGCGGTGTTGTCCGGGCCCTCCACGGGGGCCACGTTCTGCAGGAGCGCGGCGACGCTGGAGAGGAAGCGGCTCTCCAGGGTGACCTGCTGCTCGTCGCCCGCGGGGGCGAAGTTGGTGGTGATCATCGGCGCCGATTCCTGGGGCGGATCGAGCCGGACGCTGGTGAACAGGCGCTTCAGGTAGGTGGTCTCAGCCATGGCGGAGTCCTTTTAGAAGTCGAAGGGTTGGGAAGGCGGATCAGGAAGCGGCCGGGGGCTTGGCGCCCGCGGCGACGGTGGCGGCGACCGCGGCCGTGGCGGCGGCGGCGCCCCCGGCGGGCTTGCCAGCGGCGGCGGCGGCACCGGCGGCGGGCGCGTCCGTCTTCGCGGTCTCACCGGAGGGCAGGCGCATGGTCTCGTAGCCCTTCAGCTCGTTGAGCAGCTCCTTGAGCGCGTCCGGCTTGGAGAACAGCTCGTAGAGCTCGCGGCGCAGGTCCTTGCGGTTGTCGATGTTCGACTGCATCTCCACGAGGAGCGTCTTCAGGAGCAGCAGCGCCTTGAGCTTCGGCACGTGCTTGACGATCTCATCCGGGTGGAAGGACTTCATCCGGTCGATGGGGAGCGTGACGTTCAGCTCCGACTCCACGTCCGGGTTGATGCGGTTGGGGACCTCGAAGTTGGCGGACATCTTCATGTCCTTCATCAACTCGTCGAGGTTGCGGCCGTCCACGGACCGCAGCTTGCGCGTCTCCAGGTCCGTCTTGCGGTCCTCGGAGGAGCCCAGCGAGAAGTCGCCCATGACCAGGAGGCGCAACGGCAGGTTCACCGTCTCCTGCTCGCCGTTGATGGTGGTGCGGTACGTGAGGGTGATGCGGGATTTGGGAAGCTGGTCCTGAATGGCCACGGTGACTCCCTGACAATCGCAGTGCGTCGGATTCCCCCCAGTCCTACTGGAGCCGCCCCGGGAGTACGCCCTGCCGAGTGAACATTTACAGCCTAGGCGCGATCAGGAATTCCCGTCAACCAGCCGACATGACAGGTCTAGCGGGGTTCGGATGATCGCAGTTGAGCGGTGTCCCCCGTGAACAGGAGGACCTCCTGGGTCTGTTCCGGGCCTCCTACCAACGGCTCGTAGCCCAGGTGGCTTCCGTCGATCAGCCGCGCGTAGCTGCTCTGATCACGCAGGCACAGGATGACGGCGAGCGCGAGCGGGGTCTCCGCGAGGCTCGGGAGGATGCGGGTGTTGAGGCGCCGGCGGGCCTCCACGGCCCAGGGGGTGCCGGTGCCGGAGTGCGGCTCGTTGAGGAACAGCCGCACCTCCACCCCGCCGGTGGGGACGGTGGCGAAGCCGCCCACCGCGCTGCCGTCTCCGAGCGCGGCGGCGCCCAGGCGGATGCCCTTGGCTTCGATGCGCTGGCGGCGCGTCTCGCGGCGCACCACCACCTCCGCCTCCGGGAAGACCTTGGCGAACAGCCAGTGCAGGCTGCTGGGGCACGCGAGCCGCAGCAGGCGCAGCCGGTGCGCGGTGGAGTGCTCCCAGCCGGGCAGCAGGGACTCGTCGCGGTCCGGGAACTGGCCCGCGAAGCGGGTCCGCAGCAGCAGGTGGTCGAAGTAACCCAGGAAGTCCGCCATCGTGTCCTGCTCCAGGCGGTCCATGGCCTGGAAGAGGAACGAGGGCAGCGGCGTCTGCAGGCTGAGCAGGCCCAGGTTGACGGTGATGACCACGCGCTTGCGCGGGTGGCGGGTGAACTCGATGGCGTGCACCAGGTGGGGCTGGTGCACGGTGCTGCGGTGGCTGCGGAACTCCACCTCCGCCTCGCCGTAGCCCTCCTTGGCGAGCAGGTCCAGGAGGGCCGGCACGTCGAAGCTGCGGATGCGCTCGCTGATGCGCTCCTCGACGGTGAGCTTGCGGCCCGGCTGTTCGCGCTCCAGTGCCATGGGGCTATTCGTCGTATTCCGGGCCGCCGCCGCGCGGCGGGCGCGCCTGGGCGACGAGGAACGCTTCCAGGTCCACGCGGTAGAGCTGATCCATGGCGCGGAAGGACAGCGTCTCCGTGTTGTGCAGCATGGGCTCGATGGCCTCCGCGTGCTGCGTCAGGCCGTTGAAGAAGCCGGAGAAGAGCTGCGGCAGGTACACGCGCGGGTCGAAGCGCTCCACCGTGGCGAGCACGTCCACGGCGATGACGCTCGCCTTGGTGTAGTCCTCGCGCTCCACCAGCGCCTCGAAGGCAGACAGCTTGCGGACCAGCAGCGCGAGCGCGGGAGACATGGGCACGCCAGGCCCCGTGTCCTGCGCCTCCTGGCGGGCGGCCTTCTTGCGGCGCGCGGGGCGGACCTCCTCTTCCTCCTCCCCTTCTTCGTCGTCCTCTTCTTCCTCGTCGTCCTCCGGAGCGGCGGCGAGCTCGGGCTCCGGCGCCGCGGCGGGCCGGGGCTCCTCCGGCGGGGGCAGGAAGGGCACGGCCTGGGCGTGGGAGCGCAGCGCGCCGAGCAGCGTGCGCATGGCGTCCATGCACGCGCTCTTCTGCAGGATGGCGAGGGCGGCGATGAGCGGGTCGCCCAGGGCCAGGGCCTCTTCCATGGGCTCGCGGTTGCCGGGCGCGCTCCAGGCCTGCCATTGCGCGTCCTTGAGGCGCGAGTGGTGCTCCAGGTGCTTGCCCATCATCTTCAGCAGCCAGCGCAGGCCGGTGTCCGCGAAGACGAGCTTCTTCTCCACCGGGCCGAAGAAGTCCCAGTTCTCCGTCAGCGTGCGCTTGAGGGAGCGGAACAGGACGGGCAGCGCCTTCATGCCGTCCGCGAAGAAGTGGCCGAAGAGGTACGGCCCCACCAGGCGGATGTCGCGCACGCCCTGGCGCAGGAGCGCGGCGGCGGCGCGGGAGGCGTCCGCGTACTCGCTCTTGGCGACGAAGCCGGTGATGGCCTCCAGGCGCGGATCCGGTCCCTCGGACTCGTCGAGCGGTACGGGGGCGGTGGTGAACTCCACGTCGAGCAGCGTGAAGTCCACGGGCTCCAACACCTGCGCGGGGCTACCCATCGATGGCCACCATCTGTCCGGGGGCGGTGATCTGGATGACGCCGCCCCAGTTGCACATGCACTTGGAGTTGCTCTCCAGCGCCGGCATGTTGCCGATCAGCACCTTGGGACACCCGGGCACCCAGGGGGCCGCGGTGACGGGGATGCAGGGCATGGGGGTGAGCGCGCCGAAGGCCGCCGCGGTCGCCGCCGCCACCATGGGGTTGGCCAGGGACTGGCACATGCCGAAGGGCAGGATGTTCATGAACGGCTTGTTGTCCATGATGTTCGCCGCGGGCGTGGTGGCCATCACCCGGTTCACGGGCAGCACCATCAGCGACGAGGGCGCCATCCCGAAGCTGCATTGGAGCATCGCTCCCATCACGACCTGCGCACCCATGGACCGCTCCTTTTTCAGCGCGCTGACGACGGATCATCATCGCCTGAAGCCTCGGCGCTTTCCAGCAGCCGTCCTCGCAGGGCGGTGAGGGCCTGGAACATCGGGTCCCTCGCCTTCTTGTGCAGCGCGCCGGTGAAGAACTGCGAGGCGCACCACGCGTCGTCGACCGCGCCCTTCACCCGGTGGGGAAAGAGCGGAAAGAACTCGATGCGGTCGGGCAGGAAGTCCCCGCCCAGCAGCATTTCGATGCGCCGGTGGATCTCCTGCTCGCCGGACGAGGGAGCAGGCGTGGCCCCGGTGAAGGCCAGGAGGATGAAGCGGGAGTGGCTGGCGAGGCCGCCGGTGGACACGGGCACCACGCTGGTGCCCGCGAGGAACGGCAGGTCCTCCAGCGCGGCGGTGACCTCCTTCGCGGAGTAGGTGCGGCCGTCGTGCCGGAAGCCCAGGGTGCCCGCGTAGTGGTAGCGCTGGCGGATCCGCGCGAGCAGGACGTGACCCGGCGGGTATTCCTTGTCCGGCAGCAGCGTGAAGACGCCCACGTCCGTGGGGGCGCCCTGCCCGCTCTCGTTCGGATCCTTCAGCGTCCACGCGCGGCCCGGCACGGGGAGGACGTCCGTGTGCACGTCCGTGGCCGGCTCGTTCACGCCGCGCGACGACACCAGCACCGCGCCGCCGACGGACGCGTCGATGAGGACGTTGGAGGACGGCACGCCCTGGAGGCCGCACTGCTTCACCCACGCCCGCCACGCCTGGGCGTCGAAGGGCTCCTCCGGGCTGCGGAACCAGTGCTGCACGTTGCGCAGGCTGGCGCGGTGGCGCACGAGCAGGTCTCTCAGCTTCGGCGTGACGCCCAGGGCGCGCAGCGGGTGCTCCAGGAGCGGGGCCGGGTTGAGCGCCAGGTCCGCCATCTCCAGGTGCAGGTAGGTGGCGCCGCGCAGGAGCGTGGCGAAGAGGAGCGCCGGCAGGTGCTGGAGCACCGGGAAGTCCGGCGCCGCGAGGAGGTCTCCCTGCGACAGGCCGAAGGTGAGCATCCCGTCGCCGATGGCGCCCTTCCACGCGTTCTCCGCGGTGAGGGGCACCGGCGTGTGCGGCGGATCCACCAGCGGCGAGAAGAGCAGCCCCACCACGTCCGTGGGCTTGTACGTATGGGACGTGAAGCCCGGCGCCCCCCTCCCCTGGCTCTTGAGCAAAAGCTGCTCGTGGCCCTTGAGGAGCGGGAGCTGGTGGGGCTCCGCGGCGATGAAGTCCGGCGTCAGGGACTCCAGCCGCGTGGCCATGGCGCGCGGGCCCATGGGCGGCAGGAGCGTGAAGCAGCCGCCCAGCTTCAGCGTGGCCAGCAGCGACACGAGCAGCTCCTGCCCCACGCCGTGGACCAGGCACACCTTCGCGCCCGGCTCCACGCCCTGATCCGCCCACTCGCTGGCGCGGCGCGAGGCCAGGTCGTGCAGCGTGCGGTAGCCCAGGGCCTGCCAGCCCTGGATGCGCTGGTGCGTGCGGAGCGCGGGGCGCTCCAGCGCGACGTGGCGCACGATGAGATCATGGAAGAAGTCGTACTGCTGGCCCGGGCGGCTCTTGGGGGGCGGGACGCCCCGGCCCGCGTGGGCGTCCGCGAGCGCCACGGCGAACCCTTCCGGATCCTCCCAGCTCTCCTGCCACCACTTCGGGGCCCCGGACTCCGGAGCGAAGCCGGCTTCCAGTTGCCGGAGGATGTCCTTCACGTCGAAAGGCATGGGTGTCTACCGCGAGGGAAAGTCGAAGCCGACCTTCACCATGAAGCGGACCTTGGAGCGCACGTTGCTGTCCGGGGCGTAGTCGATGGGGGTCGCCCCGCGCTTCGCGGGCGTCTGCTGCGGCTTCGCGCGTTCAATGGACGTGGGCACGACGGCGCGCACCAGCGGGTGACGGGCCTGGAGCGGAGGGACGTGGATGTCCACGTCCCGGCCGAAGAGCCACGCGCCGCAGCGCCAGAGGACGTCGTGGCGCCGGAGGAGCAGCGTCCAGAAGCGGTCGCGCGTCTCCGTGGCCTCGAAGAGCAGCGGTGAGCTCCCGTCCTCGCGTGCCTCCCCGGGGGCCGCGAGCAGGGCGCGCAGTTGCTGCGCCACGCGCTCCACCTCGTTCACGTCCTCGGGGGTGACGGGCGAGCGGCCGGCGAGCTTCGCCTCGTGCTGGCGGAACAGCGCCACGAGTCCGAGGCAGTCCCCCACCACGTCGCGGTGGCCCTCGCTGTGGGCGGACGCCACGTCCGCGGCGGAGAGGAAGGCGGCCTCCGCGAGCGCCTCCGCGGTCTTGAGCAGCTTGCGGCGCAGTTGCTGGGCGCGGTCGAAGAGGGCTCCGAAGGTGCTGGCCCGCATGTCGCGCTGGATGCGCAGCGCGGCCCAGGCCAGCCCCTGGGCGAGCAGCGGCAGTTCGCGCAGCTCCTCGACGTTGACGCCTGGGAGCGCGGCGAGCTCCGGCTCCCGGGCGAGCACGCTCTCCACGCCGCGCTTTGTGTTGTGGAAGGCGAGCGCGATGTTGGAGCGGCACTCCTCCACGGCGCCTTCGAGGGCACGCGCGGGGGCCAGGAACACGTCATAGCCGGGCTCGGAGCCAAGGGCTTCCAGCTCGGCGATGTCGTCGGGCCCCAATCCCGCTGTCGCGTGCTGGCCTCCAGCCATGCCGGGCAGGATAGCGGGCGCTTCCGGGCGTCACAACCTGGCGCCCTGCCCGGCCGCGTCAGGTGACTCGCGGGGTGGGATGCACGCCTGGGGACCCAGGGGGGCGCCGTCAGACGAGGATGAGGTCGTCCTCGTCGTCCGCCTGGGAGCTCCCCGTCTGGGTGCCCAGCACGTGCTCCGTGCGGCGCAGGCGTTCGTCGCTCAGGTCCGAGACGAGCATCAGCACCTGCGGGTGGCTGGAGATGAGCGAGTCGAAGTCCTCGCGCGGCAGGCGCAGCAGCGTGGTGTGGCGTGTGGCCTCCACGGTGGCGGTGGCCGGCGTCTTCTGCAGGAGGGAGATCTCCCCGAAGAGGTCCCCTTCCCTCAGGAGGGTCAGCCGCTGCCCGCTCTTGTGGACCTCCACCTCGCCGGAGAGGATGACGTAGAGACCGTCCGTGGCGTCGCCTTCGCGGATGATGACGTCGCCGCGCTCCACGTCGCGGGCCCGGAAGCGCTCCACCAGGTTGCGGCGATCCTTGCGGTTGAAGGGGCGGAACAGCGCGGAGCTGTTCATCACGTTCGCGAGGAGCCGCTCGCGGCAGAACTTCTTGAGGGCGATGGCGACGGGCGGATGGCTGCGCGAGAGCGTGGCGAGCACGGCGGCGGAGATCTCGAGCACCTGCGTGTCGTCGGACACGGACTCCACGGAGGCGGCGCGCGGGGCTCCGGACAGGAGCGCCATCTCGCCGAAGAAGGCGCCACCCTGCAGAGTGGCCAGGTCCTGGTGGCGGTCGTCCTCTTCCTTGAAGACGCGCACGCTGCCTTCGCAGATGACGTAGAAGGCGTCGCCGTGCGTGCCCTGCGCGAGGATGCGCTCGCCGGGGCCGAAGCGCCGCAGCGGGCAGCGTTCGAAGAGCTGGATGAACGCGTCGCGCGGCAGGTCGGAGAAGAGCGGGATGGACGGCAGCGCGTCCCAGGTGCCGGGCCCGGCCTCCTCGGTCAACTCGTAGATGGGCTCCTCCTCCTGCGCATGTTCGGCCAGTCCGCGCTGGGCCGCGAGCTCCACCGCGTGCAGCAGCGAGTCCGCTTCGATCTCCAGCTCCGTGAAGCTGGAGACGCGCAGGGACGCGCGCCAGGGCTCCGGGGCTCCGGAGGTGGTGGGCACCACGGAGGCTCCGGTGGCGACCGTGGCCGTGGGCCTGGAGGGCGTGTCGACGCGGCGGGGGCGCAGACCCGGGGGCGCGGCCTGCGCGGGAGGCTTCGGCTCGGTGGGGGCCGGCGCGGTGTCGGGGCCCGTGATGGGCGGCGCGAGCGCCTGCCAGCGCCCGCTGGGCGTCCGGATCTGGGGAAGCTCGAACATGGGAGCTGGGGACGGCGGTGCGACTCGAACGGACTGGCCCGTCAGCGCGGGTGCGGCGCGTGGCGCGGCGGTGACAGGCACCGCGTGTGTCTCAGGCGGCGCGGGAACGGCTACAGGCGGCGCGGGGACAACCGCAGGCGGCGCGGGGACAACCGCAGCCGGCGCGGAGACAACCGCAGCCGGCGCGGGATGGCTCGCGGTCGTTGGCGCGGCGGAGCCGTGCACCGCTGGCGACTCAGGCGTCACGGGCGCTTCGGGCACGTCCTGCGCGGGCGCGAGCTCCACCTCGACGGAGAGGACCACCTCGGTGTCGTCCGCGATGGGGGCGGGCGCGCTCGACAGGGCCAGCTCAGGCGGGAGTGAGTCCGACAGGTCCACCGGTGCTCCGCTGGCTTCCAGCGGCTCCGGGGGCACGGGGTGGGTGGCCTCTGGCGGGGGCTCCCGTTGGGTGACGAGGCTCGCGGGGGTGGACGCGGTGTCCTTCGGCTTCGCCCTGGACGTGGCCGGCGTTCCCCTTCGAGCGTACAGGTCCGCGAGCATCTGCTGCACGCCCTGGTGGGACGGATCCAGCTCGAGGATCAGCTTGCTCGCGGCGATGGCGCGCGGGAGGAAGCCCTCCTTCGCGAAGCCCTCCGCCGCGGACTGGTACGCGGAGACGGCGCGGCCACGCTGTCCGGCCTTGGCCCATGCATCGCCCATGCGCAGGCGGCTCTGGTGGTCCTTCGGCTCCGCCTGGCAGTAATCCTCGTACAGCTCGGCGGCCTTGGCGAAGCGGCCCTTACCGAAGGCCTCCGTCGCCTTGTCCTTGAGCGCGCGGGACTCCATTCACCGCGCCCCGCCAGCCGCCGTGCCTTCCTTCGTCGGCGAGGCCCCCGCCGCGACGCGGACCTCGCGGAAGTAGTCGCCCTTCAGCGCGTCCAGCGGCTCTGCCTCCGCGCCGGTGTTCATCTTGCGCAGCGCCGTGGCCGCCGCGGCGCGGATCTCCGGCAGGTCGTGGTACAGGTCCCGCCCCACCACCTCCGCGGACTTCGCGTCACCCATGGCCCCCAGCGCCAGCAGCACGTCGCGCCGGGCCACGCTGTTGGAGTCGTCCAGCGCCTTGAGCAGCGTGGGCACCGCGCCCTTCGCGCCCATCCGCCCCAGCAACTGCGCCGCGAGCGCCGCCTCCGCCCCACCCTCCTTCACCACGACCTGCAACGCCTCCGACGCGGACGCCGGCGGCGGCCCCACGCGCGTCAGCGCATCCAGGACCACCAGCTTCTCGCTGCCCATCTTCGGCAGCGATTCCACCAGCGCGAGCTGCCCGGCCTCGCCCTGCTCCGCCAGCGCCAGCGCCAGCGTCTTCTGCAGCTCGCGGTCGGGCTCCAGCAGCGCCGCGCGGGTCACCTCGATGCCCTCCGGCCCCACGGACGCGAGCCCCACCAGCGCAGCCGCGCGCAGCACCGGGCTCGCGTCGTCCGCGTAGCCCTTGAGGATCTCCAGCGCTCCAGGCGCCTTGAGCGCCCCCAGCGCGGTGAGCAGCGTGGCCAGCGGCTGCAGCTTCGCGGGCTCCACGTCGTCGCTCAGCTCCGAGGGGACTCGCGGCGGCACCACCACCCGCCCGGCCTGCTTGGCGCGGGCCGCGTTGAGGGCCTGGAGCCGCTCGAAGAGCTGCGCGTGCTTGGAGGACCGGGGATCTTCCTTCCCCTTCGCCGCGTCCGGGCGCGGGGCCGACGGATCCAGGTCCGCGGCGTACTTCTGCGGCAGCGCCTGCGGGATCCAGTCTGCGCGCAGCGTCGCGAGCCCGGCGACCTCCTGCTCGTAGAGCTTCTGGATGACGGGCACCACGGAGGCATCGCCCACGTGCGTCACCGCCTCCACCGCGAGCGTGCGCAGCCCGGCGTCCGGCTGGTTGAGCCACGGCGTCACCTTGGGCAGCAGCGCCTGCGCCGCCGGGCCCAGGCCCGTCACCGCCTGGAGCCCCGACGCCGCGGTGGCCGGGCGCGACAGCCGGTCCGCGATGGGCTCCGCCGGGCAGCCGCCTCGCGAACGCATGGCGCGGGCGGCGTCCAGGGCTTCGTCCCGGGCGCCGTCGAGCGCGATGGCGCACAGCGCGGCGTCCGTCGCGGGCGTGCGCGGGAAGGTCAGGATGGCGTCGGTGGCCAGCGGGCTCACCGCGCTCTTCTCCACCGCCACCGCCTGGAGCTTCGTCGCGGCGGTCGGGTCCTGCAGCTTCATCAGCGCGCCGATGGCGGACTCGCGCAGCTCCGGGAAGCTCTCGTCGAGCAGCAGCGCGATGGGGGCCACCGCGCGGGTGTCGCCCGCGTCGCCCAGGCCGCGCACGGCGGCGGCGGCGAGGATGACCTGGCTGTCGCGCACCATGGGCAGCAGCCGGTTCACCGCCTCCGCGCGGCCGCTCTTGCCCAGCTCCTCCGCGGCGCCCACTCGCTCCGGGAGCGCGCCCTCGGTGAGGGCCAGGAGGTTGCGGTCCCAGAGGCCCTTGGACTCGGCGGCGACGACGGTGGCCATGGCGCCGGGGACGTTGGCGCTCTTGAGGGCCTGGACGATGACCCGGCGCGTGGCGCGGCCCCGCCGTCCGTACTGGAGCGTGAGGTACGCCTTGGCCTTGTCGTTCTTCACCTTGGCGAGCGCCAGGGCGGCCTGGCCCTGCACGGCCTCGTCGGGATCCTCCAGGAGCTCTCCGAGGAGGTCCACGACGCGCGGGTCCTGGCTCTCCCCGAGCGCGCTGGCGGCCTCTCCGCGGACGATGGCGGAGAGGTCCTTGGCGGCGCGGGTGAAGAGGACCAGGTCGTCCGCGTTGTTCTGCTCGGCGAGCTTCCTCACGGCCGCGGCGCGGATTTCGGGACGGGGGTCCTGGATCTCCGCGAGGAGCTGATCCCGGTTGCCATTGCACCCGACGAGGAGGGTCAGGGCGAGGAAGAGGGGTCGCACGCGGATTCGCATCGTTCTCCCGGAGCGGCGGACGCTGGAGGTAGGCGGCGGTTATATCAACGCCCTCCCGGGCCGCCCACCGACGGAGCGACCCAGGAGGAGGGGTGTTTCAGCGGGAGCGGCCACCGCGAGGGGGCGGACGGCCTGCCCCTCCCCGAGGCGCCTTGCTGTTCCAGCGCGGCTCGGAGGCGCGCGTCTTGCGCTCCTTGAAGTCCTGGTATCCGCCGCCGCGCTCGCCCGGGGGGGCCTTCTTCACGCCCGCGCGGACGATGCGCTCGCCCGAGCCACTGGACGAGGACTCACCGCCGCCGCGAGACCGGCTGCCGGAGTCCTCGCCACGGGGCTTCCACTCGCGACGCTCGGGACGGCCCGCGGACTCGCCACGGGGCTTCCACTCGCGACGCTCGGGGCGGTCACCGCCAGCGGGCTTGCCGAAGCGGCTGCCACCGCGAGGAGCACCGCCTTCGGAGCGGCCCGCGCCGGCCGGCTTGCCGAAGCGGCCACCGCCACGAGCGCCACCCTCTTCGCCACCGAAGCGGCTGCCACCCGCCGGCTTGCCGAAGCGGCCGCGAGGAGCGCCACCTTCGTCACCGCCACGGCCCGCGCCGGCCGGCTTGCCGAAGCGACCACCACCGCGAGGTGCACCGCCTTCGTCACCGAAGCGACCCGCGGGCTTGCCGAACCGGCCGCCACCGCGAGGCGCACCGCCCTCGGCACCGAAGCGGCCTGCGGGCTTGCCGAAGCGGCCGCCACCGCGCGACGCACCGCCCTCGGCACCGAAGCGACCGCCACCACGAGGGGCGCCTTCGTCACCACCACGGCCCGCCGGCTTTCCGAACCGGCTGCCACCGCTCGAAGGCTTGCCGAAGCGGCTGCCACCGCGCGACGCACCACCCTCGGCACCGGCACGGGCAGGCCTGCCGAAGCTGCTGCGCGGAGCCTCATCACCATCGCGGCTTTCCCGGGCCGGCTTTCCGAAGCGGCCCGCGCCACGAGCGCCGCCCTCGCTATCGCCGAAACGACCCGCGGGCTTGCCGAAGCGGCCACCGCTACGGGGAGCATCTCCCTCCGCGCCAGCACGGGCCGGCTTGCCGAAGCGACCGCCACCGCGAGGAGCGCCGCCCTCTTCGCCACCGAAGCGGCTCGTGGGCTTGCCGAAACGGCCACCGCCGCGAGGAGCGCCACCCTCTTCACCGCCGAAGCGGCTCGCGGGCTTGCCGAAACGGCCCGCGCCACGAGGAGCACCGCCCTCTTCACCGCCGAAGCGGCTCGCAGGCTTGCCGAAGCGGCCCGCGCCACGAGGAGCACCGCCCTCTTCGCCGCCAAAGCGGCTCGCGGGCTTGCCGAAGCGGCTGCCACCGCGAGGAGCATCGCCCTCCGCGCCAGCACGGGCCGGCTTGCCGAAACGCCCGCGCGGAGCCTCATCACCACCACGGCCCGCACCGGCCGGCTTGCCGAAGCGGCTGCCACCGCGCGACGCACCACCCTCGGCACCAAACCGGCCACCGCCACGGGACGCGCCACCCTCGGCACCGAACCGGCCACCGCCGCGCGACGCACCACCCTCGGAGCGACCCGCGCCGGCCGGCTTGCCGAACCGCGTGGCGCCACGGGGGGCTCGCTCACCCTCGGGCTTGCTGGAACGTCCCGCGCCTCGCGCGGCCTTGCCGTACGTGGCTCCCTCGGCGGCGTCCGACTCCACCTCGTCACTGTCGTCGTCGAACGTCGGCACGTCCTCCAGGTCCGCGCCGTCATCCGTGGCCAGCGTCGCACCGCGCTTCGCGAACTTCGGCGGACGCGTGCCTCCGTCCTGCACGCCCTTCCACTCCTTGCGCTCCGGACGCGCCTCGCGGGTCTTGGGCCCCGTCGCGGCCTTCTTGGCCGCGCGCTCCGTCTTGCGCGGCGCCACCGGCGCGTCGTCGTCCATCGACAGCTCGACGTCGTCGTCATCCGCCCCGCCGAAGCCCGGCGCCGAGCGCCCGTGACGGCGCGGCGGCAGCTTCAGGTCCGACGCGTTCGGCTGCGCACGGCCCTCCGCCACCTCCGTGAGCTGCATCACCTCCGCGGTCTTCAGCTCCCGCAGCTCACCGGGGCGCAGGCCCTCCACGCCGATGCCCGCGTAGTTCGGACGGAACAGGCGCACCACCGGGTGCCCCACCGCCGCGCACAGGCGCTTGATGAGGTGCGGACGGCCCTCCGCCACCACGATCTTCAGCCAGGTGTTGCGCTCGGCCTTCTCGAAGATGTCCACGGACACCGGCGTGGCCATGCCGTCTTCCAGCCGCACGCCCCCGCGCAGCTTCTCCAGCGTGGGCATGTCCGGCACGCCCTTCACCTTCGCCAGGTACGTGCGAGGCACCTGGAAGCTCGGGTGCGTGAGCTTGTGCGCCAGCGCGCCGTCATCCGTGAAGAGCAGCGCCCCTTCGGCGTCGTAGTCCAGACGGCCCACGGGGAACAGGCGGCGGCCCGTCTCCTCCACGTAGCTGGCCACCGTGGGCCGGCCCTGCGGATCCGACAGCGTCGTCACGACGCCCACGGGCTTGTAGAGCAGGTAGTACGACGATTCTTCCGGCGGCGTGACGAGCTTCCCATCCACGGTCACCAGGTCCACCCCGGGCTCCACCCGGCTGCCCAGCTCCGTCACCGTCTTGTTGTTCACTCCGACGCGACCGGAGGTGATGAGTTCTTCCGCGTGCCGGCGCGAAGCCACTCCCGCGCGAGCCAGATACTTCTGCAAACGTTCCGCCGCCATGCCTTGCCTTCTTCCAGTTGCCGCCCGTCACTCGGGCTTGGGCCCCTCGCTATCACCCTTCTCGGGCGAAGGGGGGCTTTCCAGGATGCTGGCGCTGACCTTCTGGCTCCGCTCCGCGGCGGCCATGGCCTCCTCCAGCTCCTCCAGGGCGGCCTCGCTGGCCGCCTCGTTCTTCTCCATCCGCTTCGTGAAGTTCGGGTCCGACAGCGCCGCCACCGTCCCCTCCGCCTTCGGAGCCGGGGGCGCTGCCTCCTTCTCCACGATCTCCCGGTGCTCCTGGGTCAATTCATGGAATTCACGGAGCGTGGGCAGCGCGGACAGGTCCTTCAGCGCGAAGAACTCCAGGAACTCGCGCGTGGTTCCATAAAGAATGGGGCGGCCGACTTCTTCCCGCTTGCCCAGGATTTTCACCAGCTTGCGGTCCATCAACGCCTTGAGCACCGCGCCGCAGTCCACGCCGCGGATGTCCTCCAGCTCCGGGCGGGTGACGGGCTGCCGGTACGCGATGATGGCCAGCGTCTCCACCGCCGCCCGGGTGAGCCGCTGCGGCTTCACCCGGAGGTAGCGCCGGACGTACTCCGCGGAGTGGGGATCCGTGCGGAACTGCCACCCGCCCGCCACCTCGTAGAGGACGACGCCGCTGATGCCCTCGCGGTGGATGCCGGAGAGCTGATCCAGCGCCTGGAGGATGGGCTCCCGGGGGATGCCGGTGGCCTGGTAGAGCTCGTCCACGTTCAGGGGGCGCTCGGCGACGAAGAGCACGCTCTCCAGGACCGTGCGGATGCGGTCCGGGGAGAGGTTGCGGCTCTTGGCGACCAGCTTCTCGAAGGAGGACTGGAGGTCCGGGACGTTGTCGGTGTCGTCCGAGTCCTCCTCGATGGCGGCCGCCTCCACCCCGTCCAGCTCCGCGTCGTCCGGGCCGGGGCCGGTGACGGCGGCGATCTCCTCCTCGGAGAACTGTCCGGGGCCGCCGGGCGTGCCGGGGGCGGGCGTCTCGTCAGCGTCGTCGGGACCGTTACCGGTAGTCACTCTCGTCGACCTCCGTGGGGATGAGCTTCTCCAGCGCGTCCCCGTTGGGCGTCACCTGGATGGGGCCCAGGGGCTCCTCCTGGAAGACCTTGATGAGGCGGCGCTTCACCATCTCCAGCATGGCGATGAAGGTGATGACCACCTCCTGGCGCGTGGCCGCCTCCGTGAACAGCGCCTCGAACACCACCTGCCCGTCCTTCTTGAGCCGCTCCGCCAGCCGGAGGATGGCCTCGGACAGGCTGACGCGCTCCAGGACGACCTCGTGCTGCACCTTGGGCGTCAGCCGCTCGAGCACGCGGTCGAGCGCCTCCACCAGCTTGAGGACGGAGATCTCCTGGAGCCCGACCTCGTCCTCCGGGATGGGGACCGCCTCCACGGGCACCTTCCGGGCGAACACGTCCCGGTCCAGGATGTCCTGCTTGGCCAGGTGCTCCGCGGCCTCCTTGTACTTCTGGTACTCCAGGAGCCTGCGCACCAGCTCCGCGCGAGGGTCCTGAGCCTCCTCCACCGAGGCGAGCACGTCCGCGCCTTCGGGCACCTGGGCCGCGTCCTGCCGGGGCAGGAGCATGCGGCTCTTCAGGTGGGCGAGCGTGGAGGCCATCACCAGGAACTCCCCGGCGATGTCCAGGTTCAGCTCCCGCATCCGCTCGAGGTACTCGAGGTACTTGGCGGTGATCAGCGCCAGCGGGATGTCGAAGATGTCGACCCGGTGCTCCTTGATGAGGTGGAGCAGCAGGTCCAGGGGACCCTCGAAGTTGGGCAGCGCCACCCGGAAGGCGTCTCCGGGCGTGCGCGGCAATCCCTCCCCGTCGGGGTCTGGCGGGAGGTCGTCGGGCGGTGGGGGCTTGCGACCTTCGCTCACCGGCCGGCGTCCTTCTGGGGGGATGGGAACTTCGTCATGCGGAAGGGGCCGAAATTCCAGCCTTTACGAGCGCCGGAGGGACAGACCTCCTTAGCAATGCCTCCCAGGGGGGTCAAACATTTGAACAGGAACGGGCGTTCAGGGGATTCCCACGGCCCGTCTCACCTGGTCCATCAGGCGGGTGGCTTCCGCCCGGGCGCGGTCGGCGCCGTCCTTGAGGATGCGCTCCAACTCGCCGGGGTCGTTGAGCAGCTCCTGGCGGCGCTGGCGGGCGGGGCCGAAGGTGACGTGGAAGGCGTCCAGGAGCTTCTTCTTGAAGTCGCCGTAGCCCTTGCCGCCGGCCTTCCAGGACGCGTCCACGTCGGAGAACTCGCCGGGCGGGAGCATCAGCTTGAGCAGATCATAGAGCGGCGCGTCCACGGTGGGCTTGGGCGCGTCCACGGGCGTGGAGTCCGTCTTGATGGACATGATGCGCTTCTTGATGTCCTTCTCCTCGCCGAACAGCTCCAGCGTGTTGCCGTACGACTTGGACATCTTCTGTCCGTCGATGCCGGGCACGGTGGCGGCGTTCTCCTGCACGAAGGCGGAGGGCAGCTTGAGGATGCCGGGCGCGTGGCCCCGCTCCTTCCCTTCCGGGTCCGCCGGGTCGTAGCCGGGGACGTACTGGGTGTTGAACTTCACGGCCCAGTCGCGCGCGAACTCGATGTGCTGAATCTGGTCCTTGCCCACCGGCACCTGATCCGCGCTGTAGAGCAGGATGTCCGCGGACATGAGGACGGGGTACGCGTAGAGGCCGAAGTCCGGGCTGATGCCGCGGGCGACCTTGTCCTTGTAGCTGTGGGCGCGCTCCAGGTGGGCCTGGGGCACCACGGTGCCGAGGATCCAGTTGAGCTCCAGGACCTCCTTCACGTCGCTCTGGCGGAAGAGGACGGCCTTCTTCGGATCCAGGCCCAGCGACAGGTACGTGAGCGCCGCGTCGCGCGTCAGCTCCAGCGCGAGCTTCGGGTCCCTCACGGTGGTGAGCGCGTGGTAGTTGGCGATGAAGTAGTAGGCCTCGCCCTGGTCCTGGAGCTGCACGAACTGCCGCATCGCCCCGTAATAGTTGCCGATGTGCAGCCTTCCGGACGACTGGACGCCTGAGAGAATCCGCATCGCGATTCGCGCTCCGAATGACGGGTGGAGGACACGGTTCGTTCGCACACCCGCCGTCACGCTGCAACCTTCCGTTGGGACAGGTGGGCCCTTTCAATGCCTGACACCCGCATGCCCGGCCTTGCTGGAACATTTCGTCCGGGCAGGAAAAGTCCAGGAGTTTCGAGGGGTTGAGACGTCTCGGGTCTCCCAGTTACCCTGGCGGCCGGCGCAGCATGCGACCTGCCTTGGAGGGCGCCCCCGGATGGAAGCGTTCACAGGAAACCTGGCCAGCTACCGGCTCCAGTTGGTGTTGCCCCCGCTGTACGCGACGCCAGGGGTGGAGGGGACGCTGCGGGTGGAGCGGGGCGCGGTGCGCCGGGAGTTCTACCTGCGGGACGGGCACCTGGTGGGGGTGGCCTCCACGGATCCGAGGGAGCACCTGGCGCAGGTGCTGGTGAACCTGCGCATCCTGGAAGCGCCCCGGGCTGCGGCGGCGTTCGAGGCGGCGGAGGGGGCGAACCTGCCCTACGGCACGTTCCTGGTGCAGCGCTGCTTCGTGGAGCTGTCGCAGTTGACGGAGGCGATGGAGCACAAGGCGCGCGAGGCGCTGTTCGACTGCTACACCTGGGAGTCGGGCGAGGTGGAGTTCACGCCGGGGCTGCCCCTGTCCGGCCGGGCAGTGGGCCTGCGGCTGCCGTTGAGCACGCTGCACCGGGACGCGGTGGCGCGGGTGCAGGAGTGGGCGCAGTTCCGGGACATCTTCCCGCGCCTGGACACCACGTTCCGGGTGTTCCGCGAGTTCGCGGTGGAGACGTTCTCCGAGGAGGAGGACGTGCTGCTGGACCTGGCGGCCGGAGGCGCGACGCTGGGCGAGCTCTTGGCGAGCGCGAGGGAGGCGCCGTTGTTCGCGGCGCGCTGGGTGCTGCACCTGTACCGGCGGGGGGCGCTGGCGCCGCACCGGTCGACGGGCCCCACGGTGGGCGAGTCCACGGAGTTCACGGAGCTGTTGGCGCTGGTGCGCGCGTTCCTGTCGTCGCGAAAGTACGACCTGGCGGTGGCGTTGGCGGCGCAGGTGCTGGAGCGGGGCCCGGTGCCGGAGGCGCACGCGCTGTACCGCGAGGCGGAGGTGGGGTTGACGCTGGCGTTGAGTGACGCGCTGTTCGCGTTGGACGGCAGGCTGGTGTTCGAGCCCATCCCCCGCCCTGCCCCGGCGGACCTGACGGCGGACGACCTGTACCTGTACTCGAAGCTGAGGGGCAGCCGGAGCATCCGTCAGGCGCTGCGCACGGCGGCGATGGGAGAGCTGGCCGCGTCACGGTCCGTGGAAAGGCTGAGGGCCGCGGGGCTGATCCGCGTGGCGCCCCTGGCGCCCGGTGCACCAGAGCCCGGGCCAAGGCGGACGACGACGGATCCGTACGGGTTGAACCTGGGGGACCTGGGCGGGAGCTGAGGCTCAGGGGAACTTGAGCGTGCCCTCGCGCCAGGCCTTGAGCGCGTACTGGGCAGGGGTCCTGTTGGGTCCCGGCCGAGCCGCGAGCCAGAGAAGGACGGGCTCGCCATGCTCGGGTGCGAACTCCAGGGCATGGGTCGCGACGAAGGACCGAACGATCTCGTCCTTGCTCTCAAGCAAGGGAAGGAGCTGGGACGTCGCGCCACGGCTCCGAAGCTCCCGGTATGCCCCAGAGAGCGCATCGGCTGCTCGATTGGCCGACCGCGAGTCCGCGGCGTCCAGGGCCTGCCCGTAGGCAATGGCGCTCTCCTCGTACCACTGGATGAGTTCCTCGATGCTGGCCTTCTGGAACCTGCGCGCAGTCATGGGATGACTCCGTAGTCCATGAGGGTGCTCAATCCAAAGTCGCGTTGAGCCTGGAACGATTGACCGCTCAGCCACTGCCGCACGGTCTGCGTCAGGGAAATACGAGGATCCTTCGATGAGTAGTAGGCGCTGATCCGTTGGTGGACGGCTTCGTCAATCGCGATCACGTTCTCGGTGTTGTGCACGGCCTGGGGACCGAAGCGCTGCACGTTGCCGTCCGTCTGCTCGACGATGTGATGCCACTGCTTCCCCGGCCCCGCGGGTCCTCGGGCCCTCTTGAGGGCGCTGAAGGAGTTCCAGGAACGCGCCCCTCCTGGCGGGGTGCTGGCCGGAGTCTTCGCCGCCATGGCGACCGCCGTGGATGGCAGGGCGAGCGTGATGATGCCACCCGAGACGGACACCGCCCTCACCTGCTCGAGGCTCGCGACGTTGATGCCGACACGTGAGGCCACCGCCGCGCCTCCCGGGAAGTTCGGCAGCGTCGCGATCCTGGCCGCCAGCAACGACGCGCCACCGGTCATGCCGTGGCTCACCGCGACCGTGACCGCGAGGACCAGCACCCGTGCGATGGAGGGACCGACCCGGGCGGCGAAGCGCTGGCCGGACGCATCCAGCTCCTTCCAGGTGGTGGCCTGATCCGTCGCGAGCTTCAGGTCCTGACTCGCGTCAATCAGCTCCAGGAACGTCTCCGCGCCCAGGTAGATCAGCAGCAGCGCGGAGATGACCGCCGCGGCCTTGGTGAACGCAGGCTCGGGATTGGCGGCCAGCGCCGCCCAGGTCACGAGCCCCGTGGCGATCACCGCGTAGAAGAGCTGGGGCGCCAGGGTCTCCTCCACGGCCCTCGCGATGCTCTCCTTGAGCGGGTCGAGGGACAGCGTCAGCGCCACGCCGAACTTGTCCCAGTCGCTCAGCCCCATCACGTCTTCGAGCAGCGAGATGCAGCCGCTCCGACGGAGGCCCGGCTCGCAGAAGCCTCCGAACGCACGGTCCGTTTCGCCCGTGGGATAGGAAGCGCGCACCCAGTCGACTGGCCGCGAAGCCCGGAGGCGCAGCGGCGTGACCAGGACCAGCTCGGTCAGCGCCTGTTCAAAGGCCCCCTCCCCCACGGTCACCGCCCGGACGGGAGACGCCGGGCTGAACTCGATGGGGGCACCTTCGCCTGTATCCAGCCGCACCCTGCCCCTCGGGGCCGCACACGCACTGAGCAAGGCGAGGAGCAGGACGGCGAGCGGGACTCGAAAGGCCATGGACCCCTCCGGGCCCACTCCCTAGCGTGAGGCTCGACCCGAGGGGAAGCCCCGTGGCGGGCTTCGTGCGCTGACGCGGCTTCAGGGCGCGTCGGGCATCTTCTTGTCGGACACCAGCACCCAGACCGAATTCGTCTTGTCGCTGTAGAACAGCGTGATGGCCACGTGGCGCGCGCCGTGCGCGAAGCGGAAGACGAAGCCGAACGTCTGGTAGAGCTTCTTCGCCCGCACGCCCTCCTGGAACAGGCCGAAGAACTGCCGCACGCGCGTGCACGGCGCCACGTCGTAGAAGAAGTTCTTGCCGATCTGCTCGCTCGCCTGGATGCGCGCCAGCGCGGCCTCGGTCCGGTTGAACTTGAGGATCCGGCCCTGCGCGTCGAGCTGGATCATCCCCAACGGGAGGTGATCCAGCTCCACCTCCGACATGCCGTCGACGCGCTGGATGAGCGCGTCGAGCGACTCCGTCGTGGTCGCTTGAAGGGGAACGGGTTCGCCAGTGGGGGGCGTGTGCGGGGTCGGGTTCATGCGCGCAACCGTAGATGAAGTCCTCACCGGCACGTCCGTGCGATGGCGCTGTCCAATGTTTGATCGTTGGATGGTGTGCTTCCAGGCGCGCACAATCCTCCGCAATCCGACGGAGACGCGCGCACGGCGCTCGTGCGGCGAAGTCCTTCCGGACCCTGTGTGCGCCCCTCCTGCCGCGGGTGCGGCCCTTCGCGGCCCTCAGCTCGCGGTGCGGGTCGCCGCGTCCACCCGGCCGAGCCACGCGCTCAACCGCTTGCGCCGCTCCACCTCCGCCCCCTGCCAGGGCGTGAGCGGCGTTCGCAGGCTGTGCAACTGCCCGAACAGCGCCAGGTCCGCCACGCTCAGCGCCCCTGACAGCCAGAAGCCCTGCTCCGGCGCCCGGGCGTCCAACTGGTCCAGCAGCGCCCCGAACCGGCGCCAGCAGGCCTCCGGCCCCGCACGCCAGATGTCGCGCGCCACCAGGCGCTCCACCTGCTTGCGGCGGATCAGCGCCGGGACCACCGCGCGCACCGGCGCCGGCATGAAGTGGAAGAACGCGGCGCGCGTCCGGGGCCAGTTGCGGTCATCCGCCCAGCGCGACGCGACCAGGAAGCCGTTGAGCGACGTGTCCGCCAGCTCCTCCCAGAGCAGCGCCTCCGGCGACGCGTCGATGCGGCCCGGCGCCAACTGCTGGATGCGCGCGAGGATGGCCGTGGAGTCCGGCACCGCCTCCGCTCCCACCAGCAGCACCGGCACCTGTCCGGTGGGGTTGTGCGCGCGGTGCATGGCCGGGTTGTCCGCGCAGCCGCGCGCGTAGGGCAGCCCCACGTACTTCAGGGCCCGGTGGACCTTCAGGCAGAAGGGCGAATAGCTCTCGATGCCCGGCAGGCCCGGGTCGGCGAGCTCGAGCAGGGTCAAGGACGGAAGTGCGTTCGAGGTCATGACGCGAAGGTAGGCCGCCCCTGTGACAGCCTTCTGTCAGGATAGTGCGAAGGCCGTCAGCCCCGGCTCAGTCCTCCCGGAGGATGTCCGTCCACCGCAAGGTGGAGATCTCCTGCTGGAACGGCGCGAGCATGAGCTTCCGGTAGTCCATCACCACCTGGGTCATCTTCTCCTCCAGGAACTTCCGGACCTCATCGTGGGTCTTGAAGTACGAGTCGATCCCCTTCAGCGCGTCCCGGATGGCCGTCATCTCGTCCCCGGTGTAGCCGTTGGTGAACTCCTCGCGCGTCCGCACACGCATGAGGAACTGGGTGAGCTCGTCCGCGACGACCGGCGGGATGAACTCGTGGTGCATGGCGATGAAGGCGGCGATCTCGTTCTTCGTGCCGCCCAGGAAGTTGACGTTCTTCGGATCCAGCGAGGCGCCGCTCAGGGTGTTGCAGTACGCCCGCATCACGTCCTTGAGCGCCGCCAACTGGCGCACGTCCGCCACGGATTGGATCTGGTAGTTCGTCAGCGGCTTCAGCTTGCTCCCGAGCTCTCCCTGGGGAGAGACCAGCATGAAGGACGCCGCGCCCAGGACGTCGATGCGGCACCGCTCCGAGAACCGCTTCCGGAGCCCGATGGCGGCCTCTTTCACGGCGTTCTCGCGCAGCGACAGGTTCCGGAAGAGCCAGCCCTCGTCGCAGATGAGCTCCAGCTCCTCCTCGTCGACTCCCCGGCCCTTCTGGGTGAGGAGGTTGCTGCTGACCAGCAGCTTCGCCACCCCGGACGGACTGTCGTTCACCTCCTGCCCGATGCAGTAGACGTAGCAGTCGACGTCCTGGATCTCCGTGACGAGCTTCTTCGTCTTGGTGATGACCTCGTCCTCGCCCTTGCCCGTCTTCGTGTCCTCCAGCGAGTAGGCCTTCACGCTGAGCACCGTGCTGTTGGTGCTTTCGACCTCCGCCAGGCTCACGCCCTTCTTGAACTCCGACGTGACGGACTGGTGCACATAGGTCCCGCTCTTGGCGAGCTTGGGGGCGTGCACGAGCAGGGAGTTGGCGAGGATGTTCACCCCGGAGCGCACCAGCCAGTGCACCTCATGGCCATAGCGGATGGACTGCTCGACCGCGTCGATGGCCGCGTTGCCGCCCTGGACGACGATCCGCTTGCGCTTCTTCCCGTTCGTCACGAGGAAGCGCATGAGCTGATCCATGTCCATGATGCGCCGGTCCTTCTCCCACCCCTTGGGGGCCTTGATGCCGTTGGCCTCCGTGGGCTTGAGGTAGCTCCCGTTGCCCGTCATCAGGAGCAGCTCGCGGGCCTGGATGGGGCCCCGCACCTTCTCCGACGTCGTCGGCGTGAAGGTGATCTCGAAGTGGGCCTTGTCCTCGTCGTCGTCCGGCTTCCACTCGATCTTCGTCACGTTGCCCCAGATCCGGGTCAGGCCCAGGTTCATGGCGCGGCCGATGACGTTCAGCCACTCGTCCTTGAAGCTCTCGCGGGTCGTGTAGCCCTGGGACTGCTCGAACAGGACGTCCTCTCCGACCACGGAGTCACTCGTGCTGAAGACCTTCTCCCACTCGGACTTCACCATGCTCCGGGACTGGGTGTTCTTGAAGGAGGAGAGCGGCCGGGTGCTGATGACCTGGCGGGTGTGATTGACGACGTAGTTGCCGCCCCGCCCCGTGTACTGGTCGTTCTTGCGGATGTGCCACGGGTTGCTCATGCCGATGAGCACCGTGTTCTTGAACACGGCGCGCTTGGACGTGAGATCCAGCAGCGACTTGTCCAGCGGCGCCTCCTGCATGTCGATGTCCTTGTCACCGACGAACATCAGGTGTGCCAGCGCCTTCTTGCGCGCCTCCAGGTTCTTGATCTTCCCGAACTGCTTCTTGAACTGCTCCCGGACGTCCGACGTGAGGTCGGACCCCATGCGCGCATCGAGGTAGTACATGGCGCCGCCACCGGCGCCGATAATGGCCTTGTCGAAGATGGGCATGGGGTCCTCCCGTCAGTCAGGGGTCTACTGGCCGTTGTACTTGAGATCCCGCGGGTTGACGGTCGGCTTGCCGCGGAGCTGATCGACGGCCTCGAAGGCCTTCATGCCGCTGTTGCCCTGGGTCGCCTGCTGCCACGCGGGCAGCGACTTGAAGGCGAACACCATGTCGAAGTCCATGGGCACCGTCCCGGGGTCCAGCGGCACGTTGCCCGGGTTGTCCTGGAACCACTTCATCCAGGCCTGCGAACCGGGCTGCTCGAGCACCAGCGCGTCCCCCACGGTCGTCGGCGGCATCGTGGTGGTGGGCAGCAGGAACGTCTTCATGGGCCACTCGGCCACGCTGTGGCAGCTCATGCACGACGAGGCCTGCACGGCCGGCACGATCTGCCCGTTGATGGAGGCCGGCGCCACCACCGCGCCGTCGTTCGGGCCGGAGAGGCGGCCGCCCCACCCCAGCGTCGCCGTGGAGTACGCGGGCGCCGCGGGGTTGATGACCGTCTCCTGCAGCGGCATGCCCGGGTTCAGCGTGGAGTTGACGTCGGGATCATCCCCCCACATCGCGCCCAGGGGGATCATCTTGTCCCACGGGGTGCCCGGCACGCGCATGTCATAGACGAGCGTGGAGAACACCCAGCCCGTCTTGGGCGCCGTCTTGGTGTCCTTCACGATGATGTCGAACTGCATGATCGACGCGTTCATCACCTGCGGCTTCGCGCCCGCGGGCCCGTTGGGCGGCGGCACGTAGACGGGCCACAGCGACGCGCCCTGCATCACCGGCCAGTCCTTGGCCAGCGCGCTGGTCAGCGCGACCTTGATGACGATGGACCCCTCCGGGAACTGCGCGGACGTGTTGGTGAGCGTGGGCGTCATCGCCGTCTTGCCCCACACCTGCCCCAGCGCGTACGCCGCCACCTTGTCGTAGTAGGTCAGCACGTACGTCGTCATGTCGACCTTGAGGCCGGACGCGGCGAAGGTGGACGCGGGGAACTCGGAGCCCACGTACGTGCCGTGGATGCTCTCTCGGATGGAGGCGAGCCACGGCTCGTTGTACCAGCCCTCCTTCGCCGCATCCCACTGGGGATAGTTGTAGAGCAGCGTCTGCATGGACGGCGCGATGTAGTTCTTCAGCGCGTAGACGTACGCGAGCGCGTTCGTCTTGGAGATGGGCTGTCCCTTGAGCGCGGCGATCCACGGCGGGTTGGCCGGCGGCGCCACGGGCGTGGCCGGATAGTCGTGGCTGAGGCTGAACAGCGGGCCCGAGTACTGCGAGGCCGGCGGGATGCTGCCGTTGTTGTCCGCGAAGGGGTTGGCGTTCACGGCGTTGCGCTCGAAGGCCTCGCGGGCCGCGGCGAACGGCGTGCGGACCTTCGCGGACGCCTCGGGGGTGGTGGCGGAGGCCGGCACCACCTTGGCGGCGGGCGCCTTCTTGGGCGCCGGCTTCGCTTCCGCCGCGTTCGCCTCCGGCACCGTGCAGGCGGAGAGGGACAGCGCCAGGCAGCCGGTGAGGCCCAGGACGCCGGACATCAGGAATTGGCGAGATTGCTTCATGGACGAGCAGACCTTCGTGGGCCACACCGCGCCCGAGTGGGGTGGAACGCGAGACCGTGCGACAGGGCGGCGGACGCCATGTCCGCCGCCGCCGTCCTGCACTGCACACGGCGATCCACCGCCCGGGAATGCGTCGTTTCCCCCGCGAACCTGCTTCCGCGGGCGCGCGTCAGCGCCCGGCGCGCGTCTTCACCGCAAGCGCGTGCGTTCGCGCGCGACGCACGCCCCGCGCCCCTCCCCTCGGTCCAGGGTCCCCCTCACCCCGGAGCCGGGCGCTTGCGCGCGGACGGCTTGGGCTTGAACGCGTCGCTGCGCGGGTGGAACTCGTCGTACACCTTGCGCAGCCGCGCGCCGTTGACGTGCGTGTAGATCTGCGTCGTCGCCAGGTCCGCGTGGCCCAGCATCTGCTGCACCGCGCGCAGGTCCGCGCCGCGCTCCACCAGGTGCGTGGCGAACGAGTGGCGCAGCTTGTGCGGCGACAGCGGCTTCAGGATGCCGGCCTTCAGCGCGTAGCGCTTGAGCAGCTTCCAGAAGCCCTGCCGCGTGAAGCCCTCGCCGCGCGGCGTGACGAACAGCGCCTCCGCCCGGCGCCGGCCCAACAGCTCCGGCCGCGACAGGGACAGGTACGCCTGGACCTTTTCAATCGCCACGCGCCCCAGCGGGACGATGCGCTCCTTGGAGCCCTTGCCCTTCGTGACGAGGTAGCCGGACGTGAGCTGCACGTTGTTGAGCTCCAGCGTGCACAGCTCCGTCACGCGCAGGCCGGTGGCGTAGAGCACCTCCAGCATGGCCTTGTCGCGCAGGCCCGTGACGGAGCGCTCGTCGGGCGCGGCGAGGAGCTGCTCCACCTCCTCCAGGGTGAGGAACACGGGCAGCTTCCGGGGGGACTTCGGCGTGTCCACGTCCTCCGTGGGGTCCTTGTCCGCCAGCCGCTCCGCCACCAGGAAGCGGTGGAAGACGCGCAGCGCGGCCAGGTGGCGCGCCTGGCTGCGGCGGCCCAGGCCCCGCTTGCCCAGCGTCACCAGGTGCGCGAGCACGTCCTCCTGGGTGACGCGCGCCACGTCCTCCTTGCCGCGCGAGCGCAGGTCCTCGAAGTACACGGTGAGGTCCGCCGCGTAGGCGTCCACCGTCTTGCCGGACAGGCCCCGCTCCGCGCGGATGAAGGCGATGAACGCGTCGAGCAGTCCTTCCATGGTCCCCGGAGGCTACCGGACGCGCGCCTCGCGGCAACTCCCTGACGGCCCCCCCGCGCCTTCAGGCCTGGGGCTCCGCCGAGGCCTCCTGGGCGTGCGCGCGCTCCAGCGCCTCCACCACCCAGGGCCAGCCCACCAGGATGTTGCCCGGCGAGCGCAGGCACGCGTCCGCCACCGCCAGCACCTCCGCCGGCCGCGAGCGCACCGCCAGCGCCAGGTGGCGGCCGAGGAACGGGTGCGGCAGGTAGCTCAGGTTGTGGTGGCGCACCGGCACCCAGCGCAGCGTGGGCCTCCCCGTGAAGCGCTCCACCGCGTACGCCACCGCCTGCGCCAGCACCTCCAGCGCGTAGAACGGCAGCCGGAACGCGCACGTCAGGAAGGCCACCAGCGCGCTCGCCGCCACCGCGCCCGCGAAGGACACCGTCGAGGCGCTGCTCCACACCAGCATGGGCACCAGGCTCGTCGCGATGGCCGCCACCTGCACGTTGCGCACGGACGGACCGCGCCCGCTGGACA
Source organism: Corallococcus sp. AS-1-12 (assembly GCF_020036995.1). Classification (NCBI taxonomy): domain Bacteria; kingdom Pseudomonadati; phylum Myxococcota; class Myxococcia; order Myxococcales; family Myxococcaceae; genus Corallococcus; species Corallococcus sp. AS-1-12. Next base: position 63,015 of record NZ_JAIQDD010000021.1, on the reverse strand, counting down.
GGCCGCCAATGCTCCCCGCGGACAGGCCGGACACGATGCCCAGGCACAGGCCCACCGTCATCGCCGCCCCGCCGCCGTGCTCCGGGCCGAAGGCGCCGCCCGCCGTGGCGTGCAGCCCCGCCAGCATGGACACGCTCGCCAGCGAGCCCAGCAGCACCCCGGACGCGAGCCCCGACACCAGCGCCACCACCAGCCCCACCGCGCTGCACAGCGCCGCGGAGACCAGGTACACGCCCCGCATCGGCACGCCCATCAGCCGCAGCCCCAGCCCCGCCAGCACCGTGAGGGTCGGCGACAGCACGACGAGCAGGAGCAGCATCCGCGCCACGTAGGCCCCGGCGGCGCGGCCTCCCTCGGCCTGCTCCCGCCACAACTGCCCGATGCGGCCCGCCGGCGAGCGGATGCCCGCCTCGCGCAGCCGGTAATGCAGATCAATGGGACGGAGCACCAACAGGCCCAGCAGCGCGAGCGCGCCCGGCACCCGCTCCGGTGAATCCACGACAGGCGTTGCTGGTAGGTCCCCCTCGGCCAAGGCTTCCCCCTCTGGAAAGGATTTCAGGACTCCAGACTACCCTTGCCCTGCCTCAGGATTTCAAGCGTATCGCCTATCAGTGAAACCACCGTGGACGGCTCGTTCAACGTGACGCCACCGTCCAGGATCAGATCCAGCCCGTGCCCCAGCGCCGTCTTGATGTCCCGCGCGTCCGAGAGAACCGTACCGTCGGTATGGGTCGCCGACGTGGTGATGAGCGGGCGGCCGAGCGCCTTGGCCAGCTCGCGGGGCAGGACGGCGTCCGGCACGCGCAGGCCCACCTGCTTCTGCTTCGTCATCATCACCTCCGGCACCAGGCGCGTGGCCTCCAGGATGAAGGTGAAGGCCCCGGGGGTGAGCCCCTTCATGGCGCGGTAGGCGAAGTTGCTCACGTGCGCGTAGCGGGCCACGTCCGACAGGTCCGGGCACAGCAGGGACAGGGGCTTCTTCTTGTCGCGGCCCTTGAGCTGGTACAGCCGCTCGATGGCCTTCTTGGCGTTCAAATCACAGCCGAGCCCGTAGTACGTGTCCGTGGGGTAGGCGATGAGGCCGCCCTTCTCCAACACCTCCACCGCGCGCGCGACGTGGCGGGGCGAGGGGTGATCCACGTCCACCTCGAGGATGGGAGCGACGGCGGCGGGCATGACGGCAGGCTCCTGGCAGAGGCCACCCCCGGGCGTGAGAGGGGGTGTGCTCCCACTATGCGCCGCCGCCCGCCTCCTCCGCACGGATTTCGCCACTGCCCAGGAGCGCGCGCCGGGTGAGGACGGGCCCCACCAGCTCGTGCGCGGTGATCATCGCGACGATGAGCACCTCCACCTGCGGCCCGAAGGACGGGAAGGTGCGCGACACCAGCGCCGCCAGGCCGAACGTCACGCCCGCCTGGGAGATGAGCCCCATCCACAGGTATTGCTTGAGGCGCGGGTCCTCCGCGGGCGCGAACCTGCGGCACGCGCCCCAGATGGCCAGGCCGCGCAGCGCCACGAGCAGCAGCGCCGCCGGCCCCACGGTCACCAGCGCGTCCAGCTTCAGCCCCGCGCCCGCCGCGGCGAAGAAGAGCGCGAACACCGGCAGGCCCGCCTGGTTGATGGCCTGGTGGATGCGCCGGCCCTCGCGCTCGTCCAGGTTCGCGATGAGCGCCCCGGCCGCCAGCGACACCAGGAGCGGCGACAGGTGCAGCCGCGCCCCGCCCTCGGCCGCCGCGAACGACAGCCCCACGAGGAACAGCGGCAGCTCGCGGTTGACGCCCCGCATGTACAGGAGCATGGCCACCGCCAGCAGGCACCCCACGGCCACGGAGCCGAACAGCTCCCACCCCACCCCGCCCACCAGCGCGGGCAGGTCCAGCCCGTCGCCGAACGTCGCGCGGGTGATGCCCGCCGCCAGGCCGAAGGCCACCATCACGAACAGGTCCCCGATGATGACCAGCGCCATCAGGAACTCCGTGAAGGGGCCGCGCGCGGACGTCTCCTGCACGATGGCGATGGTCACCGTGGGGGAGAACGACACCACCACCGTGGACAGCAGCGCGCTCACCGCCAGCGCCTGCGGCACCGTCATGGGGGTCAGGAACGGCAGCACGGGCTTGAGCGCGAACGTCGCCCCGAAGCACACCGCGAACGTCACCCCGCACACCGCCGCGCACAGCAGCGCCACGCGCGCGCCCACCCGGCGGATGAGCCCCAGGTGCAGCTCCGTGCCCGCGACGAGCGCGATGAGGCTCACCGCCAGCCCCTTCACCAGCTCCAGCCCCTTCACGCCCGCGTTGGGGATGAAGCCCAGCGCGTACGGCCCCACCGCCACGCCCACCAGCAGGTAGCCGGTGAGGCGCGGCAGGCCCATGCCCTTGGCCACCTTGCCCGCGAACAGGCCGCACAAAAGCAGCGCGCCCGCCGCCAGCAGCACCGGCGTGCCCGCGTCCGCGCGCACCACCTGCGCCTGGGTGATGGCCGCCAGGAGCGCCACGAGCAGCAGCAACCGGAAGATGGACCCCTTCACGCCGCCACCTCCGCGTCACCGGCGGACGGCGTGGCCTGGGCGGCCGTGGCCCGGGCCTCCGCGGCCAGCACGTGCCGGAAGGCCCCGTGCGCGAGCATCTCGTTGACGACCGCGCCCACCGCCACCACGTCCAGCACCCGCTGGGACAGCGAGCCGGGCACCAGCAGCACGTACTCGGCCACCAGGCACAGCGCCAGGCCGCCCTGGGAGATGAGCGCGTAGCCGAAGCGCGGCGGCAGGTCCAACACGCCCGCCGTGAGCCGCTGCGCGAACCTCCCCCCCAGCACCTTGCCCAGGAAGCGCAGCCCCACGAACGCGGGCAACAGCGCCCAGGCGGACACGTCGCGCGCCTGGATGTGGCTGCCCACCAGGAACACCAGCACCAGGTACGTGGGCCGCTCCACGCGCGAGAGCGCCCGCGCCACCCGCTCCGCCGTGCGCCCGCCCATCAGCGCCAGCGTCGCGCCGCAGGCCACGCCCGCCAGGAGCGAGGACAGCCGCAGGTACGCCGCCGCGCCGCCCACCAGCGCCACCATGCCCAGCGTCACCGTGGTCTGCTCCGCCAGGTCCTTCAGCGAATACGTGAGGAACGCCAGCAGCGCCCCGCACGCCACGCCCAACAGCAGCGCCAGCGACAGCAGGCCCAGCCCCTCCGCCGCGTTGCCGGTGACGCCCAGCACCAGGCCCAGCGCGAGCACGCCCAGGCCCACCGCGTCGTCCATCATCGTGAGCAGCGCCACGCCCAGGCCCCGCGCGCGCTCCATCCGCCCGTTGCGGTAGCCCAGCACCGCGAAGTGGCCGGAGGACAGGCTCGCCGCCGCGCCCAGCAGCGCCGCCGCGCCCACCGCCATCATGGGCCTCAAGCCCATGGACAAGAGCAGCGGGACGGACAGGGGCAGCGCGACGAAGAGGAACGCCGTGCCCGCTTGCGCGACCGCCGCCGCGTACACGGGCCGGGGCAGCAGCCGCAGCAGGCGCGGCTCCAGGTTGAGCCCCAACAGCACGCCGCCCGTCCCCAGCCCCAGCGCCACCAGCGGGCTCAGCGACTCCAGGTTGCGCGGGGTGAGCACGCCCAGCAGGGACGGGCCCAGCAGGGCCCCGAAGATGAGGAACAAGAGGCCGCTGGCCGCGAGCCGCGCCAGCGCCGGGAAGCGGCCCGGATCCAGGAGCGACCGGCTGGACGCGAGCAGCGACAACGCCGCGACGATGAGGAAGACGAGCAGCGCTTGCACGCAGCGTGCTTACACCCGCGCGCCCCCGCGCGTCATCCCCGCCGATGCGTGGGCGCCGCCAGGACAGGCAGGGCCACCAGGCGGCCCATGGGCGGGTCGTCCGCGTCCATCTCCAACTGCACGCGCTGGATGATGCGGTCCAGCTCCTCCTGCGGCAGGGAGGGCAGCACGCTCACGAGGACGACGCGGTCCTCGTCCGCGCCCAGCGCGAGGCTGCGCAGCCCGGCGAACACCGGGACCTCCGCGGACAGGGCCGCGGCGGCGCTGCGCGCTCGGATGACCAGCGGTTCCGGGATGCCAAACTCCCGGAGCCGGCGGATCGCCCGCTCGGTCGTCTCCACCTGTTCGAGGAACGTGATGACCAGGTACACGCGGCCGTCATACCGGAAGACCGCGCTTCCTGTCCCCCGTTACTCGTTGCCGCCCGGCTGCGCGGGCTCCTCCGGCGGCGTCGCCGGAGCGGAGGTGCCCTCGGACGCGGGGGCATTCCCGGCCTGGCCCTCCATGGCGGCGCGGGCGGCGCGCTTGCCCTCTTCGATCAGCTTCTTGACCTTCTGCCCGCCCTTGCGGCCGATCTCCTCATAGAAGTTCGGTCCGCGGGTGGCCTTGACGCGATCGCCGCCCTTCTTGCCGATCTCCTCGTAGAACTTCGCGCCGCGCTCGGCCTTCACGGTCTCGCCGCCCTTGCGGCCGATCTCCTCGTAGAAGGAGCGTCCGCGCTCGGCCTTCACCGTCGCTCCGCCCTTGCGGCCGATGGTCTCGTAGAACTCGCGACCGCGCTCGTTGCGGACCGTCTCTCCGCCCTTACGACCCGCCTCGGCCACCGTCATGCTGCCCTTGTTGTCCTTGTCCGACATGTCCGTGTCTCCTCTCATGACTGCCCAACCCCGTCCGCGCCTTGGTGTCCCTTGCCTGAAACCTTGGGACGGAAGCGCCCCGATGCAAGCAAGCTCCGTACACCGCCAGCCGTTCTCTCCTGACATTGCATGCATAATCCCCAAGGATTTCGCGCGCTTGTCAGGCCTGCTGGGCATCCGGACGGGACGGGTGATTGCCCGGCAGGACGCTCTCGCTGTTCACAACAATTCAGCCCACGTTGCCGATTCCCTGCCCGGATCCCACCTTGTGCGCAACGCCTGACACATGGGTCTGGCGGGTGTGGGGAGGTTGCATTGGCGAGCGTCAGGAGTGGGCTGAAGACCTGGTTGCGGATCCTCGCGCCCATGGTCGTCTCCATTGGCGGTCTGGTGATGCTCCGGCTCTTAGGGCCGGACTTCATCGATCAGCGCACCATCCGGGAGGTGCTGCTGCCCCTGGGCGACTACGCCCCCCTGGCCTACGTGGCCTTCCTGGCCGTGAGGCCCCTGACGCTCCTGCCGGGTCAGGTGCTCACCGCGGTGGGCGGGATGATGTTCGGAACCCTTGCCGCGACCCTCTATTCACTAACAGGCAGCTTCCTGTCCGCCACCCTGCTCTACTTCGTCGCTCGCAAGCTGGGCACGCGGCCCATGCAGCGCCTGTGCGGCAGCAAGTACGCGGCCATCGCCAAGGCGGCGCGGCGGCACGACTTCCAGTTCACGTTCCTGGCGTGCCTCAACCCGCTGTGCCCCACGGACATCATGCTGATCGCCGGGGCCGCGAGCGGCGCGCGCTTCTGGCCGTCCGTGCTGGGCGTGGTGCTGGGCACCATCCCGGGCACCTTCCTCACCGCGCAGTTCGGCAGCGGCCTGGCGCAGGGCCGCACGGTGATGACCGTGGTGTCCGCGGTGGGCATGGTGGTGTCGCTGGTGCTGGGCGTCATCTTCGGCCGCCGGTTCTACAAGGAGGTCCACGAGGCGTCGGTGGAGTCCAACACCTCCGAAGCCGAGGCCACGCGCGGGCTGCCCGCCACGAAGCAGGCGCTCACCACGCCGTGACGCGAGGGGACGCAACTTCCGGGGCCGGATGGGGATAACCTCCCCAGACCCACTTCCCCCGGTGGTTGGAGGTTCCCATGAGCACGATCGACCGCACCCGCTCCCTCGCCGTGCCGTCCTCCACCCCGAAGACGGCCGCGGAGCCGCTCGGGAAGAAGCCGGCGGCGCATCAGCCCGCGTTCCAGAAGTCCTCCTTCGAGCAGCCGGCGCAGCGGAAGAACCTGCTGGGCGGCCTCATCGACGCGGCGGTGGGCGGCATCAAGGACATCCCCCGCTTCGTGGAGATGGGCGCGAACGTCTTCAACGCCACCACGGTGCGGGAGATCACCAGCCTCTTTGGCGGCGCGAAGCCGGACCGCGCGCAGGACGGCATGTTCGTGGGCGCGGGCGGCAAGGTGCTCCCGCCGACGACGAAGCCAGGCGACGTGCCGGGCGTCACGCCGAAGAACGACCCGAACCCGGACAAGACGATCCTCTACGTCAACGGCATCATGACGCCCACGTCGGGGCAGTTGAACGAGATGCAGGCGCTGGCGGACAGCTCCGGCGCGAAGGTGGTGGGCATCCACAACGCGACGGAAGGCCTGGTGAAGGACCTGGGCCAGTGCGTGACGGACAAGCTGGACAAGGGCCGCAACCCCGCCGTGGACACGCTGGCGGACACGCTCTACTCGGAGCTGAAGGCCGGCCGTGACGTGCACCTGGTGGGCTACAGCCAGGGCGGCCTCATCACGGCGCGCGCGCTGAACGACGTGGCGAAGCGGCTGCGCGTGGAGGACGGGCTGTCCCCGGCGCAGGTGGAGGCGAAGCTGAGCCACCTGCAGGTGGAGACCTTCGGCGCCGCGTCCACGAAGTACCCGGACGGCCCCCAGTACGTGCACTACGTCAACAACGCGGACCCCGTGCCCACGCTCACCGGCCTGGGCGGCGACGTGGATCCGCTGGCCTTCCTGAAGGACGCGGGCAAGGGCGCGGTGGTGCACCGCTTCACCGACGGAAACCTGAACCCCATCAGCAACCACATGCTGGACACGCTCTACCTGAAGCACCGCGTGGACTTCGACCAGGCCCGGCAGAACCGCTTCTAGTTCCAGGGTCGCGTGCGCCGGGGCGCGGCTAGGATGCCGCGCCCATGAAGCCCTTCCCTGTCGCAACCGCCCTCACCATCGCCGGCTCGGACAGCGGCGGCGGCGCGGGCATCCAGGCCGACCTCCGCACCTTCTCCTTCCACCGCGTGCACGGCACCAGCGCCGTGACGGCCATCACCGCGCAGAACACGCGGGGCGTCACCCGCGTGGACCTGCTGCCGCCCGAGTCCGTCACCGCGCAGGTGGACGCCGTCGCGTCGGACATGCGCGTGGACGCGGTGAAGGTGGGCATGCTGGCCCAGCGCCCGCTGATTGAAGCCGTGGCGAGTCAACTGGCCCGCGTGTCGCTGGGGCCCATCGTGGTGGACCCGGTGATGGTGTCCCGCGCGGGCTCGCAGCTCATCGACGACGAGGCCGTGGAGGCGCTGCGCACGCGCATGCTGCCTTTGGCGGCCATCCTCACGCCCAACCGCCATGAAGCGAAGCTGCTCGCGGGCATGGACATCCAGACGCTGGAGGACATGCGCGAGGCGGCCCGGCGCATCCACGCCCTGGGCTCCCGCGTGGTGCTGGTGAAGGGCGGCGGCATGCCCGGCGCGCTGCGCGGCACGGACGTGTGGTTCGACGGCACGCGCATGGAGACGCTGTCCGTGGCGCCCGTGGACACGCCGAACACGCACGGCACCGGCTGCACGCTGTCGGCGGCGATCGCCGCGAGGCTCGCGCTGGGGACCGCGCCGCTGGAGGCCGTGCGGCTGGCGAAGGAGTACGTCACCTCCGCCCTGCGCTACCCGCTCGCCGTGGGCCACGGGAACGGCCCGATCGGCCACTTCTTCCCGCTGATTCACGGCTGAAACACAGGCATCAAATGCAATCAATTGCATTTAATGGTAGATGCCCCAAAGTGAAACATGTATTTTATTGATACATGTTTCATTGGGTGGGTTGCGACCCGCTGAAAGCGCGATCATGTGGGCATGGCGCTCCTGATCTGGCGGGTGTGTCCACCGAAAGACGGCGCGCCCCTCCCACCTGATCACTGTTTCATGTAGGCATGACCGATCAGGAACCTGGGACTGCTCGACCGTTCAGTTCGCCGCGTGGCGGAAATGGCTAAAATTCTGTTCAGTGCCCGTTCAGGCGCACGAACGCCCCCGCGAAAAACCACGGAAAGAGCGTTCAGTGCTTCGTCGCGTCGGAATCGAGCCCGTCGATGCCCGGCAGCCGCTGCGCGAGCAACCCGAGCAGCTCCTGGGTGGACAGGCGGGCCGCGGCGTCCTTGCCCTCCAGCACGCCGGCCACCAGGGCCCGCTTCTGCTCATGGAGGGAGAGCATCTGTTCTTCAATCGTCCCGCGTGCCACCAGCCGGTAGACGGTGACGGGGCGCTGCTGGCCGATGCGGTGGGCGCGATCGGAGGCCTGATCCTCCACGGCGGGGTTCCACCAGGGGTCCAGGTGGATGACGCTGGTCGCGGCCGTCAGGTTGAGGCCGAAGCCGCCCGCCTTGAGTGAGATCAGGAACAGGGGCGCGTCGCCCTCCTGGAAGGCGCGCACGCACTCCGCCCGTTCGCCGGCCGGCGTCGAGCCGTCCAGGTACTCGTAGGCGACGCCCTGGGCGTCCAGCACCTCGCGGATCAGCGCCAGGTGGGACGTGAACTGGCTGAACACCAGTGCACGGTGGCCCTCCTCTCGCAGCTCCTGGACGAGCTCCAGGAAGCGCTCCAGCTTGGAGGACTCCAGCTTGGACGTCTTGTCGTACAGGCGCGGGTGCGACGCGAGCAGCCGCAGCCGCGTCAGCGCCGCCAGGACCTCGATGCGCCGCTCCTGGTCCTTCATCTTCGACTTGCGGATCTCCAGGTCGGACAGGGCCGCCAGGCGCGCGTCCTCGTAGAGCGTCCACTCCGGCGGGGACAGGATGACGGGGACGTGCACGTCCGTGCGCGGCGGCAACTGCGCCTCCACCTGGGCCTTGGTGCGGCGCAGGAGGAAGGGCTGGATCACCCGGGCCAGCGCGGGCCCCGCCGTCGGGTCCACCTGCTTCTCGATCGGCACGGCGAAGCGGCTGCGGAACGCCTCCAGGCTGCCCAGCAGCCCCGGGAAGACGACGCCGAAGACGGCCCACAGCTCGCCCAGGTGGTTCTCCATGGGCGTGCCGGACAGCGCGAACTTGAAGTCGCCCTGGAGCGCCCGCGCCGCGCGGAAGCGCTGCGTGGCCGCGTTCTTCAGCGCCTGGGCCTCGTCGAAGACGATGGTGGAGAAGCGCAGCGCGGCCAGCCGCTCGATGTCGCGAACGAGCAGGCCGTAGCTGAGCACCAGCACGTCCCGCGGCCCCAGCCGCTCCAGCGTGCCGCCCCGGTCGTCCGAGTCGGAGAAGAGGGTCACCTTCAGCGACGGCGCGAAGCGCTTCGCCTCATCCCGCCAGTTGAAGGCCACCGACGTGGGGGCCAGCACCAGCGCGGGCCCGTGCTTCGCGCGCTCCAGCAGCACGGCCAGGGCCTGCACCGTCTTGCCCAGCCCCATGTCGTCCGCGAGCACCCCACCCGCGTTCCACGACGCCAGCCGCGCAAGCCAGCGGAAGCCCTCCAACTGGTAGTCGCGCAACTGCGTCTTGAGCGTCGCGGGCACCCGGGGCTTCAGGTCCTTCGCCGCGAAGATGCGCTCGACCAGCGACTTCCAGGACACGTCCGCGTCGATGTGCGCGCCCGCGGTGCCCAGCGCCGTCAGGGCCTCCGCCGCGGACGGGCCCACCTCCAGCCCGTGACGGGACAGGTACGCGTGATCCGCCAGCCGCTCCAGGTGCTCGCGCAGCGCCGCTTCGATCTCCACCCAGGTGCGCGCGTCCACCTGGACGAAGCGCTCCCTGCGCCGGGCCGAGTCCAGCAGCCGCGCCAGCTCCACCCGCTCGCCCTCCACGGACAGGCCGCCCATCACGCCGAACCACTCGCGCTTGCGCTCCAGGACGACCTTCAGGTCGGCCGCGCCCCGGCTGGGCATGAGCCGCATGGACGCGCCCACCCACTCCAGCTCCGGCCGGGGCTCCATGTCCGCGCACGCGGCCAGCACCGCCAGCCCGCCCTGCGCGCTGTGGAAGAGGAAGCAGAACGGCAGCTCCTGCGGCTCCGCCGTCTTCAAGGGAAGCTGGGACTGGAGCGCCTCGGCCACCGCCAGCTCGCGCGCGAAGTCGCGCACCGCGTGGAAGGACCGCGTGTCGCGCCGCACGTGCACGTCGCGCGCCCCGTTGCCGGGCAGGAGCGCGGGGGCGTCCGGCAGCGCGCGCAGCCGCAGCTCCAGCCGCACCGCGCCGCCGGGTTGTCCCTCCAGCCGCAGCACCGGGAGCTGCTGCGGCGCGATGGACTCCCCCATCACGCTGCGGGGCATGGACACCGGCAGGCGTCCGGAGAGCTTCGACAGGTGCTCCAGCAGCGCCCCGTGGCTCTCCGGGGGGAACGCGTTGCCGTGCCGCTGGAGCACCGTCGCCATGGCGCGCACCTCCGGGCTCACGTCCAGCACCGTGAGCACGTGCGCTCCGTCGTCCCAGAGGAACACCGCGTCCTCCGGTTTCGCCTTGCGCACGCGCTCCAGCAGCGGCGTGGGCAGCACGGTGCCGTCCACGCCCGCGTTCACCACCACGGTGCCGCTCCGGTCCTCGGCGACCAGGCCCACCTTCTCGCGCTCGATGCGCACGGGGATGTCCTGCGTGCCCTCCAGCGACAGGCGCGGGTGATCCATCAGCTCGAACAGCAGCGCGCGTGACGCGGGGGCCGTGCTGTCCGGGAGCAGCGCGGCGATGCGCGAGTCCGCGGGGCTCAACTGCGAGCCGTACTCCTGGAGCAGCTTGCGCCGGCCGACCTTCGTCCCCGGCGTGCGCTGGCCCTTCTTCGTGCGCCGGTGCACGTAGGGCGCGACCTCCACGCCGTACCCTTCGATGACGTCCAGCCGCCAGGAGATCTCCACGCCTCCGCCGCCGCCCGGGCTCTCCTCCACCGCCCGCTCCAGCGCGCGCAGCGTCCGCGCCCACGCGGGCCGGACCAGCTCCTCCAGCGTCTCGCCGAAGGCCTCCGTCCAGCGCTGCCGCAGCCACAGGAGCGCCGTGTCCGCCGCCGCCAACTGGTGCACGCAGAACGTGGCGCCGCACGTGCAGTCCGCCGTCACGCTGGACGGGCTGAACGTCAGCCGCGCCTCCGCGAGGATGAAGCCCGAGCCCGCCGGGGACACGGGCAGCTCGGAGATGCGCGTCTCCTTGAGGCGGAAGCCCGGCAGGTCCGGCTCCTCCACCAGCGCCTCCAGCGGCAGCGCGCGCTCCGGACGCGGCGCGACGCTGGACGGCACCCGGGCGCGCCACGCGAGGAGCAGCCCGTGGACCGCGTGCGTGCGGATGTCGGCCGGGGGCTCCAGCCGCTCCGCCACGGAGGCCCGGGCCTCGATGGCGCCCTGCCGCTCGTCCTCCACGTAGCGCCAGGCGAGCCTCGGCAGCAGGTCCCGCATGCGCGGCGTGGGCAGCATCTCCGCCGTCCAGCGGTCGAGCGAGTCCTGCGCCAGCAGCTCCACCAGCCTGCGGCGGGAGATGACCGCGCGCACCTGCGGCAGGTACGCGGCCTCCACGCGGGGCGTGAGCAGCGCCAGGCTCAGGCGGCCCAGGTGCTCCAGGCCCTCCGCCTGCAGCCACGCGCGCAGCTCCGCCTCCGTCTGGAACGGGGGCGCGTGGGGGGCCGGCGAGGGCCTGGGGCTGGACGGAGGGGACTGCTCGGCCATGGGGACTGACGACGACGAACGCGTCAATCTACCTTGGCCACGCGGCGGCGATCACCGAGGAACTCTTCCACTCCCAGCACGATGTTCTTCGCCACCTCGTCCTGGTAGCGCTCGGACGCCAGGCGCTTCTCCTCCTCCGAGTGCGACAGGAAGGACGTCTCCACCAGGATGGCGGGCATCTTCGCGCCCAGGAGCACGTAGAACAGCGCCTCCTTGTGGCCCAGGTCCTTGATGCCGTCGTACTTGCCGGACAGGCCCGTCACCAGGTTGTGCTGCACGGCGCTCGCCAGCCGGCTCGACTCCTCCGTGTTCGCCTTGGTGGCCAGGTCCGCGAGGATGAACTGGAGGTCGCTGATGCCCTTCTCCGAGGACGCGTTCTCGCGAGCGGCCAGCCGGATGGAGTAGCGGTCCGCGGACGTGTTGAGCGTGTACGTCTCGATGCCGCGCAGCTTGTGCGTCGCCGCCGAGTTGCAGTGCACCGAGATGAACAGGTCGCCGTGCGCCTCGTTGGCCAGCTTCGCGCGGTCCTCCAGGCGGATGAACGTGTCGTCGTCGCGGGTGAGCACCACCTCCAGGCCCTTCTCCCGCAGGCCGTCCGCGACCTTCTTGGAGATGGCCAGCGCCACGTCCTTCTCCTTCGTCCCCGCCTTGCCGATGGCGCCGGAGTCATGGCCGCCGTGGCCCGCGTCGATGACCACGCGGCGCACCTTCAGCCCCAGTTGCTCCGCCAGCGTCAGCTCCGCGTGGCGGGACTGCTTCGCCACCGCCTTGAGCCGCGCCTGCGCCACCTGCGCGTCCACCGGCGCAGTCACCGGGCGCGGCGCCTCCGGAGCGGGCGACGCCGGACGCGCCGTCTTCGACGAGGCCACGGCCTCCGGAGCGGCGGGCTTCGGCGCCACCGGGGCGCTGTCCACCAGCGGAGCGGGCGCCTTCGACGCCACGGCCGCGACCTCCACGCGGACCTCCGGCTTCGGGGGCTGCGACGTCCCGGACGCCACCGCCTCCGGAGCCTTCGCGGAGTCCTTCACGTCATTGGCGCGGTCGGCGACGGTGGGCGCGTCCACGATGTTCGCCGTGGCGTCCTTCGCGGCGGTGTCGGGGGCCGGGACCGGGGTGGTGTGCGGCACCGGCGACGGCTCGCGGGCGAGCTTGGAGATGGCGTCCACCAGCGGCGAGCTGGGGGGCGCGGCGGCGACGGCGGTGTCCGGCGTGGGCTTCAGCACCGGGGGCAGCGGCTTCACCGTGGGCTTCGCGGGCGGCGTCTTGCTGGGCGGCGGCAGCGAGGCCAGCAGCGACTTGAGCTCCTTGACCTGGTCGCCCTTGGGGTTGGTGGCCAGGGACTCGTTGAGGATCTTCCGGGCCGCCTCCGGCTTGTCCAGGCGGTTGACGTGGATGCGCGCCAGCGCCAGCGCCGCGTCGTCCGCGAGCCGGTGCTTCGGGTGCGCCTCCACCAGCTTCGAGTAGTCCGTGATGGCCGCCTGCAGGTCCTCGTCCACGAAGGAGATGCGGCTCAGCTCCTGGAGCAGGTCACCCGCGGTGAAGAGGGCATCGGGGGCGCGGTCGCTCTTGGGGAAGCGCGTGGCCACGGACTCGAAGCGGTGCACCACGTTGAGCCAGTGGTGGCGCAGCTTGCGGCGGGACGCGTCGTCCTTCAGCGCGTAGTAGGCGCGGCGGGCCTGCTGGTACGCCTCCTCCGCTTCGTTGCGCTTGGCGGCTCCGACGGCGCTCGGGGCCGTGAGGAGCAGCACGGGCAGCACGAAGTGGGAGAAGCGAACGCGCATGAGAGCCTCCGGACGTTGCAGCTACAGGCGTGTGTCACACGGCCTCCGGGGGCCAGCAACTTTTCAACCCCACCTGTCCGTCCGTCAGCGCACCCAGCCCAGCGTCCGCGCCAGCTCCTCGTCGATGACGCGGCACCAGCCCGGCTCGGAGGGCACCACGGCCGCCAGCACCTTGCCGCCGTTGCGCACCGGGGCCCGCTGGGGGCGGCAGCGCGCCCGCACGGCGTGTTTCACGTCCTGGCGGAAGAAGTGCGCGGGGAAGACGGCCTCGCCCTTCCCTTCCGGCAGGTAGCCGTCATCCGGGGTGAGCCACACCAGCGCGCCCAGGCGCAGGGGCACCACCTCCCGGCGCCACAGCCGCCGCACCTCCCAAACGAAGCCGCCCAGGGCCACCAGCGCGCCCAGGCCCAGTCCCCAGGGCAGCAGGCCCACCCGGGCCGCCTGGGCCCGCGCGTGGGTCGCCTCGCGGGGGCGCCCCGGCTGGGACGGATCCACCAGCAACTGCACCCTGGCGCCGTGGCCCAGGCCCGCCGCGTGGTCCGCGCTCGTGCGCACCCCTGACACGGAGTGAGCCTCGTTGGCGAACGTGTAGAGGACGTCCAGCGTGCCCTCCGCGTCCTCGCGCTCATGCACGGGCGGCGCGTGGCTGGCGCCCACCACCGCGTCCACAAGCTCCGCGCGGGACGTGAAGCGCTGCTCCTCGATGAAGTACCGGCCGACGTAGCTGGCGCCCAGGCCCAGCACCGCGATGATCGCCAGGCCCAGCACCACCCCGCGCACCAGACGTGCCACCGCCCCGGGCACCTGGGAGAGCCGGACACCGCGAGGGGCATGGGGGATGGCGAGCTGCATGGCGGGAGCGAAGCCTACTTCACGCCCGGGGCCCGCGCTTCATTCGTGCCCGGGTTCAAGTCAGTCGCGGTGCCGCTCCGCCTCCCGGAAGAACTGCGTGAGCGAGCAGTCCAGCAGTGACTGACAGGACTGCATGTAGCGGCGGGCGCGGAGGAACGGAAGCCAGACACGCTGGCCCACACGTACCTGCGACTGCTCCAGCCTTTGCCGAAGCACCCACGTCCCGCCCAGCCGACGCACCAGCGTGCGTCCGAGGTAGGCCCCCAGGGCCGGCGCGGTATGTCCGTCGATGAGGTCGCGCGTGTACCGCTCCGGGAAGCGCTCCCTCCAGAAGTAGAAGTCGAGGTCCGTGAGGGCCTCAGGCGTCTCATCGAAGATGCTGGGCACCTGGGTGTGCAGCGCCGCCACGAGGCCTTCTGACAGGTCATCGTAGTCACTGAGGATGCGCTCCGGGTCCTCGACGTCCGACGGGAGTGCGGCCGGGAGCCATTCCTCCGGCACGGGCGGCCGGAAGTCGTTGAGCTCGGCGATCTTCCTCTGCCGCTCGCTGATGGGGACTTCGTACGGCATCCGGGAGAGGAGCGGTGCCAGGTCGGGGTCATAGCGTGGCGCTACCGGAGCGAGCGCGGCACTGCGCTCTCGCAGGGCCCGCAGTACCGTGTCGAAATCAAGCTCCGGCCGGAGGTGCACATGGGCGCGGGCCTGGGCGATGCGCGCCTCCTCATTGGCGAAGTCAGCGGCGGTGGGCCGCAGCACCAGGAGGACGGAGCCGTTGGGGAGTTCTTCCACGAGATGCGCGGGCGTCGAGAGCATCCGCTCGCGGCCTACCGTCTCCACCAGCTTCGTGCCGAAGACATTGAGCCAGGACAGCTCATAGACTTTATCGAAACCATCCCTCCAGACGGCTTCGTTGTCCCTGCCAAAATGGGGAGCACCCGACAGTTGGCTATCGGCGGAACTGTGGGCCGATGCGTATGACGTCGGGTAGCGCGAGGCCCACGCACGAACCATCCCAACAAGGCGAACGCACGGCGCCTCTTCGGAAAACAGCGGGAGCGAATCAATGTGAGCCAAGACGGAAATGCCACAAGGCAGCGGAGGGAGCCGAAGGCTCAACGACATATCCAACGCAGGTTCTCGCGTTCGATAAAACCCCATGAACGTGACCCCGCCCCTACGCCTTTCCTTCAGCGCCCTCCAGACCGCATCCCGGGAGTATTTGCGGTCACGATTCCCTCCGGCGACATCCGGCATCCACTCGCCCGCATGTTCCTCCAGGATTTCGAGCATCGGTGCCAGCGCATCCTCACACGGAGCAGCGCCGTCAAAGGCCGCTTCAAATGACAACACGAGATGGTCCGCCGACCTTGACTCCCAAAGATTCAGATGCCTCATTGGAACACGACCTCCACTCCCGTGATCGCATCACGTGTATTCATCAAGGCCCGGACCAGGTCTCCCGTGTCTCTGGGCTTGAGTCTTCCTCCCTCATAAATCAAGCGAACCTTCTGAACCCGCACATCCATCTGCATGCCAGGGCGGCGAATGTTCAAGGTCTCGCCGTAGTACCTCAATGCAGCGCTCGCGTCCTCGAACATTTGAGCCGTGATGGCGTCTGTTCCGAACCGTGAAAGGTCCCGGCTCTTGAAGCTGAAGGTCTCAACGCGAGGAGAAGTACCAGGAGCAGGTCGTTCCTCGATGACGAGCACGTCCGCGAAGCGCAGGTCCGACTTCATCACTCCCACGTGCGTCTCGATGCGAGGTTGGTCGAAGTCCCTGAGCCATCGGCGCTGCGCCTGAGGGCGGGCTGCATCCTCCTCAAGGAGGGCAACCATGGCTTTCTCGAAGGCCATGCCCCGGGAGTAGTGGGCGAACATCTCCTGGTAGCCCGCCCACTTCAGGGGGCCCTTGACGTCCGCACCGCCCTGAATCTCCTGGAGCCGCCGCTCCCGGTAGGTGACGTAGTCGCGCCAGAGGCTCGCCCCCTTCTCAACTCCTGCCGGAGGTGCATCCAGCTTGGGAGCCAGTTGCTTGAGCAGCCCCGCGTCCTTGGGAAGGCGCAGGCCCGAAGCCTCCAGCTCCGCCTGGATCAGTTTGGCTTTCGCCGCCTCCACCGCGGACACGCCGGCATCCTGCGTTGGCAACGCGGAGCCGCCGGCCCTCCCGGCCACGCTTTTCGTCGCGGCAGCTCGGGTGGAATCGCGACGCGCCTCGGCCAGCACCGCGTGCGCCTTCGCAGGATTTCCGCGCGCCTCGTACAGCGCCAGCAGCCCCGCCTCCCCCCATTCAGCGGCGACCCGCGCGCCCTCTCGGCTCGCCTGGAGGTAGCGCAGCAGATCGCGAGCGGCGTTGACGCCCAGTTGCTCCTCCAGGCGTTCGAGCAGCAGCTTCGTTCGCTCGAAGTCCAGCGCGGGCACCTGGAGTCGCCTCAACCCTCCGCGCGCCTCCACAAGGGCCCTTGCGCCCTTGCCCCCTGCATACAGGGCCACCGCCAGTGCCGCCGGTGCCAGCTCCCGGCTGGCCTGTTCGTACCTGCCCTGCGCCAGCGAGTACGCCCCGTGCCCCGTCTCCGACACCAGGTGGTAGACGCCCAGCGGCACTCCGAACGTCAGGTGATCGAAGGCGCCCGCGGAGAGACTTCCGGGCGAGTAGTGCCGTTCCAGCAAGGCCTTCCGCACTTCGTCGAGGGCCGCCTGGTAGGGCGCCGGCATCTGCTCCCGCAGCGCCATGAGCTCCGTGAACCGGGCCTCGCCACTCACGGAAGTGCTGGAGAGCATGTCCCGGCCCGCGCGCCCCAGCCCACGCAGCACGTCCCGGGCCTGCTCGCCTCGCTCAGGAAAGCCCTCCAGCGACAGGCCCCGCCGCTTCAGCTCCTCGCGGACCGTGGCCATGCTCCCCAGCGTCTCTTCCAACTGCTTGTCGCGCGCCAGCAGCCGCACCAACTCGCGCAGCTCGTCGTCGAAGGCCGAATGAAGAACGAAGAGGGCAAGAACCTCTGCGTACGGCACGCCATACTTCTCAGTGGCGGCGACGAGGAACGCAGCGCGCTGACGGCCGAGGACCTCCGATGCCCGCGCATCGAGAGGCCCCAGGGCGCCCAGCCGGACGGCGTCCCAGCCCTCCATCGACTCCACCAGCGAGGCCATGTCCACTCCGCGCTGCATGGCCACGAACTCGGCTGGAGATGCACACGCGAGGAAGGGCGCCAGCACTTCCTCGCTGGAGTCCAGGTGGGGCCAACCGGAAGGCACGGCCTTGGCACCGCAAGCGAAGGCGATATCGCTCACCTCTCCCGGGCCGCGCGCCCCCGGCCTTTCGGCGGCTTCCGTCAAGGGGCCGCGTCGAAAGCCAAGGGGAGCCATCACGCGCTCCCCAGTCGGGGCACCCGCGTCCTCCTCCTGGTACACGCCTGCCGCCGTGCGGTTCGCCGTCTGGGCGACCGCGAACAAGGGACTGAAAGCCAGGCTCGCTACAGGGCGCGACTTCGCGGGGAGTGGCACGCAGCCCGAAGCGAGGAGGGCCGCCATCAGTACGAGGCAGGGTCCGACGTGCAGCCGATTCTCAGCGCACATGATCCACCCCCAGCCCCACGGCCGCGAACACTCCCGGCCGCAGCGTTCCCTCTGGAGTGGGAAACAGCAGCGTTCCGCCCTGCCCCACCGCATAGAGCGCCCCGCTCAGGAACCGCCACCGCGCCTCGCTCGACACGAGGTAGCGGGCTCCCCGCTGGCCCATTCCCATCGCCATACCGCCTGCCGCCACGGAGAGGTTCCGCTGGAACACCTGCGCCTCCAGGCGCCCCTCCACGTCCACGCGCCCCCAGTTGAAGCCCTCGGCCCCCAGGGTCAGGCGGAGGTGGCGCTTCCCCAGCGTGCCCAGGCCCACCGCGTCCCAACTGAGAATCACCTCGCCATGGACCGAGGCCCCGTCCGGGAAGGGGGCCTCCGCTTGCGGCAGGGCGGACGGCCCCGCCACCTGGAAGCGCGCAAGCTCATAGTCCGGACCGAAGGCGCCCTGGCGGAAGCCGCCCCGTTGCAGGCGCCCTTCCAGACGCGCCCGCAGGTCCAACGTCGGGGAGACGGACTCCACCCCCAGGCCTGCCACCGCGCCCCAGGCACCTCCTTCGCCGGGACGCCCACCCCAGCCCCCCGTCGCCTGCAACTCGAAGCCGCCCTCGGGATTGGCGCGCCGTACGAGAATGGCTGTCCCATCCATGTGGGCCAGCGTCATCGGCGCCGAAGGTCCTCCGGCCTTCCCCCAGTCATGCACCGCGGACAGCGACAGCATGTACCGCAAGGGATTGCGAGGGCGTCCGAAGAGCAGGTGCTGTGCATCCAGGACGACTTCCGTGCCCATCAGCCGCGCACCGAGCACGTCCGAGGCGAAAGCCTCCACGTATACGGGTGCCATCAGGCCCGTCACCACCGCCCCGGCGGGGTGATAGTTGGGATTGCCCCGGTTGTTGTATCGACGCACCAGATGCCCGGACAGTAGGGTGTATGACTCCAGGGCGCCCATCCACAGCGAGTTCGGTGCATCCCCTCCCACCGTGAGGATTCGCACGACCTGGCCCCAGTCGGACAGCGTGTCCCAGTCCTCCTTCCGTACCAGGCCGGCACCTGCCTCACCGCCCCACATCCGCAGCCGCACCGGGGCCCCCAGGCCCAGGTGAAGCACTCCGGGTCTGGCCAGCACCCACCTGGGCGTCACCTGCAGGTAGCCTTCGTCCCCTACCGCCGTCCTCCGGGGAAGCAACGTCCACGTCGTGGCCTCCAGGCTCATGAGGCTTGCCCAACGCGATCTCGAATCGGGCAAGGCTGGCGGCGGAGGCTCATCCGAGTCCTGGGACCCGGCTCTCTCCTCCGCCCAAGCCGCTCCGGATGACAACAGCAGTGACAGGATGGCCAGGCTCCAACGCACGAACATCGACGCCTCCCGAGTAGTCCCCGACAGGGGCAACACGGGGGAGCTTCCCTGTTGGGTCCGACAGGGAATGGCGAGCCGCGGGCGAATGGTTCCCGCGGCGGTCACGGCGGCAGGATGCACGGGCAATGGCTGCTGGCCATTGATCACATCGGGAAGGGGATGGGAGGTACGGCGCCGCGGAGCCAGCCGGGTGTTGGCGCAGGGCCCTCAGGGAAACGTCACGTTCCCGAGTGTGATGCTCCGAGGACCGTCCGCCTCCCAGAGCTTGAGTGAGAACGGCCCGTGGACAGCAGTCGCCGGAGCCTCGGCCTCCACGATCACGCGTCCCTCGGGGCCTCCTGGCAGGATTGGCGTTGCTTGCCACACGCGCAGGATCTTCAACTCCTGGCCAGACTTGTCCTTGAGCGTCGCCCCCTCCGCCGTCCACGGATGTGTCCCTGTCTTCACATCAATCCAGGCATCCACGGCCACCAGCTTGCTTGAGCGGTAGCTTTTGACAACGGGTGCCCCCAGTCCATTGGCAGCCATTCTCGCGACAGTCTTGGCCAGGACCTGCCCCTCGACACCGTTCAGGTCCAATCCGTCGTTGAAGAGGATCCCCGACAATCCACCCGGCGCCTTGTGTTCGGATACAACCCGCGTCAGATCGTCCTGGCAACGCAGGAGTTCCGCGCGGGCATCGCGGATTTCTTGTTGATACGTCTCAATCGTCCGCTGTTCGCGGTAGACCTCGATGGTGGCCTCCGCTTTCGCCGGATGCACCTTCAGCAGGAACATCGCGCTCGATGGCGCCGCACCATCCCGGAATCGCACCCTCAGCCTGAACCATTCACCTGGGGTGGCACTCGCCGAGGGCACGAGTCTGAGGGTCGCCTGCCCCACATCGATCAGGGAAAAGCGCTGCCGGTTCTCCAGCTCGATGCTCTCCCGCTGCAACTCCGAGTCGAAAAGAAGCATCGTGGAGAGGCCCGGGCTGATCATGACTTCACTGACGAGTTCAGCTCGCTCCGGGCTCAATTCGATGCGCCGCGAACCTGGCACTGAAGACGAGGCTTCTGGCTGCGCGACCACCGCCGTCCCGAAGAGAAGCATCCCCAGGAGGACGGCCCATGTTGAAGAAGGCACTCGATGTTCTTTCCGTTGGAGCCGCTATTCGAACTCAGCGACCGCCTTCACGTCGCCAATCGTCCAGATGCGGGCTCGAGAGGGAGAGTCGTCACCTGCCTCTCGCGCCATGCCCCGTGGCCCCTCTTCGGCATGGACATCAAAGCACACAGGGAAGCTGTCTCCCTGGGGTGTCGTCGCCCAGTTGAAGCGAACGTAGACACGGTCCCGGACGATGCTCCGCCCAGACAAGACGCTCTTGCCCGGCAACCCGACCCAGTGCCCGATGAGGCGGACTTCGACGGGGCCCTCGCCGATTGAAATGATCCGGGGATCTCCCATCGCGAAGCGCGCCGGCTGCTTGTCTCCGATATCGACTCCCCGCTTCTCCATGGCCGTCACCGCTCCCACCGGACACGGCTCCGGCGGCGGGGGCTGACGCACCTGCGGTCCAGGACACGCGAGCGCCGTGCATGCCGCCGCCGTGCTCACCGCACGGGCCATGACGCCCATGCCCTTCTTCGCGGGCTTCAAGGGGAGCTGAAGGGGCTGCGTGTCTTTCGGCGGCGTCGTCACGGTGGCTGATTCCTCCTGGAGCGTCGCGGGGAACGCGACGGCCGCGGCAGTGGCCTCCGGCCCGGTGGGAGCCGCGGCGCGGGCAGCTTGAGGCGACTTGCCAGAAGCCGCTACTTCCTGACGGACCCGTGACACCCCGGGACTTCGTGACGGCCAAAGCCACAGCGCCACGGCCAGCACCAGCAGCAGCGTCACGGCAATCCCCCACGGCGAACCGTGCGTGCGCGACGTCGGCTCCGGCTCGGTCCCCGGCGCTGACGGCGTCGCACGGGCAGGCGGCACCCGCCTCCCCCGGCGCGGCCGGTGCAGCGGCGCATGCATCCACCGGTCCTCGCTGTCCCTGCCCCCTTCCGTCGTCGCGGTGTCCTCACCGTAGGCGTCGCAGAGCGGCACGTCCCACGTCGCGTCCGCGTCCGCCAACACCCGCTCCAGCTCCGTCACGGCGGCCAGGGCGCTCATCGTGCGCGTCTCCGGCGTCTTCTCCAGGAGGCGCATGCACACGTCGCCCAGCGCACGCGGCGCCCGTGGATTCTCCTCGTGGGGCGGCACGGGCTCACGGCTCACCACGGCCTCGATGAAGCCGGGCTCGTCGGCCCCATCGAACGGCTGCCGCGCCGTCAGCAGCGAGTAGAGGACCAGGCCCAGCGCCCACAAATCATCCGACGGCCCGGCTTCGTACCGGGCGCCAGGTACGCGGACATGCTGCCGGAAGAAGCGCCACGCCTCCGGGGCGCGGTACTCCGGTGTCCCCGGCGGGAGGATGTCCACCGTCAGGCTCCGCGCGCCCTCGTAGTCGCCGATGCCGAAGTCCACCAGCTTCGCCACGCCGTCCGAGGCCCGCACCATGACGTTGGCCTCCTTCACGTCCCGGTGCAGCACCCCCACGGCGTGCGAGGCCCCCAGCGCCCGCGCCACGTCGAGCACCACGCGCGCCACCTGCCTCGCCGTGGGGTTCTCCTCCTCCGCCCAGACGTCCAGCCTGCGCCCGTCCACGTACTCCATGACGATGACGGCGAACCGCGGCGCCCCGGGCGGCCACAGGCCATACCCCTGGAGCCCCACCACATGGGGGTGGCGCAGCTTCAAGAGGATGGAGACCTCGCGCTCCACCCGCTCGCCCACGCGTGGCAGGTGCAGCAGCTTCAAGGCGAACGGCTGCCCCGCGTTGCGCGCGAGGTACACCGTGCCGAAGCCGCCCTGCCCCAGTGGGTGCTCCACCGTGTAGCCCAGCACCTCGGCGCCCGGTGACAGGATGGCGGGCGGCGGCATCATGACGTCCTCGCTTGGGGACTTCGGACCACTCGCATGCGCTCCTCCGCGCGACGCTGGGATGAACAGCCGCCGCGCCTTGCCGGTGGATGAAGGACACCCGGCCGGGTGTCGTCTGATACACCTCGCGCGGCACCTGGGACGTCCAGGTGTGCCTCCGGAACCACCAGCTCCCGAGCCGGTCCCATGAATGAAGAACTGGCCATCACCATCGGCAGAATCGCCCGCGCCGCCCGCGAAGAGCAGGGCCTGACCCAGGCCGAGGTGGGCCCTCGCGTCGGCCTGCTCTCCACCGTCTACAGCCGTCTGGAGCGCGGGAAGATGCTGCCCAGCGTCCCGACGCTCTACCGGCTGTGCACGGAGCTGAAGGTGTCCCCGGAGGACCTGCTGGGCCTCACCGGTCTGGTGCGAGGCCGCAAGGGCCAGCGCCCGCGCCCGCGTGAGGACGAGACCCCCGCCCTGCGGCGGCTGCTCTACCTGGCGCGCAAGCTGGACGCGGAGAAGCTGGAGGCGCTCCTCCACGTCGCCACCGTCCTGACCCGCTGAAGGCCGCTACCGCCTTGGAGGCGAGACGCCGAGCTCGTGCTCCTCCAGCCCTTCCGGGAAGAGGCCTCCCTCGCCGAACTCCACCGCGTCCCGCAGGCAGCTTCCCTCGGCCAGCACGACGCCCACCTCCTCGGACGCCTCGTGACGCCCGAAGCCCGGGGGGCGTTTCACCAGCGCGGTCCGCAGCGCGGCGCCCATCTCCGCCGCCGTGGCGAAGCGCTCCGTCGGGTCGGCGCGCAGGGCCGTGTGCAGCAGCGCCTTCACGTCCGGCGAAAGCCCCGCCACCGCCGCCTCGACGTCCGCCGGACCGAACCTGGCGAGCAGGATGCGCATCTGCGTGAGCGGCAGGGAGGGGAGGATTTCAATCCGCAGGGGCGCCAGTCCGCTGGCGGTGAACCGCACGTCCTGCACGTCGAAGAGGTGCTTGCCGGTGAGCAGCTCCACCAGCAGCACGCCCAGGCTGAAGACATCGGAGCGCGGCGACAGCGGCTGCTTCTCCAGGTACTCGGGTGAGGCATAGGCCACGTCCCCCCGGACGAGGTTCATGGGGGACTCCTCGCGCCCCACCATCACCGAGTACGCCGCGCCGAAGTTCGTCAGCTTCACGCCGCCGTGCGCGCCCACGTAGACGTGCCGGGGGTTGACGTCGCGGTGGATGATGCCGAGCGGCCGGCCCGCCGCGTCCGTCAGGGTGTGCGCGTGGTGCAGCGCCTCCGCGAGCTCCGCGCCCACGTAGAGGCCGAAGGCCTCGGAGACAGGCCTGCCGCGCGCGACTCCGGCGCTGATCAGGGTCTCCAGCGAAGGCCCGTCCACGTGCTCCATGACGACGTGCAGGAAGTCCTCGTGCACCTTCCGGAAGTAGACCTGGGCGATGCCGGGGTGATTGAGGTGGAAGGCCAACCGCACCTCCTCCATCAGGCGCTTGCGGCGCAGGTAGGTGGAGGGGTTGGGCAGCCGGCGCACGAGACACAGGCCCGCCAATGCGCCGTCCGCTTCCAGTCGCCGACGGACCAGCATCAGCAGCTCCGCGGTCTGCATCCGCGCCAGCTCGCGGATGGCCTCGTACCGGATGCCATCGACGGAGAAGAGGAAGCGCGGCGCCTCGGGCGTCGGCGGAGGCAGGCGCCGCGCGGGCTGGGGGCTACTTCCGCTGTCGGGGGTGGACGGGGACATGACTCCTCCGGGCATGAGCAGGGCGCGAGCGCGCCGCCCAGGGAGTCTCTATCGACAAGGCCTTTGAAGTCTACTGGGATGGACCTTTCAGGTTCACACCCGACCTGCGGTTCGCGCTCCCCTTCAGGCCGGATCCAGGTTCCAGGCACCCTCCTCCCAGCGCTTCAGTACCTCTGAGGCCTCGAACGCCGCCAACCCCTCCCCGCCCGCGGCATGCTCCAGAACGGCCTTCGCTTCGTCGGTTCTGTAGCGGAGCAGATACGCCGCCGCCGCGACTCGAACGTCCATTCTTGGGTGCTTCAGCAGAGCCGTGAGTGCCTCGCGACCTTCATCGCCGATCTCCCGGAGCTTCCTCATCGCGGCCTGGTACTTCTTCGCGTGCTTGTTCCCTGTCTTGGCGTCTCCCCGGAAGATTGCGTCAGTCTGCGCCTCCACGTGCGAGGCGAACTCATCGACGAGTGCCGCAGGCGTCATCGCCAGATTCCCTTCTTGATGTTCTCGATGCTGCGCAGGCCGAATGCCCGTTGTGCGTCAAGCGTCTGAGCACTCAGCCACTGCCTCACGGTCAGCGATTCCGAGCCGGTGATGAACGGACGTTTGGACGAAAAGAATGCGCTCACCAGGTTATGAAGTGCCTTGTCGAGGGAAACGACGTTCTCCGTATTGTGGAGCGACTGCGGCCCGAAGCGCGCCACGTTCCCGTTCGTTTGCTCCACGATTTGATGCCACTCCTTGCCCTCTCCTGCGGGCCCCATGGCTCGCTTGAACGACTTGAAGGACGAGTAGCCTTTCGGACCGCCTCCGCTCCCTCCGCCTGAGCCTGCCGCGTCGCCGGCCCGTTGGAGGATGATCGCCCCAGGCCCCGTGCTCAACACCGACGCCGCACGGCCCACTGGAACAACGACGCGCTCCAGCGCCAGAACTCCGTCCGCGGACAGTACGAGCACTGGCACCGCGGCCTCTACCCCCGCCGACAGGCCCGTCACCGTGCGTGTCGTTGCCGATGCCGCTCCCCAGGTAGCGAAGATGCTCGTCGTCAGCCGTGCCACCTCGCGAATCTGCTCTCCTTCCGTCATGTACTGGAAGCGCTCCCAATAAGCGGGCGACGATGAGATGAGCGCGGCCAGGCCGGTCGGCAGGTTGCTCAATGCCGCAAGGCTGTCCATGGGGCGGGAAAGCGCGTGTCCCAGTGCATGGTACAGATCCACAAAGGCGTCCTCGGCCCCGTCCACTGAGCGGTTGATGACGTCCGAGTCGTCGTACACCTCCGCAAGGGGCAGATGCTCCGACGCCTCAAGCCGCGCGTTCACGGCGCGGAAGACCCCATCCTTTCCGCTGTAGAAGCGCCCCAATTCGAAGCCGTTCGCGCGGAAGGCGCCGTCCCGCCGCACAACGGGCGCCACCTTTTGCTGAGTGCGTCCAGTAAGGGCCCAGGCGAGGTAGCCATCCGGCCGGAGCACTGCCAATTGCTCTCGGGCCATCCTCGCCACCTTGCGAGCCAACTCCTCACGAGAGACCTCGCCTTGCTCCAGCACCTCCTGCAGGAGGAGGCCGGCCGCCATGCGTGGCGGAAAGGTGCCAAGGGTTACTGGTTTCTCCATCAACCGGCCCAGCACCTCCACCGCGTCATCCGGAGTGAAAGGGTTGCGGTGCAGTGGAAGCTCATCCGGCTCGTCCAGCCCAGCTCGGATCAGCAGCTCCTCGAAGGGCTCCAAGTGCAGCAGGCCCATATCCAGTGCCTGCCGCGAAACCTTCCCGGAAGGAGCAATAAGGACCGTACCCACGGGTACACGCTGTCGAAGGACTCGCGAGCCTCGTCTTCCTGAGGCCGATTCCACACCAGCACAGCCTGCCAGCAGCAAGGCACAGCCCAGAACCGCGACACCTGCAAATCGCATCATCCACTCCAGGGCCGTTGCAATCATCGGAAAGGGGCTTTGGTGATGACGTTGGAGCAGCTTGTCGAACAGTTCGCACAGAACGTGGTCGCGCAGAACGAGGCCATCTTCCGGGGAGACGCCAAGGCAGGGAACAAGCACGTCAGGAAATACGGGGCCGCTGTCGACAGGCTCTTCGCGCACGGCGATGCCGGACGCGACGCGCTCACCGTGCTGCTCAAGCATGAGCGAATGGACGTGCGCGTGATGGCCGCCGCCCATCTGCTCCGATATCGGACAGCCGAAGCCAAGGCGGTCCTGGAAGATGCCGCCAAGGGACAGGGAATGGTCCCGTTCGGAGCGCAGCAGGCCTTGAAGCGTTGGGAGGAAGGGACCTGGGCGCTCGATCCGGGTTAGCTCGCCTCACCCCAGCGTCTGCTTCAACTTCGCCAGCAGGTTGAGCGCGTCCAACGGGGTCATCCGGTCGATGGAGGCAGTCCGGAGCGACTCCAGCACCTCCGCGTGCGCGGGAGGCACGGGTGGCGCGGCCACGGGAGCCGGCGGGGGCGCGCCCCCGAACAACCCCAATTGCCCCGCGTTCGCCGGAGCCGCGCGCTTCGTGGAGCGCACCGCCACGCGCGGACGGCCCGCGTCATCCAGCTCGCCGGACTCCAGGTTCAGGAGCAGCTCGCGGGCCCGCGACACCACCTCCGGCGGCAGGCCGGCGAGCTTCGCGACTTCGATGCCGTAGGAGCGGCTGGCCCCGCCGGGCACCAGCTTGCGCAGGAAGATGACCTTGCCGCCCTGCTCCTTCACCGCGATGCACAGGTTCTTCACCCGGGGCCGCTCGCGCGCCAGGTCCACCAGCTCGTGGTAGTGCGTGGCGAAGAGCGCTCGCGCCCCCACCTTGTCGTGGATGTGCTCCGCCACCGCCCACGCGATGGACAAGCCGTCGAACGTGGACGTGCCACGGCCAATCTCATCCAGGATGACCAGGCTCTTTCGCGTGGCGTGATGGAGGATGTGGCTGGTCTCCGTCATCTCCACCATGAACGTGGACTGCCCGCGCGCCAGGTTGTCCGCCGCGCCCACGCGCGTGAAGATGCGGTCGCACAGGCCAATGCGCGCCGCCTTCGCCGGCACGAACGAGCCCGCCTGCGCCATCAGCGCTGTCAGCGCCACCTGCCGCATCACCGTGCTCTTGCCCGCCATGTTCGGGCCGGTGATGACCAGGAGCTGCGCGTCCTCCGGATCCAGCCGCACGTCGTTGGGGACGAAGGACTCGCCCGAGCCCAGCATCCGCTCCACCACCGGGTGCCGGCCGCCGGTGATGGTCAGCCCCTCCCCTGCGTCCACCTGGGGCCGCGTGTAGCCGTACTCCGCCGCGCACCGCGCGAACGACACCAGCGCGTCCGCCGTGGCCACCGCCTCCGCCGCGGAGCGGATCCGCGGCGCCGCGGCGATGACCTTCGCGCGCAGCTCCTCGAACAACTGGAGCTCCAGCACCACGCGGCGCTCCTCCGCCGTGAGGACCTTCTCCTCGTACTCCTTCAGCTCCTCGGTGACGAAGCGCTCCGCGCCCACCGTGGTCTGCTTGCGGATGTAGTCCTTGGGCACCGCGTGGAGGTTCGCCTTCGTCACCTCCAGGTAGTAGCCGAACACCTTGTTGTAGCGGATCTTCAGCGAGGAGATGCCCGTGCGTTCCTTCTCCCGCTGCTCCAGCTTGAGCAGGTAGTCCTTGCCCGTGGTGGACAGCGCCACCAGGTCGTCCAGCTCCGCGTGGAAGCCCTGCCGGATGAAGCCGCCCTCGCGGATGACCACCGGCGGCTCGTCCGTCACCGCGCGCATCAACAGATCCGCCAGCTCCGGCAGCGCGCCCAGCGGCCCGGCCAGCGCCTTCAAGAGCCCCGCGTCACACCGCGCGAGCGCCGCGCCCAGCTTGGGCAACTGCGTCAGCGACAGCCCCAGCGCGCGCAGGTCGCGTGCGTTGCCCGCGCCCAGCGACAGCCGGCCGCACAGCCGCTCCAGGTCGCCCACCTCCTTGAGCGTGGCCACCAGCTCCTCGCGCCACACGCTCTTGCCGGACAGCTCCTCCACGGCGTCCAGCCGCGCTTCGATCTCCGGCAGCGAGCACAGCGGCGCGGACAGCCAGCGCGCCAGCTTGCGCGCGCCCAGGCCCGTGGCCGTGCGGTCCAGCACGCCCAGCAGCGACCCCTTGCGTCCGCCGTCCCGCAGGCTCTTGAGGACCTCCAGGTTGCCCCGCGAGGACTCGTCCATCACCAGGCAGCCCGCGCGCTCCTGCCGAGACAGCCGGTCCACGTGCGCCGCCGGCGTCTTCTGCGTGTCCTTGAGGTAGCGCAGCGCCGCCCCCGCCGCCCCGGTGGCCAGCGGCGAGCCGTCCAACCCGAACGCGGACAGCGACTGCACGTTGAAGTGCGAGCGCAGGAACGCGGCCGCCCGGGTCTGCTCGAAGGCCGCGCCCTCGCCCTCCGCCACGGCCGGCGCGCGCGACAGCCGCTGGCACACCTGCGCCACCTCCGGCGCGTCCCGCATGCCCTGCGGCACCAGCAGCTCGCGCGGCTCCACGCGCGACAGGCCCTCCACCAGCTCCGACAGGCCCTGCGCCTCGAAGGTGTAGAACTCGCCGGTGGACGCCTCCAGCAGCGCCGCGCCGAAGCCCGTCTCGTTCCAGCACACGGCCGCGAGGAAGTTGCTGGCCTGCGGCTCCAGCACCTCGTCGTCCAGCACCATGCCGGGGGTGATGACCCGCGTCACCTCGCGCTGCACGATGCCCGGCCCCGCGCCCGGCTCCGTCACCTGCTCGCAGATGGCGACCTTGAGGCCGTGCTCCACCAGCTTCGCGATGTACCGGCGCGAGGAGTGGTACGGCACCCCGCACATGGGGATCTTGTCCGAGCCCTTGGCCCGGGCCGTGAGGGTGATCTGGAGCAGCTCCGAGGCCTTCACCGCGTCCTCGAAGAACATCTCGTAGAAGTCACCCAGCCGGAAGAAGAGCACCGTGTCCGGATGGAGCGCCTTCACCTCCAGGTACTGGCGCATCATCGGCGTCAGGGAGGCGATCTCCCGCGCACCCGCGGGGGCCTCACCCGTTCCGACTTCCGGAGTCGTGTCCTCGTCGGGCGGCATCACGTCCGCCGCCTTGCCTGTCTTCGTCTGCTGCGTCACCGCCATCCCCGACCTTCTCTCACGGCCTTACCCCCGGATCAACGAACCGGCGTCCCTACCTGGCGCGTATGCCTACCACCGGCGTCCGACATTTCGGCGGGCCCGTTTCCGAAAACGGTTTGCAGGCCCCGCGCCCCCCGGCAGGCTGCCCGGCGACATGGCGACCCCTCCTCAGACAACGTCCCGTCCTCCCGTCCCCGCCCTGTTCAAGGTGGCCCTGGCCCCCGTGCAGGCCTTCTTCCGGTTGGAGGCCAGCAGCGGCATCCTCCTGGCGCTCTGCGCGGTGGCCGCGCTCGCCTGGGCCAACTCCCCCTGGGGCGCCACCTACGCCGCCGTCTTCGACGCGCCCCTGCACCTGGAGGTGGTGGGCCACGGCGGCCACTTCACCTTCCGTGAGTTCATCAACGATGGGCTGATGACGCTCTTCTTCTTCCTCGTGGGGATGGAGATCAAGCGCGAGCTGTCCGCGGGCGAGCTGCGCACCTTCTCCCGCGCGCTGCTGCCGCTCATCGCCGCGCTGGGCGGCATGGTGGTCCCCGCCGCGCTCTACCTCTTCTTCACCCGGGGCACGCCCGCGCAGGGCGGCTGGGCCATCCCCATGGCCACGGACATCGCGTTCGCCATTGGCTGCCTCACGCTGGTGAAGGCGCGCGTGAGCCAGGGGCTGGTGGTGTTCCTCACCGCGCTCGCCATCTTCGACGACATCGGCGGCATCCTCGTCATCGCGCTCTTCTATGGCACGGGCCTGCACCTGGAGTGGCTCGCGGTGGCCGCGGGCCTGGTCGCGGTGCTCTGGGGCCTCAACCGCTTCTACGTGCGCAACGGGCTGGCCTACGCCGCCGCGGGCGCGGCGCTCTGGTACGCCATGCACCACGGCGGCATCCACGCCACGCTGTCCGGCGTGGTGCTGGGCCTGTGCATCCCCGCGCTGCCCACCCGCCCGGGCCGCGAGGTGCTGGAGGAGCTGGCGGAGTACATCCGGGGGCTGGTGTCCCAGCCGGACGACGAGAGCGCGCGCGGCGCGCAGCTCCTCCACATCGAGGAGGCGCTGGAGGACATCGAGCCGCCGCTCAACCGCTTCGTGCACCTGTGGCACGGGTACGTGGCCTACGGCATCGTGCCGCTGTTCGCGCTGGCCAACTCCGGCGTGGACGTGTCCGGCATGGCGCTGTCGGACCTGCTCAAGCCCCTGCCGCTGGGCATCATCATGGGCCTCTTCGTGGGCAAGCAGTTGGGCATCTTCCTGTTCACCTGGGCGGCGGTGCGGGCGGGCGTGTCCCCGCTGCCCTCGGGCGGCAGCGTGGCGCAGTTGCACGGGGTGGCGGTGGTGGCCGGCATCGGCTTCACGGTGGCCCTCTTCGTGGCCGGGCTGGCGTTCGCGCAAGAGCCGGCCCTGCTGGCGGAGGCCAAGCTGGGCATCCTGGTGGGCTCGCTGCTCTCCGCCGTCGTGGGTTACGTCCTCTTGCGCTACGTGGCTCATCCGCCCCAGGCTTCCGCTCAGGCCTCGCCATGAACCTCCAGGACCTCAACCGCATCCGGCAGATCGCCCTCATCGCCGCCCGCCACGGCTTCGGTGAGGTGACCGAGCGCGCGGGCGTCTGGCGCATGCTCGGCGGCCGCAAGGAGAAGGTGGAGGTCTCCGAGGAGGCCCGCCGCGAGTCCACCGCGCGCCGCTTCCGACTCTTCCTGGCGGAGCTGGGGCCCACGTTCATCAAGCTGGGGCAGGTGCTCTCCACCCGCGCGGACCTGCTGCCCGCGGAGTTCGTGGACGAGCTGGCCACGCTCCAGGACGACGTGGAGGCCATCCCCCTGGAGCAGGTCCACGCGCAGATCCGCGACGCGCTGGGCAAGGACGTGCAGGAGCTGTTCGCCCAGGTGGATCCGGAGCCGCTCGCCGCCGCGTCCATCGCCCAGGTGCACCGCGCGGTGACGCTGGACGGCGAGGAGGTCGTCATCAAGGTGCAGCGCCCCGGCATCGCCCAGCGCATCGACGCGGACCTGGGCGTGCTGCGCTCGCTGGCGCGCCTGCTGGAGGCCGTGGTGGAGGAGACGGGCATCTACTCGCCCTCCGGCATCGTGGACGAGTTCGACCGGGCCATCCACGAGGAGCTGGACTTCATCAACGAGGCCACGAACATCCGCGCGTTCCTGGAGAACCACAAGGACCGCCCGTACCTCAAGATTCCGCGCGTGCACGCGGCGCTCTCCAGCCGCACCGTGCTCACCATGGAGTTCATCCGCGGGGAGAAGATCAACCCAGCCGCGCTGCCGGAGGCGGACCGCAAGCAGATCGCCCAGCACATCCTGGAGGCCAGCTTCCGCCAGCTCTTCGACGACGGCCTGTTCCACGGAGACCCGCACCCCGGCAACGTGCTGCTCATGGAGGGCAACCGGCTGGCGCTGCTGGACTTCGGCGTGGTGGGCCGGCTCACCCGCCCCATGCAGGAGACGCTGGTGATGCTGTGCCTGGCGGTGGCGCTCAAGGACAGCGACTCCGTGGCGCGCATCCTCTACCGCGTGGGCGTGCCGGACGCGCGCGCCAACCTGATGGGCTTCCGCAACGACATCGACTCCATCCTGGGCCAGCACCTGCCCACCACGCTGGGCCAGGTGGACGCGCGCACGCTCCTGCGCGACCTGCTGGACCTGGCGGTGAAGTACCGCATCCGCATCCCCAAGGAGTACGCGCTGCTGTCGCGCGCCTCCGTCTCCACCGAGGGCATGCTGCGCGGGCTCTACCCGGAGCTGAACATCCTGGAGGTCGCGCTGCCGTACGCGAAGGAGCTGATGGCGGGCCGCTATGATCCCACGCAGCTCCAGGGCGGCCTGATGCGCACGCTCCTGCGCTTCCAGTCCATGGCGCAGGACCTGCCCACCCAGTTGTCGCAGATTTTGTTGGACCTGGAGACGGGCAAGTTCAGCGTCACGGTGCGCGCGGAGCAGTTCGACAAGCTCAACGAGAACCTGCGCAGCGTGGCCGTCATCGCCTTCCTGGGGCTGTGCGCGTGCGGCTTCATCGTGGGCGCGTTCATCGCCTTCGCGCCCCGGCCGCCCATGTACGGGAACGTGCCGGTGCTGGGCATCGTCGGCATCGCGCTGGCGGCGGCCCTCTTCGGCGCGGTGCTCACCTGGTACCTGTTCGGCGGCCGGTTCGGGAAGGTCAGCGTGGCCCGCTTCCTCAAGAAGCGCAGGTAGCCCGGGTGTGACAACACCCCACCCTGGGAGCAGGCGGGGCGGGGAGCGCGTGTCACGCGAGCGCGAACGGATCCGTTGAGGGGTGCACAGTCAGGCGCGGCCCGGGTAGTCTGCGGGGCTTGTCGCTCCCCCCTCTTGCCCCCGTGCTCGACTTGTTCGCGAACCCATCCGCCGCCCGTCGTCCGTCCCGCGCCCCGCTGGCCACGTTGTTCGCGGCCGCGCTCCTCGCCACCACCGCCGGCTGCGCTGGCGGGCTCGATGACCCCGAGCGCTTCACCGGGGGCTCCAACGCCTGCGCCACCGGCACCACCGGCGCGAGCGTCATCCAGGCGCAGTGCTTGTCGTGCCACTCCACGGACGCCAACGGTTCGGCGGGCGGGGGCCTGGACCTCCAGGCGGCCGGCCTCCCCGGGCGGCTCTACACCACCAACGCGGCGTGCAACGCCAAGCCGCTGGCGGACAGCGCCAACCCGTCCCAGTCCTTCTTCCTGAAGAAGCTCACGTCGTCGCCGGGCTGCGGCGCGCAGATGCCGCTGGGCTCGGCGCTCAACGCCGCGGACACCGCTTGCGTCACCGAGTGGCTGGTCGCCGGAAAGCCGAGCTCCCCGTGATGACGCGCACCCGATACGCCTCCGCCGCGGCCCTGCTGGGCGCGGCCCTGCTGCTCGCCCCCGCCGTGGACGCCGCGCCGAAGAAGGCGTCCGCCAGGACGGCGCAGTCCTCGAAGAAGAAGGCCCAGCCCGCGGAGGCGCGCCGCGTGGCGGTGCTCGCCTCCGGTCCGCACGCGGACGCCGCGCGCGACGCGCTGGAGGCGGAGCTCCAGCGCCGTCCGGCCCGCTACGAGGTCGTCCCCGAGTCCGCGGTGCGCGCCGCCGCCTCGCGCCTGGGCAGGGATCCGACGCAGCCCGCGGGCGCCGCCGCCGTGGCGAGCGAGCTGGGCCTGAGCGCGGTGCTGGTGGCGGACACGTCCACCGTGGGCAAGAAGCCGCAGGTGCGCGTCACCGTGCGCAACGGCAGGGACGGCAAGGCGCTGGCCTCGCCCGCCGCCGCGAAGCCCGCCACGCCGAAGCTGGTGCCCGTGGCGGTGAAGCGCCAGTGGACGGCGCTGGAGCGCGGCCTGCAGAAGTCCCGCGCGCCGGAGGCCGCCCCGGTGGCCCCCGCGCAGCCCGCCGCGCCGGTGGAGCCGGAGCCGGCGGTGACGCCGGCGGCGCCCATCGCGCAGACGCCCGCGCCCGCGAAGACGCCGGACCCGGAGCCCATCCGCAAGCCGGTGGCCCCGAAGCCCCGGGAGGACAGGGCCCCGGAGAAGACGGAGGACGCCCCCTCCACGGAGCCGGCGCTGGCCTCCTCCGCGCCCATCGTGGAGGGCGCGCTGGGCCTGAAGCTCCTCGGCCGGTCGCTGCGCTACAAGGACGACGTGTTCGGCGTGCTGCGCCCGTACACGCTGGGGCCGGACGTGGGCGGCTTCGCGCTGCCAGGCGCGCCCCAGGTGGCGGGGGACGTGACGGTCTACCCGCTCGCGGCCTTCCAGAAGGGCGCGCTGGCGCGGCTGGGCATCACGGGCTCCATCGATCAGTCCTTCGGGCTGAAGTCCACGGGCTCCACGGCCGCGGTCTCCTACCCCACCACGGCGCGCGAGTGGCAGGCGGGCCTGCGCTACGTCATCCCCTTCGGCGCGGCACAGCAGCACGGCTTCGAGCTCACCGGCACGTACGGGATGAACACGTTCCGCATCGACGCGGTGGACGGCGAGCGGCCGTTGGATCTGCCCAACGTGGAGTACAAGACGGCGGGCCTGGGGCTGGGCGTGCGGGCGGCGCTGTCGGAGAAGTTCGACTTCAACTTCCGCCTGGGCTACCAGCACCCGCTGGACTCCGGCGAGCTGTCCTCGGACGCGTGGTTCCCGCGCATGTCCGCGGGCGCCGTCACGGGCAGCGCCACGCTGGCGTACCGGCTCAACCGCATCCTGGACGTGAGGCTGAAGGCGGACCTGCGCCGCTACTTCTTCAAGTTCAACCCGGAGCCGGGCGATCCGTACGTCGCCGGTGGCGCCGTGGACCAGTACCCCGGCCTGTCACTGCAGGTGGGCTTCCGCTACTGACCAGGTCGTTGCAACGCCAGGCGTTTCGCCCGATGCTGTCATACCGTGCGTGAAGTCGGCGCCGCCGGAGACCGGATGTCCAACCCTGTACGCGTCGTCTTTCGCAACCAGGCCAACGCGCCTGTGACCGTCATCATCAACGGCTATCAGAGCGCCGGCGGCGCCCCGACCCGCGTCTATTCGGGGCAGGTCACCGGGATGAGCGGGGTCTTCCAGGTGTCGGGTTACGCCACCTACTCCTGCTCCGCCTACGCGACGACGATGGTGTCCCCCGCGCTGGCCCCCCAGACGGACGTGTCCATCGTCTTCACCTCGGAGCAGACGCCATGAGCGGGATGCGAGTCGTCTTCACGCCGTTGCCGGGGCAGACCTATCAGGCGAGCATCAGGAAGCTCTCCCAGGGGCAGCCGCCCACCCAGGTGAAGGACGTGCAGGTCTCCAAATCCGCGTCCACCGACGTCACCACGACGTTCTCCGGCGGCGCGGGTGAGAGCTACTTCATGCAGCTCTTCCCCTCCGGAGGGGCGCGGGCCATCTCCGGGACGGCGACCTTCTCCTCGGACGTCACCCTCACCTTCGGCGCGCTCTACACCGTCTTCGACGAGGGATGAGCGCGCCGCCGGCTCCAGAGACGCCGTCGCTGTTCCTGGTGTCGCTGCCCCGCTCC
Organism: Corallococcus sp. AS-1-12; assembly: GCF_020036995.1. NCBI lineage: Bacteria > Pseudomonadati > Myxococcota > Myxococcia > Myxococcales > Myxococcaceae > Corallococcus > Corallococcus sp. AS-1-12. Next base: position 28,244 of record NZ_JAIQDD010000021.1, on the reverse strand, counting down.
CTGTCCTCCACGACCTGGCAGTGGGCGCGCGAGCTGTTGCGCCTCTCCTCCCCCGGCTGGGTGACGGACGGCGAGGTGCTCAACCTGGAGCGCTTCGGCTTCGCGTCCAACCCCGCGGCGGTGCACTTCCTGCGCCCGTCGGACGGCCCCGCCTTCGAGGCCGCCCGCGAGCACCTGACGCACCTGGTGCGCCCCACGGGCTGGGCCTACAAGGACGTCACCCAGCCCTTCGTCGTCTCCGCCGCGCTCCGCCAACCCGGCGCCCTCCGGGTGCTGAGGATCCACCGCTCCATCGCGGACGTCGCGCTCGCCATGGGGGACCGGGGCTGGACCTATCCCGCGCGAGGCGTGCGCCGCGACGACCCGGATGAGGCCCTCATCGAGGGCCTGCTCGACGCCCAGGAGGCGCTGGAGTCCATCCCCGGCCTGGTCGTGGACTTCGACGACCTGGTGATGGACGAGCTGGCGCTGCCCGCGTCGCTGCGGAGCCTCTATCCCGGGCTCGCCCTGCCCGACACCGTCACCTTCGACGAGGCGTTCCTCCGGGCGCGCGACGAGGTCCTCACGCGGCGCCGGAGCGAGCGCCACCGGGTCCTGGGAGATCGCGTGCTGGAGGCCGTGCGGCGGCGCGCGGAGGAGCGCCGTGCGGGCGCCGCGGACGCGCCCGGGACTTCCCTGCCGGCCGCCGGTCGCCGGAGCCGCCCGCGCATCCTCGTGGTGGGTGACGCCGTGGCCCCCACCGGCTTCAGCCGGGTCACCGAGAGCATCTTCCGGCGCCTCGCGCACGACTACGACGTGCACCAGCTCGGCATCAAGTACGCGGGCGGGGACCACGACCTGCCCTGGACGCTCCACCCGGCCATCGACGCGCGCGGCGTCAGCCAGTTGCCGGAGCTGTGCGCCCGCCTGGAGCCGGACCTCGTCTTCCTCGTCAACGACATCTGGGTGCTCGGGGACCATGTCCGCGCGCTCGGCCGCGTGCCCGGACGCCACCGGCTGGTGGCCTACTGCCCCGTGGACTCCGGGCCGCTGAGCCCGGCCTTCCTCGCGGGGCTCCAGGGCGTCCACCGGCTGGTCGCGTACACCGCGTTCGGCCAGGGCGAGCTGAGCGCCGCCGCCGCCAGGCTCACCCCCGCGCCCACCTGGCCCCGGGTGGACGTCATCCCCCACGGCGTCGACACGGACGTCTTCCGCCCGCTGACGCCCGCGGGGCCGTCGCTCGTCGCGTCCCGCCGCGCCAGCCGCGCCGCGCTGTTCGGGACGGACGCGCTGGACGACGCCTTCATCGTCCTGAACGCCAACCGCAACCAGCCGCGCAAGCTCATCGACCTCACCGTGCGGGGCTTCGCCGCGTTCGCGCGGGAGCGCCCCGACGCCCGGCTCTACCTGCACATGGGCACCGAGGACGTGGGCTGGGACGTGCGCGGCCTGGGGGCGCGCTTCGGCGTCACCGACCGCCTCATCATCAGCACGGACCAGCGCTTCGCGCCCCGGCTGTCGCTCGCCCAGCTCAACCACGTCTACAACGCGTGCGACGTGGGCGTGAACACCTCCAGCAGCGAGGGGTGGGGGCTCGTCGCCTTCGAGCACGCCGCCACCGGCGCCGCGCAGGTGGTGCCCGGCCACACCGCGCCCGGGGAGCTCTGGGCGGGCAGCGCCGAGCTGCTCGACGTCGCGTTGACCTTGTGCCAGCCCCGCATCCTCACCGACGCCCACGTGCCGTCCGTGGACTCGCTGACGGCGGCGCTGACCCGGCTGTACGAAGACCGTGCGCACCTGGAGGCCCGCTCCCGGGCCGCCCATGCGCTCGCCACCCGTCCCACGCTCCGGTGGGACACCATTGCCCTGCAGTGGGCGCGCCTCTTCGAGGACGCGCTCTCCCAGGGCGGAGGCCGTCCATGAACACCCTCTACCAGCAGGCCCTCGCGGGAACCCTGGCTTCGGCCCCCACCGGCGGCATGCGCTCGCTGCGCTTCTGGAACAACCTGCCCGTGGACGCGCAGCTCTTCTACCTGGCCGAGGACGCGTCCCGCTGCCCCATGGGCGTCGTCCCCGCGGGCTACGCGGTCAACTTCTGGGTGGCCAACGGGGACTACATCAGTTGGTCCTGCCGCCACACGGGCTCGTTCATCGGCCTGTGCTCCATCACCTCCAGCACGCCCAGCGTCTTCTTCGGCCCCAACTCCATGGTGGCCCCCAACGACGTCGGCCTGCCTCCGCAGCCCACCTCCGAGGTCATCATCCCGCCGGACTCCCCGCGCGTCCTCGTGGCCGCGGGCCTGCTGCAGAACCGCAACCGCACCATCCGGGAGCAGTACTGGCGGCGGCTGCCCGAGTCCTACACCATCGCCCCGGGCGAGACGCAGACGGTCAGCACCACGTCCACGTCGAACATGCAGCAGACGTCCTCGAGCACGGAGACCGTCTCCGCCTCGCTCGGCGCCAGCGCGAGCGCGGGCTGGGGGCCCATGTCCGTGGGCCTCTCCGCCAGCCTCTCCGCCAGCTCCACCAGCTTCCAGGAGGTCTCGCTCAGCACCGAGTACACCGCGTACGTCTCCGACACGCTGACGGCCACCGAGAGCTACACGCAGATGGTCATCAAGTGGCAGTTGATGGACATCGTCAGCGTGCTCTCTCCGGACGGCGTGGTGCTCTCGAGCATCGTCAACGGGCTGTCGCCGGTGGTGATGCAGGGGCCCTACAACGTCTCCGACCCTGCGACGCTGGGCGCCGCGAAGAAGGCCCTCAACCCGGCGCGCCCGGGCTTCCCCCGCACGCGCGTCGCCGCCCGCCCCTTCCAGCCCCGGGCCATGGCGGGCCGCGGGTGATCGTCGCGTACTGGAATACGCAGCGGGCCAGCGGTCTGCGGTCCCGAAACCTGGAACCCCAGGCCCGCTGCATGTGGTGCTGCCAGCAGATCCTCCAGTGGATCATCGCGACCGCCAACGCCCACCAGGCCCTGCCCTCGCTCATCTTCCTGTCGGAGGTGTCGCAGGGAGGAGGCGCGCTGGCCGAGTACCTCGGCTCGGCCGGCGGCTACCGGGCGCGCTACATCGCCGCGGGAGACCGGAACGACAACGCCAGCCCGTGCTCCTTCATCGTCATGTGGCAGGAGGAGCTGAACCCGGAGATCGAGATCGTCGGCGTCAGCCAGCGCCGGCCCATGGTGCGCGTGCGGCTGCGGGACCTCACCGTGGGGGGCGTCCACATCATCGCGAACTCCGACAAGGCCCCCGAGGAGATCTTCGGCGACATCACCGAGCTGCACACGGAGCCCAACCCCGCGGTGCTCATCGGCGACATGAACTTCCCCTGGACCCGCCTCGACAAGGCGCAGCCCGGCGACTCCCAGAGCCTGGAGGACGAGATCGCGGACCTCTACGACTGGGAGCCGGTCCACCCCCGGCTCCAGGCCACCTTCGGAAAGGTCTCGGAGACGGGCGGGTTCCGGACCCAGATCCTCGACTACCTGTGGAAGTCCGAGGACATCAGCCGCATCGACGCCATGCCCCCGTTCCCCGGCTACAACCAGTGGACGATGATCGACCACGCGCCCATCGCCTACCGCATCCACCTGAACGACGAGGACGAACTGATGTCCGACGGCGAGGATGAGATGGGCGACGACGCGGCGGGCGCGTCCGCTCCCTGAGCGGCGCTCAGCCGCGCGCCGGGGCGTGACGGCGCAGCCACTCCACCACCGTGGGCCAGAGCGTGGCGGCGTGGTGCTCGCGGAAGAAGCCCAGGTGGCAGATGCCCTGGCCGGCGCTGTCCGCGGGCGAGAACTGCCGGCGCTCCACGGCGCAGCCGGTGAGGTGCTCGCACACCAGGTCGATGGATTCGGGCGGCCCCCAGGCGTCGTCGTCCAGGCCAATGGACAGCACCGGCATGCTCAGCCGCCGGAAGCGGGCCGCGGCGTCCACGCCCGGATCATCGAAGTAGAAGCGGGGCAGCGACGCCCAGCGGCTCCACTCCAGGGCGGCCCGGGCGGGGACGTCCTCCCCAAGCCCCAGCCGTGCATAGGGCATGTAGCCCAGGAACCGCGCGCACAGCGGCCCGATGAGCTTGAGGTACATCCTCACCAGCAGCCGCTCCCGCAGGCACCGGATGAACCGCAGGCTCCCGGCCTGGGTCGCCACCATCACCGCCGCGGTGAGCCGCTGGCTGCTCGCGCTCAGCCCAATGGCGTGGCCGCCGAAGCTGTGTCCCACGGCCAGCAGCGGCAGCCCCGGGTAGCGCTCCGCCGCCCAGTCCGTCACCGCGCCCACGTCCTCATCCGCCCAGGTGAGGAACCCGGCGCGCGTCCGCTTCGCCACGCCCGAGGGGTGCACGCCCCGGTAGTTGTAGGTCACCACCGCGAAGCCGTCGTCCGTCAGCCGCGCGGCGAACGCGAAATACATGTTCGCGGGCATGGCCGTCGCGGGATGCACCAGCACCGCGCCTCGGACAGGCCCTTCGGGGGTGTGCAGCGTGGCGTGCAGCTCGAAGCCATCGGCGCAGCGGATGCGATGCGGAGTCGAGCGTGCCATGGCCCTCGGGAGCTGCTTCGCCTGAAAACCTATCGGCTAGCATGTACCTCCGTACCGGGCAAGGACGTGCCTTGTGGGGACCGGCGCGGGTGCTGGCCCGCATCTCCCCTGCGACCTCCGTGCAGCAGGCGCATAGGCTGGGGACCTTTCTGGACCCAGAGGAGTCACGTGATGCCCCTGTCCTCCGCCGAGCCGTCCTCGCACGTCGACGTGTTGATCATCGGCGCGGGCCTGTCGGGCATCGGCGCCGCGTACCATCTGCAGACGCGCTGCCCCACCCTGAGCTACGCCATCCTGGAGGGGCGCGGGGCCATGGGCGGCACGTGGGATTTGTTCCGCTACCCGGGCATCCGCTCGGACTCGGACATGTACACGCTGGGCTACCGGTTCCGGCCGTGGCTGGGGGGCAAGGCCATCGCGGATGGGCCGTCCATCAAGGCGTACATCGAGGAGACCGCGGCGGAGTACGGCATCGACCAGCGGATCCGCTACCACCACCGCGTGACGCGCGCGGAGTGGTCCTCCGAGCACGCGCGCTGGACCGTGGACGTGGAGGTGGGCCCCGAGCGCGCACCCGTCCGCATGACGTGCGGCTTCCTCTACGCCTGCACCGGCTACTACGACTACGCGAGCGGCTACACGCCCACGTGGCCCGGCACCGAGCGCTTCCGGGGCCGCGTCGTGCACCCGCAGCACTGGCCGGAGGACCTGGACTACGGCGGCAAGCGCGTGGTCGTCATCGGCAGTGGCGCGACGGCGGTGACGCTGGTCCCCGCGATGGCCGGGCGCGCCGCGCACGTCACCATGTTGCAGCGCTCGCCCACGTACATCGCGGACCAGCCGGCCGAGGACGGCGTCGCCCGGGCGCTGAGGGCCGTGCTCCCCGGGCGCGCGGCCTACGCGGTCGCGCGTTGGAAGAACGTCGTGCGCGGCATGCTCCTCTATCGCCTCGCGCGCAGCCGGCCGCGGCTGTTCAAGTGGCTCCTGCGCCTGGGCGTGCGGCGCGCGCTCGGCAAGGCGTACGACGTGGATACGCACTTCGCGCCCCGCTACAACCCGTGGGACGAGCGGCTGTGCGTCGCCCCGGACGGCGACCTCTTCCGCGCCATCCGCGAGGGGCGCGCCTCCGTGGTGACGGACCACATCGAGTCCTTCACCGAGACGGGCCTCAAGCTGCGCTCGGGCGCGCACCTGGACGCGGACCTCATCGTCACGGCCACGGGGCTGAACGTGAAGATCCTCAGCGGCCTGGCGCTGACCGTGGACGGCGAGCCTGTCCAGGTGTCGCGGACGCTCGCCTACAAGGGGATGATGTTCAGCGACGTGCCCAACCTGGTCGCGGCCTTCGGGTACACCAACGCGTCGTGGACCCTGAAGTGCGACCTGGTGGCCGAGTACACCTGCCGCCTGCTCAACCACATGAAGCAGCATGGCTACACGCAATGCGTGCCCCGCTTGACGGGGCCTGCGATGACGCCGGAGCCGGTGCTCGACTTCAGCTCCGGCTACGTGCAGCGCGCGCTGGACGCCCTGCCCCGCCAGGGCACGCGCGCCCCGTGGCGCCTGTACCAGAACTACGTGCGCGACCTGGTGATGATGCGCTACGGCCGCGTGGACGACGAAGCCATGGAGTTCAAGCGTCCCGGAAGCGCCGCCCCGGGACAGGCGCTGCTCCCGGGGTCGGCCCGCGGCTGAGCGCACGCGGCTTCACGGAGGCTGCTCGCCTCGCGCTCCTGAAACCTGTCCGACGGTCAGACGGGCCTTCGGAACAGGTCGCCCAGGTCCGCGGGCAACTGCGACGCCACGGCGGCGACCTCCTCTTCCGGGATGCGGTCGCGCACGGCGGTGAACACCGCGGTGACGACGCGGAAGGCCTGGTCCGGCTTGATGTTCAGGTGGTCCGCCACGTCGGTGATGAACTCGTCGCGGCCGATCCGCTTGGCGCGCGACGGACCCCGGTGCACCGAGCAGGCCCCCAGGATGGCGCCGATGCCTCCGGGCAGCGCGCGGTAGAGCTTCACGTCCTCCCCGTCCGACAGCCGCCGGGCGAGCGAGCAGAACACCGCGCTCGCCGCCTCCCGGGCCTCCAGGCCCTGGGTGTGCATGACGGCGTCGCCCTGGATCTCGTCCAGGAACGGCTGGAGCTCGAGCGACTCGTCGCGCTCCTTGACGGGCACGGCGTGGGTGTCGGGAGGAACAGTCGAGGCCATGGCAGCGTCTCCGAAGGTTCAGGGCCCCGGGACGGGGCCGTGGTTCCGAAGAGGCTGCGCATGTGCCAGCGCGCCTGCATCGTCCACCGGCGCCAGGGGCGCGCGGGCGGGCGGGCCACCGCTGCGACTCCCCGTCACCGGCAGGACGGGCCCGTGGGCTCGCTGGGGCGCTCGAGCGCGGGGGTGGGCTGGCCGGGCGTGAGGTTCAGCGCCGTGTTGATGAGCCCCACGTGGGAGAAGGCCTGGGGCACGTTGCCGAGCAGCCGCCGGCCCACCGGATCATACTCCTCGGACAAGAGCCCCACGTCGTTGCGCACCGCGAGCAACCGCTCGAACAGGGCGCGCGCGTCCGCTTCGCGGCCCATGAGCACGTAGCAGTCCGCCAGCCAGAACGAGCACGCCAGGAAGGCCCCCTCGCCCCCGGGCAGCCCATCCCCGCTGTCCTCGGAGTCCGTCGCGTAGCGCCGCACGAAGCCGTCGCGCAGCAGGTCGCGCTCGATGGCCGCCACGGTGTCGCGCATGCGCGGATCCGTCACCGGCAGGAAGCCCACCTGCGGCATCAGCAGCAGGCTCGCGTCCAGCTTCCGCGAGCCGTAGGCCTGGGTGAAGGCGCGCCGGTGGTCATCCCAGGCCCGGGCGCAGACCTCCGCGTGGATGCGATCACACAGGCGCCGCCACCGCGCCACCGGTCCGTCCAGGCCGAAGGACGCCACCCCCTTGAGCGCCCGGTCGAAGGCCACCCACGCCATGACCTTGGAGAAGGTGAAGTGCTGGCGGTGGCCACGCACCTCCCAGAGCCCCTCGTCGGGGCGCTCCCAGTTCCCCTCGAGGAACCGCAGCAGCGCCCGCTGCATCGACCACGCGACGTCCTCCGGCGCCAGGCCGCCCCGGCGCGTCTGGTGGAGGGCGTCCATCACCTCGCCGGGGACGTCCAACTGCAACTGGTGGACGGCGGCGTTGCCCAGGCGCACGGGAGCGGAGCCCTCGTAGCCTGGCAGCCAGGGCGCCTCGGCCTCCGTCAGCCGCCGCTCTCCGGCGACGCCGTACATGATCTGCAGCTTCGACGGGTCGCCCGCCACGGAGCGCAGCAGCCAGTCCCGCCAGGCCGCGGCCTCGTCCCGGTAGCCGGCGTGCAGGAGCGCCTGGAGCGTGAACGTCGCGTCCCGCAGCCAGCAGTAGCGGTAGTCCCAGTTGCGCACCCCGCCGGGCCACTCGGGCAGGGACGTTGTCGCCGCCGCGACGATGCCGCCCGTGGGCGCGTACGTCAGCGCCTTGAGCACCATGAGCGACGACAGCACCGCGTCCCGCCACTCCCCCTGATAGGTGCAGCGGGCGGACCACTCGCGCCACCACGCGGTGGTGTCCTCCACCTCCCGGGCCGCGTCGAGCCTCGGCGGCGGCTCCTCGTGCGACGGGAACCAGGTCAGCACGAAGGGGACGCGCTGCCCCTTCGCCACGGTGAAGTCCGCCACGGTGGTGAGCCCCTCGCCGCGCGTCGCCACGGGCGTGTCGAGCGTCACCGCGTCGGGCCCCGCCACCGCCAGCAGCCCTCCGCCCGGCCGCTTGCGGACCCAGGGCACCACGGAGCCGGAGTCGAAGCGCAGGACGAGCTCCATGCGCATGGGCACCCGCCCCTCCACGCCCTCCACCAGGCGGACGACGTCCGGCGTGCGCCCGCGCGGCGGCATGCAGTCGACGAGGCGCACGGTGCCCTCGGGCGTGGTGAACGTCGTCTCCAGGACGAGCGTCCCCTCGCGGTAGCGGCGGCACGACCGGACAGCGCCCCCATTCACGGGAGCGATCAACCAGCGCCCGTGCTCCGGCGTCCCCAGGAGCGCCGCGAAGCACGCCCCCGAGTCGAAGCGCGGAAGGCACAGCCAGTCCAGCGACCCGTCCCGCCCCACCAGCCCCACGGCCTGGGTGTCACCTACCAGTGCGTAGTCCTCGATGCGCAGGGCCATGGTCGTCCGATGGGAAGATGGACATCCCCGGAGGACGCGCCCCGGAGCGGGAGCGCCCCCCGGCGGCCACGGATGCGCTCCGCGCCGGACGCCGGTTGGACTATGAGGGGGGCGATGACCCCGGGAATCACCGAATCGCTGGGCCTCTTCGCCGCGGGCGTGGTGCTGCTGCTGCTGGGAGGAGACCTGCTCGTCAGGGGGGCGGTGGCGCTCGCCGAGCGCCACGGCGTTCCGCCCCTCACCGTCGGGCTCACGCTGGTGGCCTTCGGCACGTCCGCGCCGGAGCTGGCGCTCAACGTGGCCGCGGCGTCCAGCGGGGCAACGGCCCTGACGTTCGGCAACATGACGGGCTCGTCGCTCACCAACGTCGGGCTGGTGCTGGGCCTGTCCGCGATGGTGCGCCCGGTGAAGGTGCAATCGTCGCTCCTGCGGCGAGAGCTGCCCGTGCTCCTGGGCACCGTGTGCCTGCTGCTGGCGCTGTGCTGGCTGCCAGGCGCCCTGGGCCAGAAGGGACCGCTGGGGCTGACGCGCATGGATGGAGCGGTGCTGCTGTGCGGCTTCGCGGGCTTCGTCGGGATGCTGCTGCGCGCGGCGAGGCAGCCCGTGCGCGTGGGGGCGCCGCTCGCGGAGGAGGTCTCGGAGGCGGCGCGGCGCGAACCCTTGATGTCCTGGCCGCTGGCGACGGTGATGGTGCTGGGCGGGCTGGCGCTGCTGGGGTTCGGGGGCAACCTGGGCGAGGAGGGCGCGGTGGGGGCGGCCCTGTCGCTGGGCCTGTCCCAGCAACTGGTGGGGCTCACCGTCGTGTCCGTGGCCACCACGCTGCCGGAGCTCGTCACCAGCCTCATGGCCGTGCGCCGTGGCCAGTCGGACATGGCCCTGGGCAACATCGTGGGCTCCAACATCTTCAACCTGCTCTTCATCCTGGGCACCGCGGCGCTCATCCGCACCGTGCCGCTGCCGCCGGGCGGGACCGTCATCCTGCTGGCGGTGCTGGGCTTCACCCTGCTGCTCTTCCCGCTGTCCATCACCTTCGACTGGACCATCACCCGGCCCGAGGGCCTGCTGCTGTTCGTGCTGTACCTGGCCTTCATGGGCTGGCAGCTCTGGCTGGGGCTCGCCGCCCCGGCGGCCCTCCCCTGACGCCGGGCGGTTGGCGGGACCACGGCCGGTGGGTACCTGCAATGGATGCTCCGCATCCGCCTGCGCGCCAAACTGACGTTGGGTGTCTGTCTGGTCCTGGTGCCGCTGCTGGGACTGCTGCTGTTGGGCATCGAGGAAGGGTATGAGATGCGCCGGGCCTCACTGCTCAACAGCATGGGGCAGACGGCGACCATGGCCGGGCTGCTCATCGACGCGTCGCTGGGTGACGCCATGCGCCTGGCGGAGACGCTCGCCGTGGGGGCGGCAGGGCAGGACCTGCGCGCGGGCGAGTTCCGGCGCTCCCTGGCGGACCTGGTGCGCCTGCGCGAGGACCTGCTCAACGTGGCCGTGTTCGACGTCTCCGGCCAGCCCATCACCTCCGCCATGCCCTGGCCGGAGACAGCGGAGGGCATCCTGGACCGCCCCTACTTCCAGCACGTCCTCCAGACCAAGGAGGCAGGCGTCTCCCCGCTCATCGTCGGCCGGCGCACGAAGCAGCCCACGGTGATCGCCGCCGCGCCCATCCTCGACGCGACCCGCAAGCTGGTGGGCGTGGTCACCGTCAGCCTGCGCCTGGACCGGGTCTCCCAGCGGATGCTCGACATCGAGCTGCGCCCCGGTCAGGCCCTGTTCGTCACGGACTCGCTCGGCCGGCTCGTCCTCCACACGGGGCGCCTGGAGTCCTCCTGGCCGGAGCGGGACCTCTCCGGCATGCCGCGCATCCAGGAGGCCCTCTCCGCCGGGACGCCGGTCCTCACGACGGACTTCCAGGGCATCTTCCTGAAGGACTCGCGGATCGCCGCGCTCGTCCCCACCCCACGGCAGGGCTGGCTCGTCGGCGTCACGTGGGGCACGCAGGAGGCCTTCGAGGAGCTGGCCGGCGTGCGCCGGCTCCAGCTCGCGGCCTTCACCGCCATCGCGCTGCTGGTGCTCGCGGGGGCGTACACGCTGGCCGCCTACCTCAGCGGGCGGGCATCCCGGCTGGTGGAGCACGCCCGGGCCCTTGGGCGGGGGGAATGGACGCCCATCCCGCCGTCGCGCCTGGGCACCGGGGACGAGCTGGACGAGCTCACCCACGCCTTCAACCACATGGCGGCGGAGCTGAAGTCGGAGCGCGAGCGGCGGGAGCGGTTCATCTCCGCCGTCGCCCATGACCTGAAGAACCTCATCACGCCGCTCACGCTGGCCACCCAACTGCTGGGCTCCCCCTCGCGGCAGACGCCGGAGGCCCGGGAGCGGATGCTCGCGCGGCTGGGCCGGCAGACGGCGGGCATCGAGCGGCTGGTGTCGGACCTGCTGGACGTGTCCCGGCTGCAGACAGGCCACTTCACCCTGTTCCGGCAGCCCAGCGACGTGGCGAAGGTGGTGCGCGACGTCCTGGAGGAACAGCAGGAGGGGGCGGCCGGCCATGTGCTCGTGTACGAGGGGCCGGAGCACCTGGGGGCGGAGATTGATCCGGACCGCGTCGGGCAGGTGCTCACCAACCTGGTGGGCAACGGCATCAAGTACAGCCCGGAGGGCGGGACGGTGACGGTGGCGTTGAGCCAGACCGCGGACACGGTGGACTTGCGCGTCGTGGACCAGGGCATCGGGCTGCAGCCCCAGGAGCTCCAGGAGGTGTTCGCGCCCTACTCGCGCGCGGTGGAGGCCCGGAGCATCCGGGGGTTGGGGCTGGGGCTCTACATCTGCCGTGCCATCGTGGAGGCCCACGGCGGCACCATCGAGGCGCGCAGCGAGGGGCGCGGCCGGGGGACCACCTTCCTCGTCAGCCTCCCCCGTCACCCGCCCGGCGGCGCCGCCACGTAGCGGGGGCCGCGACCCGGGCTGGCTACCCGTGCGGCACCGGCCGGGGCGCGTCGTGGACGGCCTGCGCGTCGTCGTCCCCGCCCTTCCCCCTGCGCAGCCGGTCGCCCAGCCGCGTCTTGATGCGGTCCGCGACGACGTAGAACGCGGGCACCACGAGCAGGCTCAAGACGGTGGACACGGACAGGCCGCCCAGCACCGCGATGGACATGGGGGCGCGCGTCTCGCTGCCCGCGCCCAGCGCCAGCGCCGCCGGCACCGCGGACATCATCGTCGCGGTGGACGTCATCAGGATGGGCCGCAGGCGCACCGGGCCCGCGCGCAGCATGGCCTGCATCGCGTCCGCGCCCAGTTCGCGCTGCTGGAGCGCGTAGTCCACCAGGATGATGGAGTTCTTCTTCACGATGCCCATGAGCAGCAGCAGGCCGATCATGCTGAAGATGTTCAGCGTGTTCCCCGTGACGAGCAGCGCGAACGACGCGCCCGCCACCGACAGGGGGAGGATGGTCAGCACCGTCACCGGGTGCAGGAACGAATTGAACTGCGCGCCCAGCACCATGTACGCGACGGCGATGCCCAGGAAGAGCGCGAAGATGAGGCTGCTCATCGAGTCGCGGAACGCCACGCTCGCGCCGCCCGCCACCACGCGGATGCCGCCGGGCAGGTCCTTGCCCAGCGACTCCACCGTGGCCAGCGCCTCCTCCTGGTTCGACCCCGGCGCCACGTTGGCGAAGAGGCTGATGGCGCGCTCACGGTCGCGGCGGGTGATGGCCTGCAGCGCGGGCAGCTCCTCCTGCGTCACCAGCGAAGACAGCGGCACCAGCGCGTTGTTCGCCGTGCGGACCTTCAAGAGCGACAGGTCCTCCGGCCGCGAGCGCTGGTTCGCGAGCAGCCGCATGCGCACGTCGATGCGCCGCCCGCCGCTGCTGTACTTGCCCACGCGCACGCCGCCCACCAGCGCGTTCACCGTGGACGCCACCGCCTGGATGGGCACGCCCAGGTCCGCCGCGCGAGCGCGGTCCGGGGTGATGCGCAGCTCCGGCTGACCCAACTGGTAGTCCGTGTCCAGGTCCACCACCTTGCCGGACGCCTGGAGCTGCTCGCGCAGGGACTGGCTCGCCTCCACCAGCTTGTCCCAGTCCGACCCGCGCACGCTGAACTCCACCGGGAAGCCGCGCTGCGCGGTGAAGCCCGCCTGGGACAGGTCCTGCACCACCGCGCGCAGGCCCGGGTAGCTGTTCAGCTCCTTGCGCAGCACCTGCGCGAACTCCGCCTGCGTCATGCGCTGGTCCGCCGGCACCAGCGTCAGGTTCATGTTGCCGGAGTTCACGGCGGAGCCGCTGCCGCCGCCGCCCACCACCACGAACACGCGGGTCACCTCCGGACGGCTGGCGACGAACGCCTCCGCGCGCTTGAACAGGCGGTTGGTCTCCTCCAGGCTGCTGCCCACCGCCGTCTGCAGGCGCACGGACATGCGCCCCTGGTCCTGCGACGGGACGAACTCGCCCGGCAGCGCCTTGAACGCGAACGCGCTCAGGAACAGCATGGCCACCGCCACCAGCAGCACGCGCCAGGGCCGCACCAGCCCCCAGCCCAGCGCCCGCGCGTAGAGCGCCTCCAGCTTGGAGAAGGCCTTGTCCACCACCACGCCCACCCGGCTGCGGTGCTCGCGTGACGTCTTGAGCAACTGCGCGCATCTCGCGGGCGCCAGGGTGATGGCCTCCACGTAGGACAGCAGCACCGCCACGCACAGCGTGACGCCGAACTGGAGGAAGAACCGGCCGATGATGCCCTTCATGAAGACGACGGGCAGGAAGATGGCCACCACCGCCAGCGTCGCCGCCAGGGCCGCGAAGGTGATCTCCGCCGTGCCCTCGCGCGCGGCGCTCACCCGGTCCTTGCTCTCCTCCGCGTGCCGGAAGATGTTCTCCAGCACCATGATGGCGTCGTCCACCACGATGCCCACCGCCAGGGCCAGACCCAGCAGCGTGAACGTGTTGAGCGTGAAGCCCAGGAAGTAGATGACCGCCACCGTCCCCAAGAGCGACATGGGGATGGCGAGCACCACGTTGAGCGTGCTGGACAAGGACCCCAGGAACACCCAGCAGACGAACGCGGTGAGGATGCACGCGAGCAGCAGCTCGAACTCAATCTCGTGCACGCTCTCCTCGATGAACTGCGTCGAGTCGAAGTTGATGCTCGCGCTCATGCCCTCCGGCAGCTCCTTCTGGAGCTGCGCCAGTTGCTCGCGCACCGCCTGGGCCACCGCCACCGCGTTCGCGCCGCGCTGCTTCTTGATGCCCATGGCCTGGGCGGGCTCGCCGTTCACGCGCGCCAGGCGGCGCTCGTCCTCGAAGCCGTCCTCCACGATGGCCACGTCGTGCAGGTACACCGTGCGCCCGTTCTCCTCGCGCACCGCCACGTTCGCCAGGGTCTCCAGGTCCAGCGCCTCGCCCATGAAGCGCACGTTGACCTCGCGGCCCTGCGTCTCGATGCGGCCGGCGGGCAGCTCCACGTGCTCGCGCTGGAGCGCGGCGATGACGTCCGTCACGGTGAGCCCGTGCGCGTCCAGCTTCTGCGCGTCCACCCAGATGCGCACGTTGCGCTCCAGGAGGCCGCCCAGGATGACCTCGCCCACGCCGGGCACCGTCTGCAGGCGCTCCTTCACGCGGTAGCGGGCGAAGTCGCTCACCACCTGCTGGGAGAAGGGCCCGGCCACGCCCAGCCACATGATGGGCTGGTCCTCCGGGTTGGACTTGGAGACGACGGGCGGATCGATGTCCAGCGGCAGCCGGCGCTGGGCCTGGCTCACCTTGGTCTGCACGTCCTGCAGCGCCAGGTCCACGTTGCGCGACAGGTCCAGCTCCACCGTGATGTTGGCGCTGCCCTGACGCGCGGAGGACGTGATGCTCTTGACGCCCTCCACCTGCGTCACGGCCTCCTCGATGAACTCGACGACGTCCGACTCCACCGCCTCCGGGTTGGCGCCCTCCCACGACACGGAGATGTTGATGGTGGGGAAGTCCACGTCCGGGAACTGGCTGATGCCGATGCGCTGGGCCGCCACCAGTCCGAAGATGATGGTCGCCGCCATGATCATCCAGGCGAACACCGGCTTCTTGATGCAGACGTCGGTGATGCTCATGGCCGGCCCCCCGCGCCCGCCTTGGTGTTCGCGTCGCTGCGCGGCTCGGCCGGGGGCTGCTCGCCGCCCACCTTCGGCTTCGGGCGGGCCTCCTCCACGCGCACGGCCACGCCGTCGCGCAGGGCCTCCGCGCCGCGCACCACCAGCGTCTCACCGGGCTTGAGCCCCTCCTTCACCTCCACCCGCCCGTCCGGCGTGCGCAGCCCCAGCTCCAGGATGCGCTCGCGGGCCTTGTTGTCCGTCACCACGAACGCCAGGAAGCCGCGCTCGCTGGGGCGGATGGCCGTCTGGGGAATCACCGGGCTGTCCCCGCGCGACTCCACCGGCACGCTCACCGTGGCGAAGGCGCCCGGGCGCAGCTTCCGGGCGGCCTCGCCCGTCACCTCCGCGGTCACCGCCACCATGCGGCTCTGCGTGTCCGCGCTCGCGGACACGTAGGTGATCTTCGCCTCGTACGAACCGCCGTCCGAGCGCACCGTGAAGCGCGCGGGCATCCCCGGCTGGATGCGCGTCACGTCCGCCGCGGGCACGTTGAAGCGCAGGAGCAGCGGCTCGCGGCGCAGCAGCGTGGCCAGCACCACGCCCGGCTGCACGTACTGGCCCGTCTGCACGGTGCGCGTCTGGAGGACGCCGTCCATGGGGGCGCGCACGTAGGCGTCGCGCTGGTTGAGCTGCGCCTGATCCAGGGCCGCCTTCGCGGCCGCCACGTCCGCCTGGGCGGTGGCGGCGCGGGCCTGGTACGTCTCCAGTTGCTCCGCGGGCAGGAGGCCCGGGCTCTGCGCGTTGACCTCCGCGCGGCGCTGGGCGCCGGCCCTGGCCTCCACCAGCGCGGCCTGGGCCTTCTGCAGCGCGGCCTCCGCGGCGCGCACGGCGATGGCGTAGCGCGCGGGTTCGATCTCCGCGAGCGTGTCGCCCTTCTTCACCGTCTGGCCCTCCGCGAAGGACACCCGCTCCAGGGCGCCCGGGACGCGCGCGGTGATCTGCACGCTCTCGAAGGCCTCCACCGCGCCCACGGCGCTGACGGCGTACTCCACGTCGCGCGCCTCCACGGGCGCGACCTCCACGGGGAACTGGGTGGGGCCCCGCCCCGCGCCCTTGCCGCCTTGCGCGGGCGCGTCCTTCTTGCAGCCAGGGGCCAGGGCCAGCACGGCCAGCGACAGGGCCAGCACTCCAGTGCGTTGCATTGCCTTCACGGTTCCTTCCCCAATGGATTCAGTCCGACAGCGGCCCGCAGGCCCAACAGCGCCACGCCCAGCCCGTAGCGGTTCTGGGCGAGCGCCACCTCCGCCTCGAAGAGGCTGAGCGACGCGTCCGCCAGGGTGAGCGCGGTGGACAGGCCCTGGCGGTAGAGGATGCCTGTTTCCGCGGCGTTCTTCCGCGCCGCCTTCGCCGCCTGCTCGCTCTGCGCCAGCGCGGCCCGTGCCGTCTCCAGGTTCACCCTCGCCTGCTCGATGTCCACCGGCACGCGGCGCGTCGCGGCCTGGGTGTTCAGCTCCGCCACGTTGGCGATGGCCACGCGCTCGTCGCGGTCGGCGTAGCGGGCGCCGCCGTCGAAGAGGGTCCAGGTGAGGTCCAGGGCGAGGAAGCCGTCACCGACGTTGCCGTTGAGGCCCGCCTCGTTGGTGAGGCGGTATTGGGCGCTCGCCCCCAGTGACGGCAGCAGGCGCGCGAGCGGCTCCTTCGCGCTCTCCCGCAGCGAGCGCACGCGCAGCCGGGCGGAGAGGATGTCCGGCCGCCGGTCCGTGGCCCCCTGGGTGAGCAGATCCAGGGGCGGCGTGGGCCGCGCGGCGTCCGCGAGCAGCGGCTCCGGCGGCGCGAGCTCCCCGTCCACGGGCTCCACGAGCAGGTAGCCCAGCTCCAGGCGGCTCGTCTCCGCGGTGCCCAGGGCGGCGGCGAGGTTGGACTCGGCCGTGGCCAGCTCCAGCTCCGCTCGGGTGACGTCGTTGGTGCTGGCGAGCCCGGCGCTGGCGCGGGCCTGCGCGTCCGCCAGGCTCTGCTTCGCGTAGGCCAGGCGCTGCTCGGCGGCCTGGTACACCTGCTGGTTGGCCAGGGTGACGAGGAAGGCGTTGGCGGCGCTGAAGGCCACCTGGCGGCGCGTCTCCACGGCGTCCAGCTTGGACGCTTCACTCTCCAGCTTCGCGGCCTTGTAGAGCGGGAAGCCGCGCGCGTCGAGCAGGGCGACCCGGCCGGAGAAGACCGCGCCCAGGGCGTTGAACTTCTGGAGCACGACGGTCTGTCCGCCGACCTCGCGCGTGGACTCGCGCAGGCGCCGCGTGTAGGTGCCGGTCGCCGTGAGGGTGGGCAGGAAGAAGGCGCGGGCGCGGGCGACGCGGGCCTGGGCGGCCTCGGCGGACTGCCCCGCCGCGAGCACGGCCTCGTTCTGCCGCGAGGCCAGCTCCACGGCACGCTCCAGGGTCAGCGGCGCGGCCGACGCGTCCGGCTTCGGCGGCTTGGGGAAGGCGCTGGCGGGGGACTCGGTGGCGGGCGCGGGAGACGGGGCTGGCGGCGTCTGGGCGGAGGCGTCCGGGGCCAGCGCGCAGAGGCAGGCACCCAGGGGCGCGGCGAGGAGGGCACGGCGGACGGTGGGCATAAGGCAGGTGCGGTGGAGCGGGCCAGTGTTGAAAGGTCAGCGGCCCCTATACACGGAAGCCGTCATCCCGGGGCTGATGAGCGGAGCGTGTCTGGACGATGCCTCGCGCGGCGGACTAAGGGTCGGGGAAGAAGGCTGTCGGGTTGAAATGTCGACGGGTGGCGACATCGCCCTACTCGGGGTGCGGGCGCGCCCCAGAATGCGTGTCCGATGCGTTTATTCCTGGTCGCTGTGCTCGCGAGCGTCCTCGCGGGGTGCTCCAAGGGTGATGGGCTCAAGTCCGCGGCCCTGAGCGTGAAGCTTCATTACGAAGGATTTCGGCCGGGGTGCGTGACCCTGACGGTCACGGATCAGACGGAGGTTTCCCGGCATGTCACGAAGACCGTGAACGTGTCCGCCGGTGCGCCTCCGGGGACGCTGTCCGTGGCGGTGTTCCGGCAGGCCGGCTGGAGCCACGAGGTGACGCTCCTGGCCCGCGCGTACGAGCAGTCCTGCGAGGGCGCCCAGGTGGCGACCGCGGAGGCCGCCGCGAGCCTCGCGAAGGACGGCATCACGCCGGTGGAGCTGCTGCTGGGCGCCATGGACGCGGACGGCGACGGCTTCGTGCGCAGGGAGGACCAGGGCACGGACTGCGACGACACCGACCCCGCCCGCAAGGGCCCCACGCCCTGGTACGCGGACGATGATGGCGACGGCTACGGCAACGGGCTTTTGCCGCCCCGCAGGGTGGCCTGCGAGGGGCCCGCGCTGACCGCTTCCCGCGCGGGCGACTGCAACGACCGGGACCTGAACGTCCACCCGGATCAGGCGGAGTTCCGCTGCGATGGCCAGGACGACAACTGCGATGGCGTGAAGGACGAGTCGTTCGACGTGGGCGGGACGTGCGTCGACGCGCTCGACTGCCAGGGCGTGAAGGCCTGCGACGGTGCGGGCGCCGTCGCCTGCACCAGCACCGCCACGCCGCCCGTCTACTACGTGGACACGGACGGGGACGGAAAGGCCGGCACGGAGGTGCGCGGGAGGTGCGGCCCCATTCCCGAGGGCGCGAGCCCCCAGTCCTCCGACTGTGACGAGAGCTCCCGCTTCCGCGCCTCCGGCCTGACGGAGGTCTGCGACCGCATCGACAACGATTGCAGCGGCGGGGCCGACAATGGCCTGGCGTGCAACCTGGATTGGCGGACGCCCGTGGTGACGGACGGAACGAACTGGAAGGCGACCGCGACGGATGGAACGGCGAACCTCTGGGTCGCGGGGGACGGCGGCAAGCTGGCCCTGTCCCAGATGGACTTCACGGGGGCACGGCTCATCCCCTGCGACGGGGACTGGAAGGCCGCGTGGGTCGCGGCCTCCGGGGAGCTGTTCCTCGCGGGCGGCAAGGGCACCGCCGGCCGCTTCGCGCGGGTGACCCCCAGCGCGACCGAGTGCACGACGGAGACCCACAACGTCCCCCAGGTGATGAACGGCCTGGTCGGCATCGAGAACCCCTCGGGACCGCCGACCCTCTACGGCGTGACGGGGGGCGGCAGGAGCTTCCGGTGGACCCCACCCGCCGCTCCGGAGCAGACGCAGCCGAACGCCGTGGCCGCGAGCCTGCGCGCCATCAGCGCCGCGGGCCGCCTGGACACGCTCCTGGCCGTGGGGAGCAGGAACGCGAGCACGCCCGTCGCGTTCCGGTTCGACGTGGCGAGCTCCACCTGGAGCGAGGAGGCGCTGCCCGCGGCGCTCACGGGCGAGCTGCGAGGCGTCCACGTCGTGAACGCGAGCTACGCCTATGCCGTGGGCGACAACGGAATGGCGCTCGAGCGGGTCAACGGCGTATGGAGCGCGATGAAGCCCGTGCCCGCGGCCTATTCGACCCGCAGCCTCCAGGACGTCGTGGCCTTTGGGAGGACGGCGGTCTACGTGGCGACCACCGAGGCGGGCGCCAACGGAGGCTCCGTCCTCTTCTTCAACGGCAGCGACTGGAGCGTCGTCTACACCGACGTGAGCGCCCCGGCCCGGGCGCTGCGGTCGCTGGACGGGAAGACGCCCACGGGCGTCGTCACCACGGGAGACCGCGGCGCGGCGGCGAGCTTCGTCACGACGCGCTGAGCGCCCACCATGGACCTGCGCGCCGAAGCCCTGACCCTCCGCTACGGCACGCGGACCGTGCTGGAGCCCACGGACTGCCACCTCCCGCCCGGCACGCAGGCGCTGGTGCTGGGGCGCTCGGGGTCGGGCAAGACGACGCTGCTGAAGGCCTTCGCGGGGCTGCTGCGCCCCTCCTCCGGACGGGTGACCTGGGACGGGCAGGACGTCGCGGGGCTCTCGGCGCCAGAGCGGCGTGCGCGGCAGGCGTCGTTCGGCTTCGTGTTCCAGACGGACGCGCTCTTCGACTCGCTGACGGTGCGGCAGAACGTGATGCAGCCGCTGCTCCGCCGTCGCGTGCCGCACGACGAGGCCCGCGAGCGGACGGACGCGGTGCTGCGCTCGGTGGGGCTGGCGGACGCGGCGGACACGCTGCCGGAGCGGCTGTCCGGCGGCATGAAGAAGCGCGCGGGGCTCGCGAGGGCCATCGCGGCGAGGCCGGCGGTGCTGCTGGCGGATGATCCGTTCGCGGGGCTGGATCCCGGCACGGCGCGTCAGGTGGCGAGGGTGCTCCTGGAGGTCGCGGGCCAGGGGACGCTGCTGGTGGCGGCGCCGGAAGCGCCGGTGGACCTTCCCCTGCCCCGCTGGCTGTACCTGCGAAGCGGCGGACTGGTGCACGATGGGGCCCCGGCGCCGGAGCTCGAGCGCGCGCCGGACGAGGCCCTCGCATGACTCCGCGGTTTCTTCACCCGTGAGCACCGCCGCCCTGTCGTGGCTGGGACGCTCGGCGATGCGGGCGGTGGGCGGCGTGGGGGCGCTGGCCCTGGTCGCGGGCCGCACGGCCTGGGGGCTGCGCAAGCTGGAGCGGCGCGAGCTGGCGCGGGGGCTGGTGCAGTTCGGCTACGGGTCGCTGCCCCTGGCATTGGCGACGGCGGCGCTGGCGGGCGTCATCGTGGTGGTGCAGGCGGCGCTCTACATCCAGCGCTTCGGGGCCCGGGCCTTCCTGGGGTGGGCCGCGGGCTACGGCGTGCTGTGGGAGTTCGGCCCGCTGCTGCTGGGGCTGATCATGTCGGCGCGCATCGGCGCGAGGAACGCGGCGGAGCTGGCCACGCTGAAGGTGGGCGGACAGATTGAAGGCCTGAGAGGCATTGGCCTGGATCCGTTCGCGCTGCTGGTGGCACCCCGGGTGGTGGCGATGGAGCTGAGCATGCTCGCGCTGAGCACGTTCACGTTCCTGGTGTCCATCCTCTGCGAGGCGGTGGCGGCGAAGCTGACGCTGGACCTGCCGGTGCGGGTGTTCTTCGGGACGTTCGCGCAGATGCTGAGCCCCTCCGACCTGCTGGGGGGCGTGGTGAAGACGGGGGCGTTCGGGCTGGCCATCTCGCTGGTATCCACGGCGGTGGGCCTGCGGGCGAAGGGAGGCGCCCGCGCCGTGGGCGAGGCCGCGGCGAGCGCGGTCGTGCTGGGCTGCGCGGCCATCTTCCTGTTGGACTTCGTGCTGACGACGCTGCTGTCCCGGTGGCTGGCATGAAGCGGGTGCTGACCTTCTTCGGGGCGCCGGGGGTGATGCTGGCGCGCACGGTGCGGGCGGGCGCGCGGGAGGGCATCTCGTGGCGCGAAACGCTGGCGCAGGTGCACGAACTGGGCGGGCGCAGCGTGTGGCTGGTGACGTCCGGCATGGCCTTCTTCGGCGCGGTGCTGGTGATGATCGCCAACGCGCAGGCGAAGAAGTTGATCGGCAACGTGGCGGTGCTGGGCCCGGCCTACTTCGAGATGCTCATCCGGGAGCTGGGCCCCGCGGTGTCGGCCTTGCTGACGGCGTCGCGAGCGGGGGCCAGCCACTCCGCGGAGCTGGCCACGATGAGCGTGAACGAGCAGGTGGAGGCGCTGGAGATGTCCGCGGGGGATCCGTACGCGGACCTCGTGGCGCCCCGGGTGGTGGCGGGCCTGGTCGGGGTGCCGCTCTTGAGCGTGCTGGGGACGATCGCGGCGACGGCGTCCGCGGTGGGGGTGGCGAGCGTGGCGTTGAACATCGACGGCCGGGCGTTCATGGATGCGAGGTACGTGGATGGGTGGGACCTGCTGGTGGGAGGGCTGAAGGTCGTGGGCTGCGGGCTGTACATCCCGCTGGCGGCGGCGGTGGCGGGGCTGAACGCCCGGGGTGGCGCGGAGGCGGTGGGAGAAGCGACGACGCAGGGCGTGGTGGCGGCCAGTCTGGGATGTCTGTTGATTGACCTGACGGTGTCGCTTGCGTTCCAGTTCGTGCGCCTGTGAATGACACCGGTCCGGACACGCTGCTCTTCGAGGACGTGGCGATCGCCTTCGAGCCGGGCCGCCGCGTCCTGGACGGCTTGAGCGCGCAGGTCTCCACGAGGGAACTGACCTTCATCGCGGGAGCGAGCGGCTCCGGCAAGAGCGTGCTGTGCCGGCTGGCGGTGGGGCTGCTGAAGCCGGAGGCCGGCAAGGTGACGCTGTTCGGGGAGCGGGTGGACACGCAGCCGGAGCGGGCGCTGGTGACGCTGCGCCGCCGGGCGCCGTACCTCGTGCAGGGCCCCGCGCTGCTGGACTGGAGGACGCTGCGGGAGAACGTGCGCCTCGCGGATCCGAGCGCCCCGGAGGAAGCCGTGGAGACGGCGCTGGAGAAGGTGGGCCTGAAGGAGTGGGCGGACCGGCTGCCACCGGAGCTGGGGCCCGGGGCGAAGAAGCGGGCGGCCATCGCGAGGGCGCTGGTGCTCAAGCCTCGCTACCTGCTGTTGGACGAGCCGACGACGGGGTTGGACCGGAGGGCGGCGATGCAGGTGGAGGCGGTGTTGGCGTCGTTGAAGGAGCAGGGCCTGGGGGCGCTGGTGGTGTCGCACGACTACCGGCAGTTGAGAGGCATCGCGGACCGGGTGTTGGTGGTGGCGAAGGGGCGCAGCGCGTACCTGGGGAGCCCGGAGGGCTTCCTGGAGTCCCCTGCCCCGGAGCTGCGGACGCTGACAGCGCCGTTCATGGAGGGCGCGACGGATGGATGAGCAACGGCTGGAGTTGAAGGTCGGGGCGCTGGTGCTCGCGACGCTGGTGGGAGTGCTGGTGTTGCTCTGGTTGATGGGAGAGCTGACGCTGGGCCAGGGCGCCAGGCTGGAGGTGGACTTCGCGCACACGGGCAACGTTGTGCAGGGGGCCCCGGTGAAGCTGGGAGGCGTCCAGGTGGGCAAGGTGGACACCATCCACCTCCTGGCGGACCGAAGGGACGCGAAGGGCCGTCCCCTCCCCGTCCGTATGGACCTGTCCGTGGAGCCTGCGGCGAGGAGCGCCCTGCGCCAGGACGCCAGGGTGACGGTGGGGACGGTGGGCCTCTTGGGTGAACCCTATCTGGAGTTGAACCCAGGCAACGCGGACGCGCCGCTGCCGGAGAAAGAAGCGCTCCGGGGCGTGGATGCGCCGCGTCTGGACCTCCTGTCGGAACAGCTCTCCAAGTTCGTGACGCTGTTGTCGGACATGCTGGAGAAGGACCCGGAGGCCGTGACGGGCCTGGCCGCCAACGTGTCCAGGTTGGCGAGGACGTTGGACGAGGTCCTCACGGAGAACAAAGGCGACGTGAAGGTCCTGGCCACGGAGCTGGCGGCGGCGTCAAAGGACCTGCGTCAACTGGCCCAATTGGCCAAGGAATCCATGCAGCCCGGAGGCAAGGGCGCGAGGCTCCTGGATGACGCCTCCGCGGTGGCGGCCCTGATGCGAAAGGACCTCCCCGGCCTGACGAAGTCCGCGGGAACGACCCTGGACGGCTTGGCGGCGGTGACAGGCCCGCTGACACCCGAGGACGGCCAACAGGTGAAGCTGGCCCTCCAGCGCTTCACGGCAGCGGCGGGACAGTTGGAGCAGATCGCCACCAAGGCGGACAGGATCCTCGGACAGCTAGACTCTGGCCAGGGAACCGGCGGCGCGCTGCTCAAGGACCCGGCGCTCTATGATGAGCTTCGTACGCTGGTCACCGAGTTGAGAAAGCACCCCTGGAAGATCCTCTGGAAAGACTAAAGCAACCAGAACCGAATCGCCGCCCCCAAAAAAGAAAGACACGAAAATGCTATTCACCTCAAACTCAGAACTCATTCTCAAGAGAGTATCACACGCATTGAGAGAGAGTCCCAGCCAGAGCGAAATACTAAATAATTTCGGACTCATACTAACCCTCGCAGATCGAACACTATGTTCGTGCAACGGCGACCCTACTTTCGGAGATCTTCCACGAAGGTTTGAACGAATCTTCACCCAAACAAACCAATCAAGCATTGAATCCGCTGGGACAGACGCAATTAAGGATTGCTGCGAATCTTTCCTAAAGGCTGTATTCCATCGCTCGTACCCACAAAAATACACATCCACTCATGATGCAAATCCAAGCAAATTCACGCTATTTCCCGTCATGAAGGAATTGCAGTTACTCACGCAACAGGAACTCGAACTTCCGCTCGCTAGCGCCGCAACATTGGGCGACCGCGCCAAAACGGCAATACTGTTAGTTAGGCATATGCGAAATGCCGTATCTCATGAAGCGCCCCATTTCGATCCAACATCCGCAGAGACATACTTCCAGGCAGCACTCATAACTCTCCTGGTCTCAATTAACAAACACAGAGCGCCGCTGCGACATGGACTCTCCAACCTAATAACGGCAAGGCTGAAAACATCAACAATACAGAGCGATGCCTTGCGCATAGCCAGAAGCGAAAGAGAAAGCCATTTGCGCAAGTTCAAAGGGCGCGAGTCCTTAATTGCCGACACTGTCACTCATCTAAAAAGCCAAGCACAAGTCGGCGGCTACACACTTCTCACCGCGCCCGAGGGGTTTGGCAAATCGGCGATGGCCGCACAACTCACGGAGTCCCTGCAAACAACAGTAAGCTTGTTTGGCAGCGACAGCCAAGAGACAGCCAAGGCCTGCCCTTGGCTCCCGTTTGCAATCTACTTCACAGGAAAGCAAGCCAACAGCATTTACCAGTTGGTGGAAATATTAATACTCCAAATCAACAGCCTACTAATGCAGCCCGTCGCAAGCTTGACAATTGGCGATTGGGAGTTGTCGCGAACCGCCACAAACCTTATCGCCAACACGAGCGACAAGGCAGACACCGTTCGAAGCTCAACGACTCCCGGAGATCTCCCCCAAAAACCCATACCGCGCAAGTCGGAGTCCACAGAACTTCGCCAAGTGCTAAGAGCAACGCTATATACGTGCCTCGAGCGACTAGCCGAAGAGCGCGGCGAAACATACATAATCATCGATTCACTCGATGAACTCAACTTGTCCTCTGGCGATACGTCAATTCTCCCCCAAACCCTGCCGCCAGGAATTTCCGTACTGCTTACCTCGCGCGATGAGAAGTCAACATCCGACATCCGCAGTCACCTTCGTCCTGCGGAGAGGATTCTAACCGGGCTTACTCTTCAAGAGGTCGCACAATTAACGCAGGTGACTGACCAGCGCTGGAACGAAGTTGCCCTAAAGAGCAGCAGAGGCGCCCCGCTCTTTATTCTGACATTGGCTGAAGCAGTCAGGAAGGCAGCAGGAGACCACACGCAGGTTGATCCATCTCTCGGACCATCTGAAATACTGAATCGACAGGTCCAGAAATGGCGCACACCAAACTTGCCAGAGCAAGACGACCCTCTCTACCAGTCGATGCTTTTGCTCTCTGTGCTCGAGCCCGTGTCCGCAGTTGATCTTGACCTAATAAAAGGCTTTCTTGCTGACTCCGGAATTCCAGTCTCAAGAAACAGTCTGCACGAAATCCTCTCAACGGTCTCAAGTCAAATTGACGGACTTGCCGACGGGAAAATCAAACTCTCTGTCAGGGCCTTTGCCTCCCATGTTTTTCTTAGCATATGCGGAAAGAAAGATTTGCGGCATTTGGTGCTGCGAGTAAGCACATGGCTTGCTCGCGAAATAGATGCAGACGTATCGCTTCATGCAGCCTACCTGAAACACTGGACAGATCCGACGCTAACAGCGGACCCTGTTCAGCGCGAAAGCGCACTCAAGCTAATAGAACTCCTCGAAAAAGATGGAAATTACAGCCTCTTGTTTAACATATACACACTTCGACCAAAAGACGAAGAAAACATTCCCGAAGGGTTTCGCCGAAGTCTCAGGGCGGCTGCCGAGGGGGACCACAAAGCTGCTGCCAGAGAGCTTGCACAACTGCTTCTCACTGAGAATAATTACGGCGATCAACTATACAAGGAAGGAGAGCAATGGCTTCGAAAAGCAATTTCGCTCGGTGACGCAGTAGCTCCCACATTTTTGGGATTTTATTTGATGGAGTCAGACCAGGATGACGAGGAGAGACTCAGAGAGGGAGAGCGACTCCTGTTGGATGAAGCCGAGCACGCCAATCCTATTGCGGCCTTCTATCTCGGCGAATTCTACCTCTCTGGCGACGGCCCTCTTGGCAACCCTTCAGAGGGAGAACGACTGCTTTGCTTGGCATCGACAAGCGACGACGGTGCAAAACTGAGCCTAGGAATTCGCCTGCTTGATGGCAGGGTTCTTCCTAAGGATGCGGCGAGAGGTGAAGCGCTGCTTCGAGAGGCAGCAAATGCGAACCACAGGTCCGCAATGCTAATTCTCGGAAACCGCCTTATTGACGGACGGGGCATCGAACAAAATTCCTCAGAGGGTGAGGCCTGGATCAGGCGCGCAATAGATGCTGGAGAGGTATCAGCCATGCTCGACCTGGGATTGCGTTTCTTGGAAGGCAAGGGCCTCCCTCAGTCCGAATCGGAAGGCGAGAACTGGTATAAAAAGGCCGTCGACACTGGCGACACCGCAGCAATGATTGAACTTGGAAGAAGATATATCGACGGAGCAGGCTTCTCGGTCAAGAATCCCGAAGCTGGATTGTTGCTTTATAAAAAAGCCATTGCAGAGGGCGACAAGTCCGCAATGCTCGATCTTGGTAGTCGATATCTAGACTCAAAGGGCTTGGGAAAGAACACCGTAGAGGGGGAGCGATTGCTTAGGGAGGCATCGCAGAAAAACTATGCCCCAGCCATGCTTGACCTAGCACTCAGACTGATGGACGGGCGAGGCCTCAAAAAGTCAACGGTCGAGGGTCGACAACTGCTTTTTAAGGCTGCCCAAAAGGGCCACCCTCCATCAATGGAGGCATATGCATATCGGCTTTTTACTGGAAACGGCTATCAAAGAGATTCAAAGGAGGGCCAAAGATGGCTAACCATGGCGGCCAAAAAGAACCTTACCTCCGCCATGATCAATCTAGGCATACGCTTTGTTGAGGGGGATCATGTCGTTCAGAATCGAGAAACTGGAGAACGATGGCTTCGTAAGGCAGTTCGCTTAGGCAGCATATATGCTCAAAGTCAACTCGCCACGCTGGCGCTCGATGGCAAGATTGACATTGAAAAAGAGGAAGCGCTCTCCATGCTCGACAAGGCTGCCTCCGCCGGCGATGCATCTGCGATTGGCGAACTGGCGTTTCGATTGAGACTGGGACTGGGACAGAGCAGGGACAAGGAGAAGGCCGACCATTGGCTTCGGGAGGCAGAGCGTCGAAATCGAATGAACACGCTTGTTGCCATGGGACACTACGCACGCGGTCGCGCAGAAAACAGCCCTGGAGACTTCGCCATTGCCGCAAAGCACTTTAAATCCGAATCTCATGACGACACAAACTCCGCTGCGAACTTGGCTTACATGATTCGACGCGGAGAAACAGGAGGTCTTGCTGATTTGCCCGCACTGGAAAAACTATTGAATCCAGGTGTTACGGAAGGTGAGCCTGGGGCGATAATTAACGAGGCGCTTCGTCGTGCCCAAGGAGCTGATTGCATTGTTGATTGGAGAAGGGCAGATGAGTTGATTGCTCTTCTGCATAGGGGTAAGGGATCGGCAGAGGTAAGATTGATTTCAAACTGGTGGCTTACGATGGCCCAAGCATTTGACGACGGCGAGGGGCATCTCGTTCTTGGTTGGCTGGCTAGGCATCGGCTCATTGTCGACCCGCAGGGCCTCACAGTTGCGCAGCGGATGGAACTGGCTCGCGAGCGCTTTTGGATAGTTCCTGAATGGATGAATCTGCCAAAGCCAGTCTGAGGAGAGTTTCGAATGGTGAAGGGACTGTAGAAGTCTTCGAGTGCTGCTGGAACAAGCCAGTTGCCATACCGTCTAGCGTTCGCAGGCCCTTTGACGATCCAGCGCCCAGGTTCCTTCCGCCTACCACGGTGATCACGACGGTTGAGGCGGGTAGCCGCAGTAGGCGAACCAGGCCGTTGCGTCCTGCGGGCGCACGGTGGCCAGAGCCTCTCGCATCGCTTCGCGGAGGGCCACATGCGTGCGGGCGCCGATGGCCCGCATGCGCGTCTTTACCTTCAACCAGCACGATTCGATGTATCCGTCCGGCCAGTGACGTGCTGGAAGGATTGAAGACGGACCACAACCGTGCTCGGCGGGCGCCGCGAGGAGCGAGCTGTTTAGCGACTGAGCTGGAGGGGCGACTTGAGCAACTCGGGCGGGTCGGCAGCGCGTCGCCGCATCCACTCGTGGGGTAGCAGCTCACCGATGCGCGAGTGGGGGTGTGTCTGCACGCGCAGCAGCACGTCAGCCAGGTACTCCTCGGGATTGACCTGGTTGGCCTCGCAGGTGGCGACGAGGGCATAGAGGCCGGCGAGGTTTTCCCCCGCGGCCTCGTGGCCGACGAAGAGGAAATTCTTTCGGCCCAGCGCAACGGGGGTTTCATTGTGCGTCACCTCTTCGGGATGTTGTCGGCTTCCGGCCGCCACGGCGGCAGTTCTTGGGTG
>NZ_JAIQDD010000020.1:0-164706 GCF_020036995.1 Corallococcus sp. AS-1-12 | reverse complement strand
CCACGTCGAGCGTGGTGAGGCCCACCGTTCGCTGCCTCACTGACCCCGCAGGCGAGCACCACCCCGTGAACGCTTACCATCTATGAAGGCCAGTGGAGGGAGAATCCCGGGTCCCCTGATGCATCGCGGCTGTCGAGCACCGTCACATTCTGGCTCCCCACGGAGTTCCTGGAATCACACGGGCCTGACGCCGTTCGCGAGCTGGCACTGAAACTCTCAGCGGACCTCCCGTTCGCCTCGGGGCACGCGGGCCTTGCGTTCAACGCAGAGCTCGGACTGCTGGAGGTCGATCAATGGATCCAGCGCGAACGCCTTCGCCATCCCGGAATGGATGTTCCCGATGAGTCCGCGTCCCTGCACCTGGGCGACCGGATCCGCGGTGTCCATTGGCTGAACTTCCTGGGGCCGCCGGTGCTCACGGAACTGGGCGGCGTGGAGGCCCTTCGTGGACGGCTCAAGAGTCCTGGCACGACGGTGCAGTCACTGTCCGGTGAGCGTGCGGTCATCACCCTGGGAAGTGAACCCGACGCGGGAGACGTGACGCAGAGCCCTGTGCTACCGGCCTACCGTGAGCTGGCCCGCGTCCTGGAGCCCTGGCTGTACTTCCAGGGCGACTCCCGCCCCTGGCGAGACACCGAAGGCCAGCGTCGATGGGAGCGCCGGTTCCTGGACTGAGCGGGGCTTCGGGCTCAGGGGAAGTTGACGCCACTCCAATGCACCGTCCGGATGCCATCTACATCCGTGACGATCAGTTGATAGCCCTCCAGCTCCGCGTTGTTCACATCGAACTCCAGAATCAATGTCGCCTCGGACTCGGCGGCAATGGGGCCGGTCTGAAAGGGCGGAAAGGATTGCCACTCCCTTCCCCTCCGGTCCACCAGCACGGCCCTCCCGATGGTCCACGGCTTCTTGTCGGCCGTTCGCAGCACCATCTGCACGGCTCGCCTCGGGCCTGCCGTGAACGCCGCGCCCCTGTCCATCTGGAATGAACACGGGCGCCTGCAGTTGGCGGGCTCCCATTTTCTATTGATCCCAATGCCAGGAAGTGACGTCGAGCCTATCAGGAGCCCCCGAAGCCCCATCGGCTCACGCGTGCTCCCGCCCGAGGAAACGCGCTCCTGCCGCAAGCGCTCGATCTCCGCGCGAAGTTGCTGCACTTCCTGGTGGTACGACTCCGCGGAACGCACCCGTCGGTAGATCTCCACCTGCCGATCCACGGCGCCTGAACCCACCACCAAGGTCAAAAACAACCTGGAGGGAAGCGCCGAGCCCGCATCCTTGAAGGGAATGGACAGCTTCAAGCTGCCTCCCCCCTGCAAGTCATTGGATGGCACGAGCACGAGCACGGAACTGCCCGTGCTCACCCGTGTGAACTGGGCTCGTGACTCCAGGCTCAGTTGGTCCTGCTGGATGTCGGTATCGAAGAGGAGCGTCGTGCTCACCCCTGGCCCGATGTGGATGGGGCGCGTCCCCACGCCATCCGCTCCCACTTCCATCCGGAGCGTCCCCTCAACCGCGTCGTTTCCGACGGGAGGAGCCGCCAATACATGGGTCGACCAGAGAAGAACCGGAAGCACGACGAACAGACAGGAGGGCACGGTGGGGAGGGCTCCTCGAACCGGGGCAACAGAAGCTCCCTTCTATCACGGGGCTTTACGCGGACCCGCCGTTCGCGGATGACCCACCTCCACGAGTAGGCATCGACCTGGCGAAGTGCCTGCTACCTGGGCTCGTAGTATATGTTGAGCCGCTTGACCCCAACCACACCGTACAACTGGTTCGGGATCCACCGGGTCGTGGGGGTGTCCGGACTGTAGCCTTGCGAGTTCACCGCATGGCCGATCTGAGTGCCGTCCACGTCGAAGTACTCCATGCAGATGGGGAAGACCCTCCCGTCAGGTAGGATGGCCTGCGTGAAGAGCAGTCGGGTGATCAGCGGATCGAACACCGCGCGGCCCTTCACGACCGTCCCTATCGGCAAGGCACCGCGCCTCGCCGCCGCATTATGGACGATGCCCTGGATGGGTCCTTCACGGATTTCCAGCTCGAATCGCTGCGACTCTTTCAGCCAGAGGCCATCCCACGCCATGTGGCCGGACCTCAACTCCAGCATGGCCTCCTTGGCCCCCGCAGGGCACGGTTCGCTCCGATCCCTGGGGGCGTTGGCACTGCCGCCCGCGCATGACGCGCCCACGCAGGCCGCAACGGCCGCTCCAGCGATCTTCCGCATGACACCGCCGTCCGCTCGCAGGGGCTTCACAGAGGGAGGCGCAACCGCGGTGGACACGGGCGGAGTCGGCTCCACCGCAGCGGAGACACCCGCATCCGGGGAAGACGCCACCGCGAGCACGGCGGCATCGGGAAGACTCGGGGTTGGTGTCACGGACGGACTTCCTTTCTCAGACACAGGCGCGACAACAGGTGGAGGACGGGCCGGCGTCAGCCGCGCCAGCCCGAAGATCAAGAAGCCCAGCAGGAGTGCGCCCAGGGCGAGCACCGCGCCGTTGCGGCGGCGCCGCTTCGGCTCGACGGCCTGCGCGGGCAAGGACGGTTCCCAAGGCGCTGACTCCCGGGGTTGCGCCGTCGGCGGCGGAGCGCTCCCGGGGAACTGGGACAGCGACACGACGCCCCGGTCCAGCCCGGCCTCATCTGGAGCCGCGGGGACGTCCAGCGAGACCTTCCAGTCCGCGTGGCGCTTGTCCTTCGCGGCGTCCCAGAGCGCCTGCAGCAGCGTCTCCGTCCCCGAGTAGCGATCCTCGGGGCGCTTGGAGAGCAGCCGCATCGCGATGTCCGACAGGCTGGAGGGGACCTTGGGGTTGATGTCCTTCGGCGCTCGCGGCACCACTGTTTCGATGGCGGGCAGCAGCCGTTCGTAGGGAAGGCGTGGGTCGAAGGCGTAGCCGTCCGTCAGGGACTCGTAGAGCAGCGCGCCCAGCGCGTACAGGTCGCCCGGGATGCCCGCATCGAAGTTCGCTCCGGACTTCCAGGAGCCTTCGCGCAGGAAGGTCACGCACTCGGGCGGCAGGAGGTGCGGCGACGCGGGCGCCACGCCCACGGTCAGCGTGGAGGCTCCCGGGATGCGCGCCGTGCCCAGGTCGATGAGGATGGGGCGCTCATCCAGGCGGCGGATCAGCAGGTTGTCCGACTTGAGGTCGCGGTGATGCACGCCCCTGCGGTGGAGATCCGCCACCACCCGCACGACCTCCGTGTAGACGGTCAGCAGGTGCGCGGCGGAGGGCTTCACCCTCCAGCGCCACTCGTGGAACGTCTCGCCGTCCACGAAGTCCGTGACGTGGAAGAGGTAGCCGTCCGGTGGCTCCGGCCAGCGATCCACGGCGTGCACGCGCGGCAGGTTGGGATGCGGCGCGCACGCGAGCAGCGCCGCCACCTCCCGCGCGAGCCGCCCGTTGACGTCCTCTTCATCGCTGGCGTGCTGGTTCGCCGGACGCAGCGCGAGCTTCAGCGCGTAGACATTCCCGCTCCGCTCCACCTTGAACACCCGCCCGAAGCCTCCCGCGCCAAGCGTCCCGACGATTCGCCAAGGGCCGACGTGGTGGCCGACTTCAAGCTGGTCCGGGTGGAGCGGTGTACTCATGCCTCTGACTCATGCCGTGACACAACCTGGGAGGTGGGGACGGCCACCCGGGGTTTCAGGACCGGCGAGGGCGACTTCCCTGCCACACCCCACCGCAGAGGTCGGATTCCCCGCAATCCGCGAGCATGCCCGGCCGACGACGGCGCGGACCTGCTTGGCGGAACCACCCAGGGAGCGGTGTTCAATGCGGACAACCTCCGGGGTTGACCCTATCTGGCCCTGCGGGGCTGTCACGTTTTTTCGTGACGCAGCAGGGGGGTCGCCCCTGAACGGGCGTCCAACCCGCCAGGCAGCCCGAGGTTCGTGAAACAGCTTTCAGCCTGTCCGGATGTGACGGCATCCCCTGTCTGGGATTGCGCGGGGCCCGTCTTCGGGCCGGCTATCCGCCTTCGTCGGCCGTGTCGTCGGCTTCCGCCAGCGCGCGGGCGGCCTGCTCCCACTGGCCTCCCAGGCGGGCCTCGGAGGCCAGGGCTTCGTCCCAGGAAGGGCCATCCGGCAGGAGCCGCGACGCGTGCTGCAAGGCCAGGCGCTCCAGCGCGCGGGCTTCGCACAGGCGGCGCAGCTCCAGCGCGTCGAGCCCGTTCGCGGCGAGGAAGGCCTCACGGCGCGAGGCACGAACGTTCCGCTCGGTCCACCACGCGGCCTCCTCCGCGGCGAGCTCCTCCTCCGTCGCGGCGAGCCCCAGCGAACGCGCCCAGCCCGCGAGCAACGCCCGCCGCAGGCCCGCCTGCGCCCATGCATCCGCATCCGGCGCGCCGCGCAGCAACTCCATCACGCGCCCGGAGTCCACGGCGCGCGAGCCCACGCGCGTCACGTCCTCCATCAGGCGCCGGCGCCGCACCAGCGACGAAGGATTGCGCCGCGCTCCAGGTTGCGGCGGAGGCGCACGGCTCACGAACTCCGCGCCCGCGCGCACGCACTCGATGGCGTCCAGCCGCTTGAGGTCCTCCACGCCGCCCGCGAACCAGGCGTCCCAGGCGTCGCGCACGGGCCGGGTCCACGCGGGCTCCACGGCCTCGCGGATCCGGGTCCAGGTGCGCTCCTGGTAGAAGATGCCCGCGGCCGCGTCCACCAGGGCCTGTGCCCCCGCGCGCCCCAGCACGCGCGCCTTTCGCGCCAGCTCCGCCGCGTGCCGCACGTTCACCAGGGGCACCGTGAGGGGGCGCCAGCCGTGTTCGGCGTCCGCGTGCAGCAGCGCCACCTCCGCGTCGTCCACCGCCACGCCGTCGCGATACCAGCCGAAGATGCGGCCCACGCCGACCATGCCGTGCTCGGACAGCTCGGAGGCACGCAGCGCGCCCATGCTGCCTCCGCCGAACACGGCCACTCCGGCCTCCAGCGCCGCGAGCAGCTCGTGGTGCCACACGGACGGCTGCGCCTCGAAGACGCCGTCCACCAGCACCAGCGCCCGGGGCTTGAGCGACAGCGCCCGCCACACGTCCCCCTGCCGCGCGGGAGGCAACACCGTGCACGGCGCGATCCGCCGCGCCTCCGCCGCGGGCAACGAAGGTCCCAGGAACACCACCAGGTCGTCCGGCCGGCGCTTCACGCGGGCGCCTTCACGCGCACGCCCCGCGTCGGTCCCGGCTGCCGGGGCACCTGGCTCCACGGGCCCGGTGCCGCTGCGCTTCACGCGCGCCCCTGCACGCGCGGGCTTGCTCGCGTCATCCGGGACGCCCTGGCCCCCGGCACCCTTCACACCTGATCGCCGCTTCACAGGAGCTCCGACACGCGCATGCCCGGCACCACGACCTTCCACACGTGCAGCCCGGGCAACGGTGCGTCCAGCGCCACTCCCGCCACCCTTGTGAATCCCGACTCGCCCAGCAGCGACAACACCGTGCTCACCTTCGCCGCGTGGGTCCTCGCGCGCCGGTCCGCCACGTCCGGCATCGCGTCCACCGCTCGGCGGGGCCTCACCTCCGACAGGGCCTGCGCGAAGCCCAGCGCCGCCTCGCGGTCCGCCGCCGCCACGTCCTCACGGGCTCCGTGGATGTCCGTCAGCCGCGACTGCGCGGCCTCCAGCAAGGCCTTCAGCAACGCCTCGTCCCGGTCCATCGCGCACGCATAGCCCGCCGTGAGCGGCACCGGTCCCTCGTCCGCGTCCACCAGCACCGCCGCCGCCACGGGCAGCCCCACCCTCCTCCGCGTCCGGGGCGCGGGCGTCACATCGAAGAGGTACGCCCGGAACCCCTGGGCCCCCAGCGCGTCCCTCAACGCGGCCGTGCGCGGCGCCCCGTCCTCCAGGGCCTCCGGCCGCAGCATCCGCCCCACCACGCCCTCCTCCGACCACCCCTCCGGCAGCGCCCTCGAGAGCTGATCCCGCTCCGTGGCCTCCAGCAGCGCGTGCAGCAGCGCCGGCTCCGACTCCGGATGCGCGCCGGAGCCATTCGTCGTCCACGCCACCGACACCGGCCCCAGCTCCACCGTCCCCGAAGGCGGGCAGTACACCCCCTGCGCCGGCACCCAGACCCGCTCGCCCCCGTCCAGCGTCCGCGCCTCGCACCACGCCAGCCGCACCGCCGGCCCCGCGAGCCTCGGCGCCACCACCGCGCCCGCCGACCCGAGCGCCTCCACGCCCCAGACCGTGTCGCCCTCCCGCTCCAGCTCCGTCCGGGAGCCCCAGCGCAGCCGCTCCGGCCGCACCGTCTCCGCCGCCCACAGCTCCGCGGTCTCGAAGAGGGCGCCCCGGGCCGCGGCCTCGAACGTCAACCCCTTGCCATTACAGACCTGGAGCACGTGCCCACCTGGACGCACCGCGCAGGCCACCTCCACGCCGGTGCGGTCCAGGCCGGTCACCCGGGCGACCCGGGTCACCCCCAGGGCACGGGCCAGGGCATCGAGAAATGCGGGGGGGACAGGGTCCGTCGAGGCAGGCGACACGATGGGTCACCTTAGCCAGATTCTCCGGGGAGCGGACACCCGGCGCGGCGCGGCATGGGATGGCGGGGAAAACGTGGTAGGGGAAGGGCGGCCCCCGCCGTCTCGGGATGGAGCGCGCATCGAATGATTGCCGTCGGAGAACCCGCACCGGACTTCGCCGCGACCGACTGCCACGGTCAGACCGTGCGCCTGTCGGAGCTGCGAGGCCGGCGCGTCGTGCTCTTCTTCTTCCCTCGCGCCTTCACCGTGGGCTGCACCATCGAGAACCGCGCCTTCAGGGACAACCACGAGCGGATCCGCGCCCTGGGCGCCGAGCTCGTCGGCGTCTCCGTGGACACGCTCACCACCCAGTGCGACTTCGCGGAGCAGGAGGGCATCCACTTCGCCCTCCTGGGAGACGAGGAGCGGCGGATCAGCCGCGCCTGGGGCGTGCTGTGGCCGGTCCTCAACATCGACCGGCGCGTCACCTTCATCATCGGCGCGGACGGCGTCGTCGAGCACGTCATCCACCACGAGGTGCGCGTCTACCGCCACCTGGACGACGTGCTGAAGTACCTCCAGGCCCACCCCACCCCGGGCGGCGACACCGCCTCCGCCTGAGGCCTCGCGCCCGCCCGCCTGCCCGGTACCGGACGTCCCGCGCACATCCCTGGGGGCGAAAAACGGGCCGGAAAATAACCTTCCGGCCCCTGGAGGGTTCAAGCCCCTGTGAGCGGACGGGTCCTAGGACTGGTGCGGCCCGGTGGGGCCGTGAGCGCTCTCTCGGACGAGGCCCTGTGCGGGGCCTTCCTCGCGGGGGACGCGACGGCGTTCGGCCAGCTCTTCGAACGGCACCGGGGCCTCGTCTTCTCGCTGATGCGCCGCTACACCGTGAGCGCGGAGGACGCGGCGGACCTGACGCAGCAGGCGTTCCTCCGGGCCCTGGAGGCGTCGCGGCGGGTGTTCGCGCGCTTCACGCCCGCCACGCCCACGCCGTTCCGCTCGTGGCTGGTGCGGGTGGCGCTCAACCTGGCGAAGAACCACGCGCGCCAGGGGCTGCGGTGGCGGCCGGTGCTGGTGGAGCCGGTGACGGATGACGTGGCGGCGGACATGAGCGAGGGCGCGGACGCGTCGCTGGAGCGCACCCAGCAGGGCCAACGGGTGCGCCAGGCGGTGCTGGCCCTGCCCCGCCGTCAGCGCGAGGTGCTGACGCTGCGGGTGGACGGCGGGCTGCCGTTCAAGGACATCGCCGAGACGCTGGGCATCACGGAGAACAACGCGAAGGTGCAGTTCCACCACGCGGTGAAACGCTTGAAGGCCGACGTGGCCGGGGAGACGCGGTGATGGGTGCGTGCGTGGAATACGAGGAGCAGGCGAGCCTCCACGCCGCGGAGGCGCTGGAGGGCGAGGAGGCCGCGCGCTTCCAGGCCCACCTGGAGTCCTGCGCGGCCTGTCAGGCGGAGGTGGCCTCCGCTCGCGAGCTGCTGGGCCTGGTGGCGCTGCCGCCCCAGACGCCCGTGGAGGTGCGCGCGCAGGAGGGCCTGGGGGCCAGGACCCTGGCGGCCTGGCGCCGGGAGCAGACGCGCCGGGGCATGGGCCGCCGGGCGCTGGGGTCGCTCGCGGCCGTGGCGGCAGTGGTGGCGCTGATGCTGGGGCCCTCCGCGCTGGAGCGGCTCAAGGCACCCCACCCGGTGAAGACGCCGGCCGCCGCGCAGCCGTCCGTGAGCGCCCGCGACGACGTGGACCCGGAGACGCTTGCCGCCTTCGAGGCGTGGGCCGGGTTGGAGCCGCTGGAGGACGAAGGCTCGGGGTACGGCCTGGACGAGGACCTGTCGTGGGACGACCCCGACCTGGACGGGGACTTCGACCTGGGAGAGACACTGTGAAGACGATGAAGCGGATGACCTGGGGGCTCGTGTTCGCGCTGCCCATGCTGGCGCTGGCGCAGCCCGGGCCCCGGGAGCCAGGGGCGCGCGACGCCGACCGCATGGCCCGGGCCGAGCAGCGGCACCGGCTGCGGCAGGTGCTGGAGCTGGCGGACACGCTGGAGCTGGACAGCGCGCAGGCCCTGAAGATGGATGAGACGCTGCGCCGCTTCGAGGACCGGCGCCGCCCGCTGCGTGAGCAGGTGCGGGACTCGGCGCGCATCCTCCACCTGGCGTCGCGGGGGGACAGCGCGGCGCTGGGTCAGGTGGACGCGGCGGCGCAGAAGGTCTTCGACGCCCGCGCGCAGATCGCCGCGCTGGACCGGGAGCTGTACCAGGCGCTCGCCAAGGACCTGTCCCCGGAGAAGCGCGCCCGGCTGGCCGTGCTCATGGCCCGCTCGGAGAGCCTGAAGGGGCTGAAGGCCAGGGGACCGAAGGAATCGCGCGGCGACTGAGGCCGCCCCTCCCGCGAGTCGGAGGCGGACGGGCGGGCACGGGCGGTCATCCCCGGGGGCCATACCCAACGTCGTGGCGTTGACCGTGTCCCTTCCCCAAGGGACGCCCCTCCTTCCGGAGTCCGCCATGCGTCTGCTGTCCCGTGTTCTTCCCGTGCTCGTGGGCCTGGGGCTCGCGTCCTGCGCGGGCGTCGATGTCGGCACCAACTACGACCCCGCCGCCGCCCAGCGAATCAACGACTTCCACACCTATGCGTGGCTGTCACATCCCCAGCAGGGGAACGACTCGCGCATCAACAACGACATCACCAGCGCCCAGGTGACGGGGGCGGTGGACCGCGACCTCCAGTCCCGCGGCTACCAGAAGGTGGATGCGAGCGAGAACCCGGACTTCCTCATCGGCTGGCAGGGCGCCATCGACACGCGGCTGTCCGCGGAGACGGTGGACAACTACTGGGGCTACCCGTGGGACCCCTTCTGGGGTTCGTACTACGGGCCCTCGCAGACGTACGTGCGCCAGTACGACGTGGGCACGCTCATCCTCGACGTGGTGGACGCGAAGGAGAAGAAGCTCGTCTGGCGCGGCACGGCCCAGGCGAACCTGGGAGACAGCCCGAGCGCCCAGGCCAACGGCGAGAAGATTGAAAAAGGCGTGAACAAGATGCTGGAGAAGTTCCCGCCCAAGCTGGAGGAGAAGAAGTAGGCGCCTTCAGCGCGCGCGCCGCCACGCCCGCGTGAGCAGCAGGCCCCCCAGCAGGCCTCCCGCGCCCAGCAGCACCACCAGCAGCGTGAGCCAGAGGAACACGCGGTCCACCAGCGGGCCCAGCCGGTCGAACGCGTGGTCCACCCAGCCGCGCGCAAGGCCGTCCAACTGCTGGAGCGTGGCCACGCGCTCGGCGTGCAGCGCGTCCACCACCGCCTGCCGCTCCCGGCCCACGTCCGCGAGCACCGCCTGCCGCTCACCGGTGACGAACTCCTGGAGGCCCAGGCGTTCGGAGCGCAAGGCCGCCAGCACCGCGCGGCGCTCACGTTCGATGAGCGCGGGCGTGTCCGCGGCCACCGCGCCCACCCTGTCCAGCAGGTCCACCGTGCGCCCCAGCTCCGCCACCGCGGCCTGGACGGAGGGAGCATGCAGGGCATCCGTGGCGACCAGCTCCGCCTGCCAGCGCGCCTGCCGGGGCAGGCTGGTCGCGTAGAGGTCCACGCGCGCGGTGAGGTCGCGCGTGTCCTCGACGAGGCCCGCGGCCGTGGAGCGCAGGCCCCCGCCCGTCACGTCCGTGAGGGAGGCCAGCAGGGCCGTGGTGGACACGCGCGTGACGAGCGGCCCGGTCAGCGGGTGCTCCCCGGCCCAGGCGTGCACCTGGTCGCGGGCGGCGGTCACGTCCTCGCGGCCTGTCACCACGCGCCACTCGGCCTCCACCTCGGACTCCAGCGCCACCAGCGAGTCATGGGCTTGCGCCAGCAGCTCCGGAGATGCGCCCACCGCGGCGCGCGGCAGCGAGTCCTCGAGTTGGGCCAGCAGCGCCCAGGTGTCGATGAGGGCGGCCATGGGGTCCGGCTGGAGGAGCGCGCTCTGCACGGCGGGCACCGCGTTGGCCTTGAAGCGCAGCATGGCCGACGCCACCGGCGGTGAACCGGAGCGCGCGGCCAGGTCGTCCGCCATGGCCTCGATGAGTCCCGAGAAGCGCCGGGCCAGGTCGCGCACCCGCGTGCGCATGACCGCCACGGACAGGTCGGAGCGTCCCACCCGCGTGGCCAGCTCCGAGCGCTGGGGCTCCAGCGACGCGCATCCACCGCACAGCGCCGCGAGCAGCACCACGGTCACCGCGCGGATGGGGGAAGGAGCCGGAGCCATGGGCCGGCCCGCAAGCTGCGCACGTCCTGCCCCACCGCCGAGCAGGGCCCGGGGGTGACGCCACCGTCATGGACCCGACGGTGAGCCCGGGGCGCGCGCATCGCCGGATGCGCGCGCTCCCGCGCCGGGGTCACTTCTCCGCGAGCGCCTTGTCGATGGCGGCCTTCAGCTCCGGGCTGTCCGGCGTCACGCTGCTGGGGAAGGCGGCCTTCACCTGGCCGTCCTTGCCCACCACGTACTTGTGGAAGTTCCACTTGGGCTCGCCGTGGTCCCTGGCGAGGAACGCGTAGACGGGGGACTGGCCCTCGCCTTTGGTCTTCACCTTCTCGAACATGGGGAAGGAGACCTTGAAGCGCAGCTCGCAGAACTTCGCGATCTGCTCGGAGGTGCCCGGCTCCTGCCCGCCGAAGTCGTTGGACGGGAAGCCCAGGACGACCACGCCCTTGTCCTTGTAGCTGTCGTAGAGCGCCTGGAGGCCCTTGTACTGCGGCGTGTAGCCGCACTCGGACGCGGTGTTCACGACGAGGGCGACCTTGCCCTGGAAGTCCGACAGCTTCTCGGGCTTTCCGTCGAGCCGGTTGGCGGAGAGCTGGTGGAAGGACATGGCTTTCTTCTCGGTCTTGTCCGCGGCGGAGGCCGCCGTGGAGAGGGAGAGCACCGTCGCGACGGTGCACAGCAGGGAGGTTCTCATGGCGCGTGCAGGATGCCGGAAGGGCCGCATCGTTTCACCGTCCGCGTGAGGCGGCGCGCGCCCGGGGTTCTTCAGTGGAAAAAACCGACTTGAGCACGCGCCCCGTGGGCGTCTTGAGCTTCGCCACCTCGCGCGGCGTGCCTTCGCCCACGATGCGGCCTCCGCCCTCGCCGCCCTCCGGCCCCAGCTCCACCACGTGGTCCGCCGCGGCGATGACGGACGGGTGGTGCTCGATGACGACCAGCGTGTCGCCCCGGTCCACCAGCCGGCCCAGGAAGGTGATCAGCTTCTCCACGTCGCCCAGGTGCAGGCCGGTGGTGGGCTCG
The DNA here is from genome assembly GCF_020036995.1 of Corallococcus sp. AS-1-12. Classification (NCBI taxonomy): domain Bacteria; kingdom Pseudomonadati; phylum Myxococcota; class Myxococcia; order Myxococcales; family Myxococcaceae; genus Corallococcus; species Corallococcus sp. AS-1-12. The sequence goes on along the minus strand of NZ_JAIQDD010000020.1, from coordinate 152,997 downwards.
TCCAGCACGTACAGCGTGGGCTCGTGGCGGGAGGTGGCCGTCAGCTCCGCGGCCAGCTTGAGCCGCTGCGCCTCACCGCCGGACAGCGTGTTGGAGCCCTGCCCCAGTTGCAGGTAGCCCACGCCCAGGTCCGCCAGGCACTCCAGCGGCGCGGCGACCTTGGGCAGCGCGCGGAAGACGTCCTTGGCCTCGTCCGCGGACAGGCGCAGCACGTCGCCCACGGTGAGCCCGTGGTAGCGCACCTCCAGCGTGGCGGCGTCGAAGCGCGCCCCGTTGCAGGCCTCGCACGGCGTGACGACGTCCGGCAGGAAGGACATCTCATGGGAGATGGCGCCCTGCCCTTCGCACACCTTGCAGCGCCCGCCGCTCGCCGTGTTGAAGGAGAAGCGCGCGGGCCCGAAGCCGCGGATCTTCGCCTCCGGCGTGGCCGCGAACACGCGGCGCAGCTCGTCCCAGATGCCCAGGAACGTCGCCGGCACCGAGCGCGGCGTGCGCCCGATGGGCGACTGGTCCACCGACAGCACCCGCTTGATGGACTCCGTGCCCTTGAGCGCGTCGAACGCGCCGGCCTTCGCCGTGACGAGCCCCAGCTTGTCGCGCAGCGCCGGGTACAGCACCTGCCGGATGAGCGTGCTCTTGCCGGAGCCCGACACGCCGGAGACGACGTTGAGCCGCCCCACCGGCAGCTTGAGGTCCACGCGCTGGAGGTTGTTCGCGCGAGCGCCCTTCAGCTCCACCCAGGCCTTCGGCTCCCCCCGGCCGGACGGAGGCCGCACCTGCGCGGCCCGCAGCGCCTGCGCGGTGGGCGAGTCCGACTCCAGCACCACGTCCGGCGTGCCCTCCGCCAGGATGTGGCCGCCGCCCCGGCCGCCCGTGGGCCCCAGGTCCAGCAGGTGGTCCGCGGCGCGGATGGTGTCCGAGTCATGCTCCACCACCAGCACCGTGGAGCCCGTCTCCACCAGCGCGCGAAGGTTGTCGAGCAACCGGTGCGTGTCGCGCGGGTGCAGGCCGATGGTGGGCTCGTCCAGCACGTACATCGCGCCGGTGAGCCCCGCGCCCAACTGCGCGGACAACCGCAAGCGCTGCATCTCGCCGCCGGACAGCGTGGCGGCGTTGCGGTCCAGGGACAGGTAGCCCAGGCCCACGCGCTCCAGGAACTCCAGCCGCCGCAGCATCTCCTGCCGCGCCGTCTCCCCCAAGAGCGCCCGGTCGCCCTTGAGCTTCCAGGTGCGCACGCGCGCGAGCGTGGCCGTCACGGACGCCTGCACCACCTCGTGGTAGCGCGCGCCCTCCAGCCGCACCGCGCGCGGCACCGGGGACAGGCGGGTGCCCGCGCACGTGCGGCACGGGGCCGTCTCGCCCTCGGCCATCGCGGCGGCGCCGCCCTGCACGCCGGTGCCCTCGCACGACTCGCAGCGGCCCTGCTTCGTGTTGAAGGAGAACCAGCGCGGATCCAGCTCCGGCACGGCGGTGCCGCACTTCGGGCACGTGCGCTCGCTGGACAGGAGCGTCTCCGCCTTGCCCGCGCGCAGCTTCACCGCGCCCTTGCCCCAGTTGAGCGACGCGTCGAACACCTCGCGCGGCAGCTTCGCGAGCCTGCCCTCGTACATCACGAGGTCGATGTCGTGCTCCTTCGTCTTCGCCAGCCGCGGCGGGTTGTCCGTGGACGCCAGCGCCCCGTCGACGATGGCCTGGGTGATGCCCGCGCGAGCCGCCGCGGTGAAGACGTCCAGGTACGTGCCCTTGCGCGCGCGCACCGCGGGCGCCAGCACCTGCCCGTCGCCCTTCGTCGCCAGCACCTGCGCATAGAGCGCGGCCGGCGTGGTGGCGCCGATGGGCGTGTCGTCATGCGGGCAGTGCGGCTCGCCAATCTTCGCGTACATGAGCCGCAGGTAGTGGGCCACCTCCGTGACGGTGGCGACGGTGCTGGTGGACCCCGCGCGCGACGTGCGCTGCTCCAGCGCCACGGTGGGCGGGATGCTGCTGATGCGCTCCACGTCCGGGCGCGGCAGCGTGGGCAGGAACTGCCGCGCGTACGGCGTCAGCGTCTCCAGGAAGCGGCGCTGGCCTTCCGCGAAGACGACGTCGAACACCAGCGAGCTCTTGCCGGAGCCGCTGGGCCCCGTCACCACCGTCATCTTCCCCAGGGGGATGCGGCAGGACACGTCCTGGAGGTTGTGCTCGCGCGCGTGCTCCACCTCGATGGCGGGCGGCGCCTCCTTCCCCGGGCGGCGCAGCTTCACCGCCTTCGCCAGCGGCTTGCCCTCGCCCCTCAGCGCGGCGGCGGTGGCGCTGCCCTTCACCTTCGCCACGTCCGCGGGCGTGCCCTCCGCCACCAGCCGGCCACCGTCCCGGCCGCCCTTGGGCCCCAGGTCGATGATCCAATCCGAGCCCTTCATCACCGACACGTCGTGGTCCACCACGAGCACGCTCGCGCCCCGGTCCACCAGCGCGTGCAGGGACGCCATCACGTGGCGCACGTCCTCCGCGTGGAGGCCCGCGCTCGGCTCGTCGATGAGGAACAGCGTGCCCTTCGCGTCGCTCGCCAGGGCGCGCGCCAGCTTCAGCCGCTGCGCCTCGCCGCCGGACAGCGTGGACAGGGGCTGGCCCAGGGGCAGGTAGCCCAGGCCCAGCCGCTGCGCCGGCCCCAGCGTGCGCTTGAGCGCGGAGTCGTCACCGAAGTGCTGGAGCACCTCGTCCACCGTCATCTCCAGCACCTGCGCCACGCTGAAGCCCTGGTGGCGCACGGCGAGCACCTCCTCCTTGAAGCGCCGGCCCCGGCACACCGCGCACAGGAGGGCCACGTCCGCGAGGAACTGCATCTCCACCGTCTCGTAGCCTTCACCGGAGCAGGCCTCGCAGCGGCCCTTGTCCACGTTGAAGGAGAAGTGCGCGGACGTCAGGCCCCGCGCCTCCGCGTCCGGCTCCGAGGCGAAGCGCTCGCGCAGCCGGTCCCACGCCTTGGTGTACGTGGCCGCGTTGCCGCGCGACGTGCGCCCCAGCGGGGACTGGTCCACGAAGGTGATGGCCTCCACCTGCGCCCCACCCTCCACCGCCGCCACGTCACCGGGGGCCTCCACGTCCTTCACGCCCAGCCCGCGCGCCAGGTGCCGGTAGAGCACCTCGTCCATCAGCGTGCTCTTGCCGGAGCCGCTGGGGCCGGTGATGGCGCACAGCACGCCCAGCGGCACGCGCACGGACACGTCCTTCAGGTTGTGCTCGCGCGCCTCGCGGATGACGATTTCGCCCGTGCGGGTGCGCGGCGTGCGCGGCGCCTCCGCGCCCCCGGACAGCATGCGGCCGGTGGGCAGGTCCTGCCGCTTCGCCAGCGCCTCCGGGGTGCCGTCAAAGCACAGCGTGCCGCCATGGCGTCCCGCGCCCGGGCCCAGCTCCAGCACGCGGTGCGCGGAGCGGATGATCAGCGGATCATGCTCGATGACCAGCGCGATGTTGCCCCGGTCCGCCAGCTCCGCGATGGCCTCCGTGAGCGGCGGCACGTCCCCCGGGTGCAGGCCCACGGTGGGCTCGTCCAGCACGAACAGCGCGCCCGTCAGCGACGTGCCCAGCGCCGCGGTCAGCGACACGCGCTGCGCCTCGCCGCCGGACAGCGTGCGCGCGGGCCGGTCCAGCGTGAGGTAGCCCAGGCCCACGCGCTGGAGATAGCGCAGGCGCGCGGACAGCTCCCGCCGCGCCAGGTCCCCCTGCCCCGTCAGCGTCTTCAGCCCGTCCAGCCGCGCCAGCGCGTCCGTCAGCTCCAGCCCGTGCCACGCCGGCAGGTCCAGGCCGCCCACGCGCCACGCGCGGGCCTGCTCGTTGAGGCGCGCGCCGTGACAGCTCTCGCAGAGCGTGTACGCGCGGTAGCGGGCCAGCAGCACGCGCACGTGCATCTTGTACGTGCGGCCCTCCATCCACCGGAACCACGCGCGCACGCCCGGGTAGACGCGGCCGCCGTCGTAGTCACCCTCGCCCTGGAGCACCGCCTCGCGCTGGGCCGCGGTGAGCTTCTCCCACGGCTTGTCGAAGGGGATGCCCTTCTGCTTGCAGTAGCGCTGGAGCATCTCCCGCTCCCAGCTCGTGGACTGGCTGGACCACGGGCGGATGGCCCCCTGCGCCAGGCTCAAGCCCGGGTTGGGGATCACCTTCCCCCAGTCGATGCCGATGGTGCGCCCGAAGCCGCGGCACGGCGCGCACGCGCCCACCGGGCTCTGGTAGCTGAAGAGGCCCGGCCTCGCGAGCTCGAACTCCCGCGCGCACTTCGGACACACCAGCCCCCGGCGCAGCTTCTGGGGCGCGGTCTCCGGCAGGAAGAGGAGCGCCTCGCCGTCCGCGCGCGCCCACGCGTCCTCCAGCGCCTGCGTGACGCGGGACAGGTTCGCGTCCGTCAGCTTCACCCGGTCCACCACCACCTGCGCCACGCCCGCGGGGTCGGTGGCCTCGCCCGGCTTGAGCGTCTCCAGCTCCTTCACCTCGCCCTGCACCATCAGCCGGTGGTAGCCGTCCTTCAGCAGCCGGGCCCGCGCGTCGATGAAGGCGGCCGTGTCCGGGATGCGCACCGGGTAGGTGAAGACGCCCTGCGCGTCCGGGTGCTCGCGGAGGGCGGTTTGCGCGGCCACGCGCGCGTCGGTGCGCACCGCCTCCAGGCCGCAGTCCGGACACACCGGCATCGCCTCGCGGGTGAAGAGCGCGGACAGGTACGGCTCCACGTCCGCCAGCGTGGCCACCGTGCTGCGCGAGCTCTTCACCGGCGCGCGGCGGTCCACCGCGACGCCCGCGGCCACCGGCTCCAGCGCGTCCATGGGCGGCCGCTCCAGCCGCTCGAGGAACTGCCGGGCGTACGGGCTGAAGCTCTCCACGAACCGGCGCTGCCCCTCCGCGTAGAGCGTGTCCAGCGCGAGGCTCGATTTGCCGCCCCCGGACACGCCGGTGACGCAGACGAACTCCCCTTCGGAGAGGTCGACGGACAGATCCTTGAGGTTGTGGGTGCGGGCGCCGACGAGGTGGGTCTTGTGCATGCCGGCCGGAGGTTTAACGACCGGACAGTCGCGCGCCAATCACAACATGACGGCCAACATCGCACCGCCCGGGTGGGTTGGGTGGGGAGCGGGCAGGCTGATACAACGTGATGCGGCCGGTCACATCCAACGCATCCCGGTGGGAATGCCGGCCGAACGGGGGTGGCCATGTCCGATGACGTCCAGGTACGCCGTGCGCGGGCCGAAGAGGCCCTTCGGCGCACGAGTGCCTCCCTGGTGTTGCTGGACCTGGGCGGTCACACCGCCACGGGCTTCGTCATCTCCCCCGAAGGCCACGTCGTCACCAGCCTCCACGCGGTGGCCAGCGCCCGCGCCATCACCGCCGTGCTGCCGGACGGCCTGCGCTCCCCGGTGGTGCAGGTGGCGGCCGTGGACGAGCGCCGCGACCTGGCCCTCCTGTGCCTCTCCGTCCCGGACCTGGTGCCCCCCCTCCCGCTGGGCCCCGCCACGCTGCCCTCGGAGGGCGAGTCCCTGCACGTCATCCAGGCCCACGCGGACCGCGCCCCCGAACCGCGCCTGCTGGAGGTCCGCGCGGTGCAGGTGCTGGGCGAATGGCTCACCCTGCTGGAGCTGTCCCGCACGCTGCCCGAGGCCGCGTCCGGCTCGCCGGTGCTGGACGCGCGCGGGCAGGTGGTGGGGCTGGCCACCGCGGCGCTCGCCAACGGCCGCGCGCTGGGGCTGGTCATCCCGGTGCGCTACATCGCGCCCCTCCTCAAGACGCCCGGCCCGCCCCGCCCGCTGTCCGCGCTGGACGCGCCCCGGCAGCGAGCCATGCGCGTGCGACAGGTGCCGCAGCATCCCGTGGGCCTGCTGGAGGGCTGCGCGACGCCGGCCGTGGAGTCCGTGGCCTCGCTGCTGGGCCAGGCCATCAACGTGGGCGCCCCCGCCTACAACCGGGGCGACGTGGAGGGCTGCTACCGCCTCTACGCGCACACCGCCGAGCAGCTCATCGACGAGCGCGACGACTGCCCCGGCGTCCAGCGCGCGCTGCGCGACGGCCTCCTGCGCTGCGAGGCCCTGAAGGACGTGGAGGACCGGGCCTGGGCCCTGCGAGACACGTTCGACGGGTTGATGGACGTCATCGGCCGGTGGCGCCAGTCCCGCCCGGCGCCTCCCCCCCCCGCCAGCAGGCGCCCCCCGCCGAAGACGTACCTCAACTAGGGGCGCACCCCGATACATCCGGGTCAATTCCAGTAAAAACAAAATAAACATCCAGCCTTTGACAATCTGGTTATCATTGTATAACTGGAAGTCGCCACGGTGGGGGACTGCGGCGAGCACCCGACCCGGGGCTCGGCGGCGTGGCCATCCGGTACACCCCCGCACTCACACCTGCGTTTGAAGCGTCCACGCGCAGCGGCTCCCCGTACCCGGACCGCCGTCGAGGCCTCGCTTCCCACCGCCCGTGGCGCTCGCCGCACGGCGCGCAACGGGAGGGGAGCGCCCGAAGGCAGGGGACCCATGCGCCGTGGCCCGGGAAGCAACATCCATGGACATCGCCGCCCCTCCCCGTGTCGTGAAGAACCGTGACCTCACCGTGGGCTCCGCCCGGCTCCAGGAGGTCCAGAAGGCGGTCCACTACTACGTGGACAACCACCACTGTGACGTCATCGGCCGCGTGTTCCACGGCATCCCGGGCCGCGAGGCGAGCGTCAGCCTCAGCCCGACCCGCCGGGAGGCGGCCTCGCGCGGACGCCGGGAGGTCCTCCACTTCGGCTCCTACAACTACTCCGGCCTGAACGGGCACCCGCGCGTGGTGGCCGCGGCGGAGGCGGCCCTCAAGCGCTACGGCACGACGGTCAGCGGCGTGCGGCTGCTCAACGGCACCTGCGAGCTGCACCTGGAGCTGGAGCGCGCGCTGGCGGAGTTCCTCGGCTTCGAGGACTGCGTCACCTACAGCAGCGGCTACGCGGCGAACCTGTCCGTGCTGTCCGCGCTGTGCGGCGAGGGCGACGTCGTGCTGTCGGACATGCTCAACCACCAGTCCATCATCGACGGGCTGAAGCTGTCGGGCGCGGACGTGCGCACCTTCCGGCACAAGAGCCTGCGCAGCATCGAAGGCATGCTGAAGAAGCTGCCCTTCGAGCAGCGCAAGTTCATCATCACCGACGGCGTCTTCAGCATGGACGGCGACGTGGCGGACCTTCCGGGCATCGTGGCGCTGGCGGAGTCCTACAACGCCTTCGTGCTCGTGGATGACGCGCACGCCACCGCGGCCATGGGCCCCAACGGCCGGGGCACCCCGGCGCACTTCGCCCTCCAGCACGGCGTGGACGTGCTCACCGGCAGCCTCAGCAAGGGCCTGCCGGGCATCGGCGGGTTCGCCGCCGGCGCGAAGGCCACCATCGACCTGCTGCGCTTCGGCTCCAACGGCTACATCTTCTCCGCCTCGCTGCCGCCCCCCGTCGCCGCGGGCCTGCTGGAGGGCATCCGCATCCTCCAGGAGGAGCCCGAGCTGCAGCAGCGGCTGCACCACAACGAGAACGTCCTGCGGACCGGCATCCGCGCCATGGGCCTGGACTGCATGAACAGCGAGTCCCCCATCATCCCCGTGCTGATGCCCGCCTACGAGAAGACCTTCGAGCTGACGCGGCTGCTCCACGAGGAGGGCATCTACGTCAACCCGGTGGGCTACCCCGCGGTGAGCAAGAACCGGACGCGGCTGCGCATCAACGTCAGCGCCAACCTGCGGCAGGCGGACCTGGAGCGCTTCCTGGACACCCTGGACCGCTGCAGCCGCAAGCTGGGCCTCCAGCAGCAGGACCCGGCCCTGTCTCCCACCGGCACCTGACGCACGCCCCCCTCCCAGGACTCGCGCCCATGGACCTCAAGGAACAGCTCCTCTACGGGCTGCCGGTGTTCTTCACCCCCATCCTCCTGGAGCTGGGGGTGGGGGTGTTGCGGCGGCGGCCGGCGTACCGGCTCAACGACCTCATCACCAACGTGACGATGAGCCTGCTCACCGTCCTGGGCAGCGTCGTCATCGCCGGGGCCACGTTCGTCTTCTACGGCTACGTGCACCGGCACCACGCGCTCTTCGCGCTGCCCAACGACTCCGCGTGGACGTGGGTGCTGGCGTTCCTGTCCTACGACTTCTTCTACTACTGGGCGCACCGCCTGCATCACACCATGGCGTGGATGTGGGGCATCCACGTCGTCCACCACTCGGGCGAGGACATGAACTTCGGCCTGGCGGTGCGCCAGAGCGCCCTGGGCGAGCTGACCACGTGGCCCTTCTTCGTGCCCATGGCGCTGCTGGGCATCTCGCCGGAGGTCTTCCTGGGCATCACCAGCCTCCAGCTCGTCTTCCAGTACGCCATCCACAACACCTACGTGCCGCCGCTGGGCTTCCTGGAGAAGGTGCTCGTCACCCCGTCCCAGCACCGCGTCCACCACAGCCGCAACACGCCGTACATCGACAAGAACTACGGCAACATCCTGGTCGTGTGGGACCTGCTCTTCGGCACCTACCAGCCGGAGCTGCCGGAGCACCCTCCCGTCTATGGGCTGCGCGCGGGCCTGCGCTCGTGGAACCCCTTCACCGCGCACTTCCACTACTTCGGCGAGCTCTTCCAGAAGGCCGCCGCCTGCGAGCGGGTGTCCGACAAGCTGCTGTGCGTCGTGCGCGGTCCGGGCTGGACGCCCCCTTCCCTGCGCGCGGACCGCTTCCGCCACGCGGACGACGGGCCGTCCGCCACGTTCCAGAAGTACGACCCCAGGCTGCCCTGGCCCGTGGCCGCCTACTGCTTCGCGCAGTTCCTGGTGCTCGCCACCGGCATCCTCCTGGTGGCGTGGTACCTGGACACGCTGGGCGTGGCCGCGCGCGTCCTGGCGCTGGGGCTGGTGCTCGTCAGCACCTGGACCCTGGGCGTGCTGATGGATTCGCGCCCCTGGGCCTGGCGGATGGAGTGCGCGCGGCTGGCCTGCGTGGCGCTGTTCGTCCCCGCCCTGGCGCTGATGGAAGGCCTGCCCCTGACGGGCGCGCTGCCCCTGCTCCTGCACCCCGTGCTCGGCTCGCTGTGGCTCCTGCGCTTCCGCGCCGTGTTCCAGGAGGGCGCGTCCCAGGCCTCCCGGACCCCGGGCGCGCTGGCCGCCTGAGCCGCCTCCCCTTCTTCTCTTCCGTCCCTCCTTCGCACGACACGTCATGACCGCGTCCGCCACCGCCATCGGGAGCGCCCCCGCGCCCCACGCCCCTCCAGGGCCGCTCGAATTCCGCTGGGTCTCCTCCATCCAGGACATCGGCCGGGAGGCCTGGAACACCTGCTTCCCGACCTCGGACGTGATGCAGGCCTATGAGCTGCACCAGGCCACGGAGGCCGCCAGCCTGGAGGACGTGCAGTTCCACTACCTCCAGGTCCGGAGCGCGTCCGAGGTGCTGGCCGTCGTGCCGTGCTTCCGCTTCCGGATGTCGCTGACGGTCATCGCGCCGGACAACGTCAACAAGGTCGTCTCCCAGGTGCGCCGCGTCCTGCCGGGCTTCCTGTTCCTCAACGCCTTCGTCATCGGGACGCCCATCGCCATCTGCAAGGACCTGCTGGGCGTGCGCCCGGACCTGCCGAAGCCGCGCCGTGACGCCGTGCTGCGGGCCATCTCCGACGAGGTGGTGGCCCGGGCCCGGCACCTGAAGCTGGGCCTGGTCTTCATGAAGGAGCTCACCACCCGGCTGCTGCCGGAGGTGCGGGACGTGCTGTCCCCGCGCTTCTCCTTCGTGGAGAGCGCCGCCACCACCTACCTCTACCTGGGCGAGCCCGGGAAGAGCACCTACCGGGAGCGGCTGCGCAAGAAGTACCGCTCCCTCATGAACAACCGCATGGCCCGCGTCCAGGAGGCGGGCCTGCGCTGGGAGCAGGTCGCGGACTTCTCCCGCTACGCCGCACAGATGCACCCGCTGTACCTCCAGGTGCTGAACCGCTCGAAGATCCGCTTCGAGACGCTCAGCGTGGACTTCTTCGCCCGGCTGCCCGCGCTCATGGGCGAGCGCGTCTTCGCCCTCCTGTGCTTCAAGGGCGAGGAGCTGGTGTCCTTCGAGCTGTTCCTCAAGGACGACGAGTGGGTGCACCCCATCTACCTGGGGCTGGACTACCGCATGAGGGACGAGGGCGCGCTGTACTTCAACAGCATCTACAAGATCGTGGAGGTGCTGGAGGCCCACGGCAAGGCCGTGGTGCAACTGGGCCAGACGAGCTACGCCGTCAAGGCGAGCATCGGCGCGGTGGTGGACCGGCTCTACCTGGCCGTCCACCACACGAACCCGGTGCTGGACGCCTTGCTGAAGCGCTTCGGCGCGGAGCTGTTCCCGCCCACGCCGCTGCCGCGCTCGCAGCGCGTGTTCCGGGACATGAAGGAGAACGACGACGGCCTGGCCCGTCACGGCATCCACTTCGAGCGGCTGGACGACGGGAGCGAGGAATGAGCACGGCCACCACCACGCGGATTGTCCCCAGCATCCAGCAGGTGCCCCAGGCGCTCTGGGACGAGAAGCTGGCCCAGGGCCACCCCTTCAAGAGCGCGGCCTTCCTGTCGTGCCTGGAGGACTCGTTCCCGGAGCGGAAGTTCGGCTACCTGGTGATGTCCCAGGGCGAGGACGTCGTCGGCCTGGCCGTCATCACCGAGGAGCGCCTGGACCTCACCCTCCTCATGCCGGACCGGGTGGGCGCCCTGGCCAAGGGCGTGCGCCGGGTGATGCCGGGCTTCCTGTCCCTGGGCCTGGGCATGGTGGGCACCTTCGAAACGGCGCAGCGGCACTGGTGGTACGACGCGCGCAAGCTGTCGGAGCACGACTTCGCCCAGGCGCTGCTGGAGGCCTGCGACACGGTCTGCACGGACTCCGCGCTGCTGCTGGTGCGCGACTTCATGGAGGGGCTGCCGGAGGACCTGCGGCTGCAGTCGTGGTTCCTGGAGCGGGGCTTCAAGCCGGTGGCCAACCACCCCATGGCGATGGTGACGCTCGACGGGATGAGCAGCGAGCAGCACTTCCAGCGGCTGAAGAAGAAGTCGCGGCAGAACCTGCGCAAGAAGCTGAAGGACGCGGAGGCGCTGGGGTTCCAGGTGGAGCGCGTGCGGGACTTCCGCCCGCTCATCGACGCGTGCTACCCGCTCTACCTCCAGGTCCACGAGGGCGCCTCGGAGTTCAAGCGCAACCCCTTCCCGCGCGCCTTCTTCGAGACCCTCGCCGAGCGCATGCCCGCCACCAGCAGCTTCCTCACGCTGCGCACGAAGGAGGGCGAGCTCATCGCCTTCATCCTCACGGGCACGGGCGGCGGGGTGCACAACCCCTTCCTCATCGGCATGGACTACGCGCGCACGGAGGGCACCCCCGCGTACTACCTGCTGCTCTGGAAGGAGCTGGAGCACGCGGCCCTGCACGGGTGCCGGGTGGCGGACCTGGGGTTGACCAGCTACTTCGTCAAGCAGACCGTGGGCGCGGACCTGGAGGGGATGACCATGGCCGCGCGCCTGCAGTCCCCCTGGCTGCGGCCGCTCATCAACCCGCTGCTGCCGCTGCTGCTGAGCGAGAAGCAGCCCCAGGAGCGGCGCCGCTTCCGCGTCTCCACGTCCGACGAAGGCGACCAGCCCCCCTCCCACAAGGCGGCGTGACCGTGATCCGCTTCGCCTACGGCTGCATCCCGTCCATCATGTCCCTCGCCTTCGCCAACACCCTGGTGCGGCGCGGGGGGCTCGTGCCCACGAGCATCCTGCTGTCCGCCGGGGGCCTGCGCTTCCAGAAGAAGCGCTACACCCCGGCGCAGGTCCTGCCCGTCTTCCTGCGGCAGTTCGGCGCGCGCTTCACCGGCTACAACGTCCTCGCGGGGCTCGGGGGCTCGCTGCCCTTCGGCGCCCCTCGCGGCGGGCTGATGAGCTTCCAGCAGCTCTCGCGCGCCTACGGCATCCCGCTGAGGGTCAGCGACGACTTCTCCGGGGAGGAGACCGTCGAGGCGCTGCGAGCGCAGCAGGTGGACCTCTTCGTCACCAGCATGTGCGATCAGATCCTCCGCGAGCCGCTGCTGGGCCTGCCGCGCCACGGCTGCCTGAACCTCCACCCGTCGCTGCTGCCGGACTTCCGCGGCGTGGACTCCATCTTCCAGGCCATGCTCCACGGCGTGCCGGAGATTGGGACGACGCTCCACCGCACCACCGCGCGCATCGACGCGGGGGACGTGCATGGCCAGTCCGCCTTCACGCGCACCGGCGCGGAGTCCCACCTGGCGCTGACGGTGAAGGCGACCGCGGCGGGGGTGCCGCTGCTCGCGCGGCACCTGGAGGCGCTCGAGCAGGGCCGGACGCCCCCCTCGCTCGCCATCGACGTGAGCCGCGCCCGCTTCCCCTACCGCTCCTGGCCCACGCGCGAGGAGCTGGAGCGCTTCCACGCGGCGGGACAGGTGTTCTGGCGCGCGGAGGACTTCCGCCGGCTGCTGCGCTTCGAGGACCCCACCGACCCGACGACGCGGGACGTGTTCCCCGTGGCCAAGGCGCCCCTGGGGACCGCGGCCTCCTGAGCCCTGCCCGCCGGGGCCATCCTCCGGCGGGGAGCGCGCCGCTTCAGGCCTCGTCCCAGCGGATCCGCAGTGAATAGGTGTGCTCGGTGCGCTCCAGCACGTCCACGCGCGGCAGCACCCGCGTGCGGCGCAGCACCTGCTCCACCACGCCCGCCACGAAGTCCGGCAGCGGATCCGCGTCCACCACGCGCGCCCTCCACTCCCGCGCGCGCACCGGCTCCAGCGTGAGCTTCATGTCCTCGCGGCCCGCGCGCAGGTACGTGGGCAGCCGCGCCAGGCACCGCTCCGCGCCCAACAGCGGCGCCGCCGCCGCGAAGATGCGCCCCACCAGCGTCTGCGCGAACCCCTCCACGTAGTGGGTGCCCAGCACGCGGTTGGCGTCCTCGTTGGCCAGGCCCGGGCACGCATGCCGCCGCGCCACCGCCAGCGACGCGCGCCACACCTCCAGGGGGAGGCGCTCCTCCACCGTGTCCGGGTCGTAGCCCACGTCCCGCAGCGCCTGCGCGAACGGGCCGGACGGCCTCAGCGCGTGCTCGAACAGCCCTTCGAAGTTGCGGCGAGGCACCCGCACCATCAGCAGCGGCAGGCCTGGCGCCTGCCGCGTCTCCGGATGATTCCACGGCTCCATGGTCTTCAACCCCCCCAGGGTCCAGCCCCCGCACCATCCCGGCCGGGAAACCGTGTCTCAGTGTATCAGCCTCCACGCGCCGGGCCTGCCCGCCTGGTTGCCGCTGTTGTGGACTTTTCCAATGATTTCCCCCGCATTTTCCCGCGCCGCTCGCGCTGATCCGTGACGGCTCGCCTCAGGGATTCAGGGACTTCGGGTCGCAATAGACCCTTACTGAAAGCAAATTTTTGGTGTCAACCGTTGGATTCACCGGAAGTCCACCAGCCCAATCCCCTGATTCCTGGGCTGCCGCGTTAACTTCTTCAACCCATCGGAAACTCTCGGAGTTCATCGTGCGAGAATTGTTCATCCCCCTTGCAGTGTGAGTGATCCATGACCATTCGCCGCACCGAAGGTTCGACGCCCGTTTCCCTCCGTCCCACCACCGACACCTCCGCGCCGGCGAAGGCGAAGAACGTCCTTCGCGTGAAGGACGGCTTCGAGTCCGTCTCCCGCACGGGCGCCGCCGCTGGCGCGCAGCCCACGGCCGCCGCCGCGACGACGGCGCAGGCTTCCACGACGGGGGCCGCCTCCGCGCAGCCCGGCCGCCTCGCGCTGGACAGCAAGGAGGCGCAGGCCGCCATCCAGACGTCCCTGAAGGCCCTCACCCCGCCGATGACGGCCTCGTCGCTGCTGGCGGCGAACAAGGCCGGCCCGACGCTGGCCCCCAAGAGCGTGGAGGTCGACGAGCTGGGCATGACCCACGTCCGCCTGGACCGCATGCACGAGGGCGTGAAGGTCTTCGGCGAGCAGCTCATCAGCCACCTGGGCGCGGACGGCAAGGTGTCCAGCGTCACCGGTGAGCAGAACCCCATCCCCGCGGGCCTGGGCACCCAGAAGCCGAAGCTGGCGCCGCAGCAGGCCATCGACATCGCGAAGAAGGAGCTGGGCGGCAAGGCCGACAAGCAGCCCTCTTCCGAGCGCGTCATCTACCAGGACGCGGAAGGCAAGTACCACTCCGCCTACCAGGTGGAGATCCAGCAGATCGCCGGGCAGCAGAAGCCCAAGAAGCAGAACTACATCATCGACGCCAACACGGGGAAGGTGCTGGAGAGCTTCAACAAGATCGGCGGCTGGTCGAAGTCCGCCGCGGCGCAGTTGCAGGTGAACGGCACCGCCAGCCCGAACGTCGCCATCCCGGACAAGGGCCAGGTCCAGTCGAAGATCAACATCCCGGACGGCGTGACGGTGGACAAGCTGTCCGTCGACCTGAACATCAAGCACACCTGGAGCGGCGACCTGAAGGTCTCCGTGACCAGCCCCTCCGGCAAGACGGCCGTGCTGCAGGACCGCAAGGGCGGCTCCAAGGACGACATCGCCGGCTCGTTCGACCTCTCGGAGGCCTTCAAGGGCGAGAGCGCCAAGGGCGAGTGGACCATCACGGTCGAGGACAAGGCCGCGCGTGACACGGGCACCCTGAACAACTGGAGCCTGAACATCACCGCGAAGGAGACCACGCCTCCGCCGACGGATCCGCAGAACCCGCCCACGGGCGTCGCGGACGACCTGTCCATGTACAGCGGCCACGTGGACCTGAAGACCAAGAAGGAAGCGGACGGCACGTACTCGCTGGAGGACTCGACGCGCGGCAAGGGCATCGTGACCTACGACGCGAACAACAAGTCCACCGCGTCCGGCCAGACGAAGATCTCCGACAACAACGACAAGTGGGGCGAGGCCACCGACCCGGCGCGCGCCAAGGCCGGCATCGACGCGCACTACGGCGCGGCCATGACCTACGACTTCCTGAAGAACGTCCTGGGCCGTGACTCGATCGACGGCGCCGGCGAGAAGCTCGTCAACTACGTGCACGTGAAGAACAACTACGTGAACGCGTACTGGGACGGCGAGAAGATGAGCTACGGCGACGGCGACGGGAAGCAGTCCGGCCCGCTCACCACGCTGGACATCGCGGGCCACGAGATCGCGCACGGCCTCACCGAGCGCACCGCGGGCCTCATCTACAGCGGCGAGTCCGGCGGCCTGAACGAGTCCTTCTCCGACATCATCGGCACGGGCGTGGAGTGGTACGCCGCGAAGAACAACCCCGAGGCCAAGTGGAACTGGACCGTGGGCGAGGCCGCCTGGACGCCGAACAACGGCACCGACGAGGACGGCCTGCGCTACATGAACGACCCGACCAAGGACGGCTACTCGGTCGACAACTACAAGAACTACCCGAAGCAGACGGAGGTGCACGGCTCCAGCGGCATCTCCAACAACGCCTTCTACCTGCTCGTGGAGGGCGGCAAGAACCGCACCTCCGGCCTGGAGGTGAAGGGCGGCATCGGCATGGAGGACGGCCTGAAGATCTTCGGCCGCGCCCTCACCACGTACATGACGCCGAAGACGACGTTCGCCCAGGCGCGTGAGGCCACCATCAAGGCCGCCACCGACCTGTACGGCGCGGACTCCAACCAGGTGGCGAAGGTGAAGGACGCCTGGACCGCGGTGGGCGTGAACTAGTCCCCGCGCCGAGAGCTTCCTGAAACACCCGAGGCGGGTCCGGTGTCACCACCGGGCCCGCCTCTTCCTTTTCGTCTCAGGCGAAGAAGCGCGTCAGCACCGCCACCATGCGGGCCACGTCGGACGCGGCGGCCAGCTCGCGGATGGAGTGCATGGACAGCATGGGGTTGCCCACGTCCACCGTGCGGATGCCCAACTGGCCCGCGGTGATGGGGCCAATGGTGCTGCCGCAGCCCAGGTCCGTGCGGGTGACGAAGTGCTGGGGCGTGACGCCCGCCTCCTTGCACAGCGCCGCGAAGTGCGCCCACGACTCGCCGTCCGTCGCGTAGGACTGGTTGACGTTGGTCTTGATGACCGGGCCGCCGCCCAACTGCGGCTGGTGCCTGGGCTCGTGCATGGACGCGTAGTTGGGGTGCACCGCGTGCGCCATGTCCGCGCTCACCAGGAACGAGCGGCGGATGGCGCGGTGGAACGCGTCCGCGCGTCCATCCGAGTGCCCCTGGACGATGCGCTCCAGCAGGTCCTTGAGGAACGGAGACGCGGCGCCCTGCGCGCTGCGGCTGCCGCACTCCTCGTGGTCGTAGAGCACCACGCCCACCGTGGCCTCGCGCGGACCGGTGTCCTTCAGGAGCGCGGTGAGCCCGGTGTGGCAGCTCGCCAGGTTGTCCAGGCGGGGCGCGTGGAGGAACTCCCCGTGCAGGCCGGAGCGGGTGGACGGCTGCAAATCATAGAGGCACAGGTCGTAGCCCAGCAGGTCGTCCGCGGCGGCCTTCACGCCCGCGCGGCCCAGTTCCTCCACCAGCAGCGCCTTCAGCTCCGCGGGGCCCGCGCTCTCCAGGCCCAGCACCGGCACCATGTGCTCCTGGGGGTTGAGCTTCAGGCCCTCCGTGTTGACGCCGCGGTTCAGGTGGATGGCCAGGTTGGGCACGCGCAGGAGCGGCCGGCGGAAGTCCACCAGGTGGTGCCGGGGGCGGCCGTCGTGCAGCGTCACCACGCGGCCCGCGAGCGACAGGTCGCGGTCCGTCCACGTGTGCAGGAGCACCCCGCCGTAGATTTCAACGCCCAGTTGCTGGTAGCCGTGGCGGTTGACGGGCGCGTTGGGCTTGAGGCGCAGGTTGGGCGAGTCCGTGTGCGAGCCCACCAGCCGGAAGCCGGTGGTGTCCACGGGCTTCGTGCCCAGTTGGAAGGCGGCGATGCTCGTGTCGCCGCGGATGACGAAGACCTTGTCGCCGGGCTTCAGCGACCAGGACTCGCGCTCGTCCAGTTCGCGGAAGCCCGCGGCGGTGAGGCGGCGCGCCGTCTCGCGCACGGCGTGGTACGGCGTGGGCGACGCGTCGATGTACTGGAGGAGGTCGTTGGCCTGCGTGTCGATATCGGTCGGGCTCATGGGCCCGGCACGCTAACGCCGTCCGGCCCCGCTGCCACGTCCGACTGTCACCGCCCGGACAGGCGGCGGGGCGCCCGCCGGCAGGACGGTGGAGGAGGGGCGCGTCCCGGGAGCGGCGTCCAGGAAGGTGCCCAGGAGCACCCAGCGGCGCGCGGCGTCCTCCCGGCCCGGCTTCGCGGACAGCGGCGTCGTGTAGTGCCAGAAGGGCAGCCGGTACACGGTGACGCCGCCCACGGTGCTGACCCGGGTGAGCTCGGAGAAGTGCCCGTCCTTCGCGTACACCAAGTACTGGTGGTCCACGGCGGGCAGGGTGAGGCTCACGTGCATGTCCACGTAGCCGTGGCGCGCGTCCGCCTCCTCCGGGTGGTGGTCGTTGTGCGGGCCGGTGTAGTCGCCCGGGCCGTAGCAGAGCACCTGGATGCCCCAGCCCCGCTTGAGCGGCCGGCCGCTCACCGTCGCCGCGAAGGCCGCGAACGTGTCCGAGCGCAAGAGCGCCCTCAGCCCCACGGCCTCCGCCGCGCGCCAGGAGCGCGAGCGCCGGCTCTCCAGCAGCGCGGTGCGCACGCGCACCGTCTTGGGCAGCGCCTCCGTGTAGTTCTCCACCATGCCAGAGATGGAGTCCTCCGGGATGGGGTCCTCCATGGTGACGAGCGTGTCACGCAGCGCGGCGTCCAGGAGGTCGCGGGCCTCGGCCGCCTTCTTCACGTCGATGACGCCCTGCAGCGCGATGAAGGGCCGCGTGGGGTCCAGGAGCGCGCCGCGGGTCTCGGAGTCTCGGCCTTCGAGAATGCGGCGGCCCTTGGGGGTGAGGAGGTCGGCGAACTGGGTGGGCAGGCGCGGGGACATGGCGCGCACCATACCGGGACGGGGGCGGAACGCACGCGCTGGGGAGGGCATGGGAAGGCAACTCCCCTGCTCTGCCGGCGATAATCCGTTACTCCGACATCCAGGGTAGAAGGTGCCTCCATGACGCAGATCCGCAACCGTCCCGCCGCCCCCTCCGTCGCCCCGGCCCGCACGCAGGCGCCGGCCGCCCAGCCCGCCCGGGCCAACCAGGTCACGGAGGCGTCACGCGCGGACGTGCTCAACCGCGCGGAGCTGGCGCGGGCCCGCGCGACGATGGCGCCGGTGCAGGCGACGCCGGGCTCGTGGCGCGGCGGCCCCAACACGGAGGTGGGGCGCGCCATCCAGACCATGCGTCAGCGCCTGTCCGACGTGAACATCACCATCAAGGGTGACACGCCGCAGAGCCTGTTCGACCGGGCCATCCTGGACAACAAGCACGTCACCAACGAGCAGATTTTGGAGATGTCCCGGGTGACGCTGCCCCAGTTGGCCACGGACCCGGCGACGCGCGCGAAGGTGCTGGAGCGCGTGCCCAACGCGCGCGAGCTGCCGGTGCACCACTTCACCGTGGCGATGCTGTCCGCGGTGACGGGCATCGACCGCGCGGCGCTGTCGGAGGCCTGCCCGGACCTGGGCCTCACGGGCGCGCCGAACACGCCGCTGCTCTACGCCGCCAGCACCGAGCGCATGCAGCGCTCCACCGCCCTGCACGACTTCACGGACTACATGCGCGGCGCGGGCGTGAAGGGCATGAACAAGGCCGTCTGGGGCGTGGAGAACCGCGTCCTGTCCGCCATCGTCTCCGCGCTGGGCGGCGGCCGGTACTGACCCCCAATCCGCCGCACCCCAAGCCCGCGCGGAGGAGGAGGCCTCGAGCCCCTCCCCTCGCGGGCTTCGCGTTGGGGACAGGGGCCGTGCCGTGGGGCGCGCGCACACCGCTTCCGCGCGGAGCGCCGGGCCCTTCGTCAGTCCTCGCCCGCGCCACCGGCCAGCCGCTGCCGCGCGACCTCCAGCCGCTTCGCGCGCACCTTGGACGCCAGGTCCAGCAGGCGCCGGTCGCGCTGCCAGCGCTCGCGCGTCTCCACGTCCACGCCCTCCCAGGCCACCTCGCAGCGCTCCAGCGCCCGGTGCATCTGCGCGAGCGCGCCGCCCAGCGCCACGTGCACGGCCGGGTCGCTGGGGTCCTCCAGCGCGAGGGCCCGGATCATCACCGCGATGGCGACCAGCTCCTCGCGCAGCGCCACCGGCCAGCCGCACCGGCGGGCCACCTTCAGCAGCCAGCCCAGCACGGCCAGGTTGACGTGGCAGTCCTCCACCGTGCGGAACGGTTTGAGATAGCGGGTGTAGCCATCCCCGGGCAGCACGTCCTCGGGCCCCACCTCCACGCCGTCCAGCCGCAGCGCCGCGTGCGGCACCTCCGGCACGAAGCCCAGCGGCGGCAGCGGCTCCACGGTCACCCCGGGCGCGCGCGCGTCCAGCCGCACCATGCGCAGGCGGTTGCGCTCCTGGGCGTCCCGGCCCTCGGAGGCGACCACCAGCAGCACCTCCGCGTGCGTGCCCAGCGTGACGTAGGTCTTCACGCCGTCGAGCGTCCAGCCCGCGCCCTTCGGCGTGAGCTTCGCCTCGATGGCGCCCGGGTGCCCGCCGCCCATCTCCGTGGCGCAGAGCGCGGCGCGCTTGTCCTTCGGCAACTGGGGGAAGAGCGAGCGCAGCGCGGCCTGATAACCGGAGGAGAACGCGAACCCCATCCGGTCCATCCGGAAGCCGCTGGCGAGCGCCAGGTCCGCGGGCACCTGGAAGCGTGGCAGCACCGCGAGGTGCCGGCGCCACCAGGCTTCCACGGAGTCGAGCGAAGGGGAGTCAGGGGCCTCGGTGAGCAGGAAGCGCAGGACGTCTTTCACGCCCCCAGTCTAATGCTCCGCCCTGGAGCGTGCGCGCTTCCGGTGCGGGGCCGTCAGCTCGCGGCGCGGCGGCCCGGGGACTTCGCGCGGCGGGTGCCCCGCTTCTTCTTCGCGGCGGCCGGCGGCGCGGCCTTCGACTTCTTGGCGGACTTCGCCTTGGAGGTCGACTTGGACTTCGACGCGGCCTTGGACTTGGAGCCCGACTTGGCCTTCGACGCGGCCTTCTTGCGCCGCGCGGGGGCCTTCTTCTCCGGCGCGAGGATGGTGCCCCGGCAGGAGGGCGTGCCACAGCGGCAGACGTAGAGCGCCTCGGCCTCGGCGTCCATCTCCGGGGTGCGCTCGTACGCGTAGTCGTACGTCAGCTCCTCCCCCGGTTCGATGGCGCGCAGCGCGTAGATGTGGATGTGGCCCTTGTCGATGAGCGACTGGCAGTTGGGCTCGCACGAGTGGTTGATGTAGCGCGACTCGTTGTGGAGGGTCCCCGCGTCCAGCACCGTGTCGTCGTCCAGGTTGAAGAGGAACGTGTGGTGGCGCTCCATCGACTCGTCGTCGTAGCGGACGTCCGCCTCGGCCTGGGTGATGCGCTCACCGATGTACTCGATGATGCGCGCGCCCTTGCGGATGCGGCGGGTGGCGAAGGCGCCCGTGCCCTGGATGGGGGACTGGCGCAGCTCGAAGGGGATCGACGGGGTCGGCTGGAAGGAAGGGGAAGTCGTCATCGCGGATAGGGGCGCGGCTGGGGCGGGTGCGTGTTCAACCAGGACGCTGCCGTGGAGCGCGGTGTAGCGTGCCGCAGTCAAGCGCGCGAAGAAAGGCACTCGATGATGCGGTGGTGGATCGTGGTGGGCGCGGTGAACGCTTTCCTGTCCGTGGCGGCGGGCGCCTTCGGGGCGCATGCGCTGAGGGCCCGGCTCGCCCAGGACCTGCAGGTCATCTTCGAAACCGGGGCGCGCTACCACATGTACCACGCGCTCGCGCTGGTAGCGGTGGGGCTCCTGGGCACGGTGCGCCCCTCCGCGCTCCTGGAGTCCGCGGGCTGGGCGATGCTCGCGGGCATCGTCCTGTTCTCCGGCAGCCTGTACGCGCTGGCCCTGTCCGGCGTGCGCGTGCTGGGCGCCATCACGCCGCTGGGCGGCCTGGGCTTCCTCGCGGGCTGGGCGCTCCTCGCCGTGGCCGCGTGGCGCGCCTCGCCGTGAAGCGGCGGACCGCTGGCCGTCACTCCCGCAGCAGGGGCGGCAGCGGGTAGATGAGGTCCAGGTCGCGGTGGTTGCGCAGGCCGCAGGCCTCGCGCTGCACGGTGAGGTTCCAGCGCAGCCGCTCCGCTTCCTTCCAGAGCGCGCGGTATGCCGCGTAGCGCTCCACCCGCGCCAGGCCGTGAAGGGCGCGCAGCTCCTTCTCCGCTTGAGCCACCAGGGCGAGGGCGTCCTCCAGCTTGTCGCCGGAGCGGCGCAACCCAGAGGCGCGCTCGCGCTGGAAGTCCACCTCCACGGGCAGCAGGGCGTTGACGTTCACCGGACGGGCCATGCCTTCCCTGTAACCACGAGCCCCGGGCTTCGCAGCGGTGCCCCGGTCCACGCCGGGCAGGCGGCCGGGCTTCAGGCGGGCGGTGTCGGCGCGGGTGCGTCCTTCGCCTCCGCGAGCGCCGTGGCGCCCGGGTGTCCCCACCGCCACGCCTCGCGGGCCCAGGCGAGCCCCGCGAGGAGCACCATCGCGTTGCGCGCGATGAGGAGCAGCGTGAACGACGGCTGCCAGCCCGTGTTGTAGGTGCTGCCCGCGAAGAGCCCGCGCGTGATGGCGGCGGCCACCAGCAGCACGGCGGACGGGGCCACCGCTCCGGAGAGCAGCGCGAGCGCGGCGGCCCCGGTGAGCCAGATGAGGTACTGCGGGCTCAGCACCGGATTGAGGATGACGAAGGCCACCAGCGGCACCAGCGTCAGCCGGGCCAGGTCCTCCAGGTGCGCCGGGGGCCTGCGCCAGGCGGCGCGCGCGGAGACGGCCACGGCCAGCAGCAGGCCCGCGACCCACACCTGGCGGGTGATGGCGCGGACCCACTCCGCGTCCGCGCCGTGCAGCTCATAGGCTGCGGGGGCGTGGACCCACTGGACGTGGGCGAACCCCAGCAGGTGCGCGGCCCAGAGCAGGCCCGCGCTGAAGGACTCCACCTGGAGGCCCCGCTCGACGTGGAAGGCCGCGAACCGCCACCACGGCCACATGAAGCTCAGCGGCACCAGCGGCAGCACGCCCGCGACCAGGCCGGTGAGCAGGGCCCGCGCCGGCTTCGCGCCCCGGCGCCAGCACACGGCCAGGGCCAGCGGCACGAGCACCGCCGGGTACAGCTTGGTGACGGTGCCCACCGCGAGCGCCGCGCCCGCCCAGCCTTCACGCCCGCGCATCAGCGCCACCAACGCCGCCAGCGCGAGCGCCGCGGGGATGAGGTCGTAGCGCTTGAGGTAGTGCACGCTCTGGAGCCAACTGACGACGGAGTACGCCGCGAACGGCGCCCACGCGCGCCAGGCCGTGCCCCACCGGCGCACGCCCTCGGACAGCAGCAACCCCTTGATGAAGGCGTCGACGAGCGTGAGCTGGAGTCCGAACGCGAGGATGAAGCCGCGCACGCCGCCGCCCACCCACGCCGCGGGCACGAACCACAGGAGCGCGTAGGGCGGGTATTCGAAGCGGAAGTCGCGGTTGGGGACCGCGCCGTCCAGGAACGCGCGGGCCGTGCGGAAGTACAGCGGCAGGTCGCCCTCGCGCGGGGAGAAGGCGTAAAGCGCCAGCGGCGACACGGCCACCGCGAGCGCGAGCCAGTGCCTGGGCGTCAGTCGCGAGGGCGCGGACGATGTCGGTGCGGACACGAGGTGCCACTCTGCCCCGAGGGCCCGGCGCTGTCGCCGGGAAAGGCATCCGTCCCCTTCCCTGCCCGGGCTGCGTCCAGGCGCATGGACGTGCGAGGCGGCACCCGACCCGCTAGGTTCCGCCCTGGGTTGCCCACGCCATGAAGCTCCACCGCCCCACGAAGGACGAGCTGTCCGCCGCCACCGGCCGCACCATGCCGGACCTGCTGGCCCCGGGGCTGCGCGTGCTCTTCTGCGGCATCAACCCCAGCCTCTATTCGGCGGTGGTGGGCGTGCACTTCGCGAGGCCGGGCAATCGCTTCTGGCCGTCCCTGCACGCGTCCGGCTTCACCCCGCGCCTCCTGAAGCCGGCGGAACAGCAGGAGCTGCTCGCGCTGGGCCTGGGCATCACCAACGTGGTGGACCGGGCCACGGCGAGCGCGGACCAACTGGGCGCGGAGGAGTACGCGGAGGGCGCGAAGTCGCTGGCGCGCAAGGTGAAGCGCTACCGTCCGGCGTACCTCGCGGTGCTGGGGCTGGGCGCGTACCGCACCGCCTTCTCGCGGCCGAAAGCCAGGTTCGGGCCGCAGCAGGAGACGCTGGGCGACACGCGGCTGTGGGTGCTGCCCAACCCGAGCGGGCTCAACGCCAGCTACCAGCTCCCGGACCTCGCGCGGCTGTACGGCGAGCTGCGCCGCGCGGCCGGGACGCGCTGACTACTTGAGCAGGCCGGACTCGCGGGCCACCTGCGAGGCCACGGGCAGCACCTTGTCGAAGGCGGCGGCGTTGCACGCGAGCAGGCCCCGGCGGTTCTGGAGCTCGGAGCCGTCGTAGAGGTACGCGTTGCCCGCCAGGTCCGTGAGCACGCCGCCCGCGGAGCGGATGACGGCCTCCGGCGCGCAGTTGTCCCAGCGGTAGCTCTTGTCGCTCACGTGCACGTAGAGGTCGCAGCGGGCCTCCGCCAGCAGGCCGCACTTGAGCCCCACCGAACCGGACTCCGTCTCCTTCGTGATGCCCAGCCGCCGCACCACCGCGTCCGTCGTCTTCGAGCGGTGCGAGCGCGACACCACGAGCCGCAGGTGTGCCGGGTCCGCCACGTCCGACACGCGCAGCGCGCGGCGGCCCTGGGGGTCTTCCACATAGCCCTGCTCGCCCACGATGCCGGAGTACAGGACGTCCCCCACCGCGCGGTAGACGACGCCCAGCGCCGCCCGGCCCTCCACGGCCAGGCCGATGTGGATGGCGAACTCGCCGTTGCGGTTCACGAACTCCTGCGTGCCGTCGAGCGGATCCACGAACCAGCAGCGGCTGAAGCGCTTCGCGTCGGAGACATCCTCCTTCTCCTCCGCCACCACGCCGTCCGCGGGGAAGGCCTTGCGCAGCTCGCCCACGATGAACGCGTTGGCGCGCTCGTCCGCCACCGTGACGGGCCCGGCGCCTCCGGCCTTGTCCGTGACCGAGAAGTCCGTGGCGTAGACCTGCAGGAGGATGTCACCGGCCTGGCGGGCGATGCGCCGGGCCACTTCGAGCTCTTGGGCGAGTGCGGGCATGGAGGCCGGAGAGTCTACTGGGGCGATTTGCCCCCCGTGGGGAAATCTGCCCCGCCGCGCGGCCCCCTCCCTCCGGGGCGGAGGCCCTGGCCCGGTGGCTGCACTTCCCAGGGGGATTCGCCTCCCCCACCCCGGGCAGCGCGCGGGAGGCATGCAAGGACTGGAACGATGATGAAGTGGCTGATGGGGCTGGCCCTGCTGGGCATCGGCGTGGCGCTGGCGTTCGCGGGCGGCCGGATGGTGTACCGCTCGAAGGTGAGCAAGGACTGGCCCACCGTGCAGGGCACCGTGGTGAGCTCCCGCGTGGAGACGCTGCGCAGCAAGCGCGCGGTGAGCTTCCGCCCGGAGGTGAGCTACCGCTACGAGGTGAACGGCGTCCCCTACACCTCCGACACGGTGGCCTTCGACGGCCACGGCGCCGGCGCGCTCGCGGACGCGCAGGCGGTGTCGCGCCACTACGTGACCGGTGCCCCGGTGACGCTCCACTACGAGCCGGGCGACCCGTCCGTGGCGTGCCTCCAGTGCGGCGACACGGGCCTCGCCAACTACATCGTCACGGCGGTCGGCGCGGTGTTCGCCCTGGTGGCCGGCTGGGGCCTGCTGGAGCTGGCCCGCTCCGGCCTGGGCGAGGGCAGGCGCGCGGCGCCGCAGATGCGCGCGAAGGCCCGTTAGCCAACGCCGGGCCGCCCCTCCGCGTGGCCGGCTGAGCACTTTCCTCCGGAAGGCTTCGACAGACGCGGCCCACGATGCGCAACCTGGAGCGGACACCCGCTTCCTGGAGACCGCATGCCCGTCACCATCCGCCCCGCGAAGGACTCGGACGCGCCCGCGCTGGGCCGCATGGGCGCGGCGCTCGCGCGCCAGCACCACGGCTTCGACCCACGGCGCTTCATGGTCCCGGACGACGTGGAGTCCGGCTACCGCTGGTGGCTGGGCAAGGAGGCGCGCCGTCCGCAGGAGGCCGTGGTGCTCGTGGCCGAGTTGGGCGGCGAAGTGGTCGGCTACTGCTACGGCCGGATGGAGGGCGTGGACTGGAACATGCTCCTCGACAAGCACGGCGCCCTGCACGACATCTGGGTGGAGGAAGCGGCGCGCGGCACCGGCACCGGCAGGCTGCTCGCGGAGGCCATGGTGCGGCGGCTCACGGAGCTGGGGGCCCCGCGCGTCGTGCTCAGCACCGCCGCGAAGAACGAAGCCGCCCAGCGGCTGTTCACGCGGCTGGGCTGGCGTCCCACCATGGTGGAGATGACCCGCGAAGCGCCCCCGTGAGAGACGACGAAGCCCCGGGTGCTTCCACCCGGGGCTCCCTGAAGCATCAGCGAGGGGCGGAGCGCCCTACTTCTTCTGCTCCTTCACCCACGAGTCCTTCAGCGTCACCGTGCGGTTGAACACGGGCGAGCCCGGCTTGGAGTCCACCGCGTCCGCGCAGAAGTAGCCCAGGCGCTCGAACTGGAAGCGGTCGCCCGGCTTCGCCTCCGCGAGCATCGGCTCCACGCGCGCGCCCGTGAGGGTCTCCAGGCTGTTCGGGTTGAGGAACTCCTTGAAGTCCTTCGTCTCGTCCTTGTCCGGCTGCTCCACGGAGAAGAGCCGGTCGAACAGGCGCACCTGCGCCTCGGGCGCGTTGCCCGGCACCCAGTGCAGCGTGCCCTTCACCTTGCGGCCATCCGGCGAGTCGCCACCGCGCGTGGCCGGGTCGTAGGTGCAGCGCAGCTCCGTGATGTTGCCCGCCGCGTCCTTGATGACCTTCTCGCACTTGATGAAGTACGCGGAGCGCAGGCGCACCTCCTTGCCCGGCGCCAGGCGGAAGAAGCCCTTCTCCGGCACCTCCTGGAAGTCGTCCGCCTCGATGTAGAGCTCGCGCATGAACGGCACCTTGCGCGTGCCCATGTCCTCGCGCTTCGGGTGGTTCGCCGTCTCCAGCTCCTCCGTCTGGCCCTCCGGGTAGTTCTCCAGCACCACCTTGAGCGGACGCAGGACGGCCATGGCGCGCGGCGCCGTCTCGTTGAGGTCGTCCCGGATGGACAGCTCCAGCACGCCCATGTCGATGAGGCTGTCGGACTTGCTCACGCCGATGCGCTTCGCGAAGTCGCGCAGCGACGCGGGCGTGTAGCCCCGGCGGCGCAGGCCGCTGATGGTCAGCATGCGCGGATCATCCCAGCCGGAGACGCGCTTCTCCTGCACCAACTGGAGCAGCTTGCGCTTGCTCATCACCGCGTAGGTGAGGTTCAGCCGCGCGAACTCGTACTGGTAGGGCCGGTCGCCTTTGATCAGCGCGTCGACGATCCAGTCGTACAGCACGCGGCGGTTCTCGAACTCCAGCGTACAGACGGAGTGCGTGATGCCTTCAATCGCGTCCGACAGGCAGTGCGCGAAGTCGTAGAGCGGGTAGATGCACCACGTGTCGCCCGTGCGGTGGTGGTGCGCGTGCCGGATGCGGTAGATGGGCGGGTCGCGCAGCACGGGGTTCGACGACGTCATGTCGATCTTCGCGCGCAGCGTGTGCTTGCCGTCCGGGAACTCGCCCGCCTTCATCCGGCGGAACAGGTCCAGGTTCTCCTCCACCGTGCGCGTGCGGTACGGGCTGTCACGGCCCGGCGTGGTGAAGTTGCCGCGGTACTGGCTGATCTCCTCCGGCGACAGGCTGCACACGTAGGCCTGGCCCTGCGAGATCAACTGCTCCGCGAAGGCGTAGAGCCGGTCGAAGTAGTCGGAGGCGAAGAAGCGCCGGTCGTCCCAGTCGAACCCGAGCCAGCGCACGTCGCGCTGGATGGACTCCACGTAGTCCGTGTCCTCGGTGAGCGGGTTGGTGTCGTCGAGGCGCAGGTTGCACTTGCCGCCATACTGCTGCGCCAGCCCGAAGTTCAGCACGATGGACTTGGCGTGGCCGATGTGGAGGTAGCCGTTGGGCTCGGGCGGGAAGCGGGTGTGCACGCGTCCGCCGTGCTTCCCCGTCCGCCGGTCTTCCTCAACGACTTCCTGGAGGAAGTTGAGGCCCTGCGTCTCGTTCGTCGTCGTCATGATGGTGCGAATCCTCTTGGAAGCGGGACAAGGGGAGCAAGGTTTTCCTGACCTGCCCCCCCGCCCGGCCTCATCCTTCGGGAGCCAGCCCGCTCAGACCCCGGCCAGCAACGACTCCCAGGCCTTGAGCGCCCGTTCGGCGGACAACTCGTCCGCCCGGTCCAGGGCCCGCTGGCGGAGCCCGTCACGCCACTTCGCGTCCGTCACCACCCGCCCCAGCGCCTGGGCCATGGCGGCGTCGTCCCCCATGGGCACCAGCACCCCCGCCCGCCCCCCGTCCAGGGCCTCCGCGGGGCCGGAGGGGCAGTCCGTGCTGACGATGGGGCAGCCCAGCGCGAGCGCCTCCAGCATCACCATGGGCAGCCCCTCGAAGCGCGAGGACAGGGCGAACGCCGTGGCCCGCCGCATCAGCGCGTGCGGGTTGTCCGCGTAGCCCGGCATGAACACGGAGGACGCCACGCCCAGTTCCGCGGCCAGCGCCCGGAGCTCCGCCTCCAGCGAGCCCACTCCCAGGATGAGCAGGTGCGTGTCCGCCCCGGCCGCCCGCATCCGGGCGTGCGCGCGGATGAGCATGTCGAAGGACTTCTGCGGCTCCAGCCGCCCCACCGCGATGACCACCGGCTTCTTGAACACCGGCACCGCCCACGCGGGCAGGGGAGCGTCCGCCGCGGCGCGGATCCGCTCCGCGTCCACGAAGTTGGGGATGACCTCCAGCCGCTCGCGGTCCACGTTCACCAGCTCCGCGAACGCCTTCGCGGAGTCGTAGCCGCACGCCACGATGCGGTCCATGCCCGGGTAGAGCACCTTCAATCCCCAGAGCTGGCGCTTCGGCTGCTCGCGGTGGAAGGCCCCCCAGTCGAAGTGCACCATCCCCAGCACCGGCTTGCCCAGCAGGGCCCCCGCCAGCCGCGCCAGCAGGGCCGCCCTGCCCTCCTGCCCGGAGACGATGATGTCCGCCTTGCGCGCTTCATGGAAAAGCCGCCAGAGCATCCGGGGCAGCTCCCAGCGCCGGTACGCCTCCACGCCCACGCCCCAGGAGATGGGCACGTCCGCGGGGATGCGCCCGCGCGTGTCCGGCGGCGGCGGCCCGTGGTGGAAGAACAGCGAGGGATCGAACCGCTCCCGGTCCAGGCCCGCCAACACGTTGCACACGGAGCGCTCGATGCCCCCCGTCCCCATGAAGACGAGCGTGAACAACACGCGCCGCCGCCCGGGGGCCGGAACCGCCATCTCTTGCCGCGCCTGCGGTTCCAATGTCTGGGATTCCCGGTAAGAAACGATTTTTTGACCTCCCGCCCGGCGTCCGAGTGTCCGGCGAGCCCTCCCCTGGAGTGACGGAGTGATCAATAGCCCACGCACCTTGCGATAGGTAGCGAAGGTCACCCGGCGCCGCCACCCAGGAGACAATTGCACGCCGCCCTTTCCGTGGATCTCCCGGATGCACCAACGCCACGCCGAAGCCGCGGCCTTCACCGGCGCGCTGATACATCGTTGAAACACCCGCAGGGCTTGCTGCCGGGCGAGTCCCCGCATTGACGCGTCAACGGACGCCGGGCGCGTCAGGAGGCGGGGTCCACTGCTTGGGGACTCAACGAGCCCGGGGGCCACCTGCCAGGAACTGGATTCCGGGTATAGGCTCACAATCCATCCTCGTGAAGACACCCATCCGCCTCCGTCCCGCCCGTTTCATCGCGCTCGCCCTGCTGGGCGTGCTCGCGGTGGCGGCCGTCATCGCGTACCGCAACGTCCGCACCGCGCGCGCGGTACTGCACCCCGCGCGCCAACCGCTGAAGCCGGTGGCGCAAGGCGCGCTCGCGGAGCGCACGGACGTGGTGCTGCGCACGCGGGACGGCCTGTCGCTGCGCGGCTGGTACCTGCCTTCGCGCAACCGCGCGGCGGTGGTGGTGATGCATGGGTTCGCGGAGAACCGCACGCAGATGCTCTTCGAGGCGGAGGTGCTCTCACGCGCGGGCTACGGCGTGCTGCTCTTCGACTCGCGCGGCCACGGCGAGAGCGACGGTGACCTGGTGACGTGGGGCGACCGCGAGCGCGAGGACCTGCGCGCGGCGGTGGACTTCGTCTCGCACCGCGACGACGTGGATCCGTCCCGCCTGGGCGTGCTGGGCTTCTCCATGGGCGGCACCACCGCGATGCTGGGCGCGCTCGAGGACGAGCGCCTCAAGGCGGTGGCCGCCGCGGGCGCGTACCCGTCGCTGGAGGCGGACACGCGCTACAGCTACGGCAGGTGGGGGCCGCTGAGCGTCCAGCCGGTGCTCTGGACCCTGCGCCTGTCCGGCGTGGACGTGGACGCGGTGGACCCCATGAAGCGCCTGTGCGGGTTGAAGGGCCGGCCGCTCCTGTTGATCAACGGCGACGTGGATCCGTACGCGCCCGCGTTCCTCCAGGACGCGCTCTTCCAGGCCGCGTGCGAACCCAAGTCCTACTGGGTGGTGCCCGGCGCGCACCACGGCGAGTACGCGACGAAGGCCCCGGAGGCGTACGCGCGCCACCTGCGCGACTTCTTCGACGCGGCGCTGCTCAGCGGCTCCTGACGGCCTCCGGGCCCACCCGCTCCGGCGCTGGCGCGTCCGCCGCGGCTTCCGCCGTGTCAGCCGAGGCGCTCCACACCGGCGCCGCGTCCAGCGCGGGGCGGCCCTCCAGCAGCTCATGGGGGCGGAAGCCGGCCTTGTAGCGCAGCGAATCGCACGCCAGCACGCGGTAGCCCAGGTACACGTAGGGGATGCCCCGCTCGCGCGCCAGCTCCACCTGGAACAACACGCTCGCCTTGCCCAGGGACAGCCGCGCGTAGGCCGGGTCGTAGAAGAAGTACACCGCGCTCCACGCGCGCGGCGTCTCGTCGCACAGGCCCAGGCCCACCAGCTTCGGGCCGGAGGGATCGCTGTCGTCGTACCAGGCCACCTCGCGCACGGACGGGTGCGGGAAGGCGAACTGGAGCGAGTACTCGCGCGCCCCCAGCTCCGAGGACTCCCAGTCGCGGGACGACTCGCGCTCCGCGTGCCACGCGCGGTAGAGCGCCAGGCGCTCCTCGTCCACGCGCGGCGGGCCCACCTCCACGCGCAGGTGCGCGCACGCGGCGCGGGCCCGGCGCTGGCTGCGGTTGGGCGTGAAGCCCGCCACGGGCACGCGCAGGGACACGCACTCCTGGCACGACGCGCAGGCGGGCCGGAAGTACTGCGGGCCGAAGCGGCGCCACCCGCGCACGAGCAGGTGCTCGTACTCCTGCGCCGTCACGTTGCGCATCAGCAGCGTCTCCAGGGACGCCTCCCGCTCCGGCAGGTAGCTGCACGGACGCGGGGTCTCGATTTCATGTGCCAGCAGGACGGCCATCGGTGTTCCCTTCCTGTCGGCCCCGGGCTCCCGCGTCAAGCCATGCCTGCCCGTCCGCCGACCCACCCTTCGTCGGAAACGACCCGTCCACGTGGGCCGTACCTTATCCAGAAGGTGGCACAACGGCTGCAAGTCCCGGCTGGAGAGCCGTACCACTTGCGGCAGGGGAGGAACGCACATGGCCCGCGAGGAACTGCATCCCGGATGGCTGCCGATGGACCCCGACGAGGCGGACGGCCCCCTCTGGGGCGACGCGTTCCTCGAGGAGGATGACGCCCTCCACTCCGCCGCCGTGGAGGACGCCGTGGAAGACCTGGACGCGTTCGACTTCGCCGTCGCCAGCTACTGAAAATCCTGCGGAGCTGGCGAAAATCCTGCGGTCGGGGAGCCACGGTGTGGCACCCCTGTCGCGATCGGACCGTGATTCTTTCCGGTCCGCCCCCTCACGGGGCCGTAGAAACTTCCGAGAAACCGCGAGACCGACGCCCCCATTCGCCTCCCCGGACAGCGGGCGGGTAACCCCGGACACAGGGTCCGGGGCGCGCGGCCCCCCGTGCGCGGAGGCCCGGCTGGCTTCTCAGTCGTGGGGCGCCACCGGTATAAACCGGGGCCTATGTCATCAATCGACGTCTCGGTCGTGATGCCCACGTACAAGCGCGAGAAGGACGTGGTGGAGGCCATCCACTCCGCGCTGCGTCAGGAAGGCGTCCAGGTGGAGGTGATCGTCCTGGATGACTCCGCGGAGGGCACGGCCCGTGACGCGGTGCAGGGCATTGGCGATGCCCGCGTGCGCTACTTCCAGCAGGAGGTGCCGTCCAAGGGGCGCCCCGCGCTGGTGCGCAACCACGGCGCCACGCTGGCCCAGGGCCGCTACCTGCACTTCCTGGACGACGACGACCTGCTCGCGGAAGGGGCGCTCAAGGCCATGGTGTCGGCGCTGGACGCGCGGCCGGACGCGGGCGTCGCGGTGGGCTGGGTGGTGCCCTTCAGCGAGGATCCGGAGTGGCTGGAGGACAAGAGCACCTACTTCGAGCGGGTGGCGAAGGTGGGGGCCATGACGCCCAACAGCGCGTGGACGGTGGCGCACATCCTGTTCCTGGGCACGCTGTACGTGAACTCCGCGTGCATGGTGCGCCGCGAATACTTCCAGCCCCTGGGCGGGTTCGACCCGAACATCCCCGTCTACGAGGACGTGGACTTCTACATGCGCGGCATCCGGCGCTACGGCCACGTCTACGTGAACCGGCCCATCCTCAACTACCGGGTGGGCAAGCCGTCGCTGATGAACGACCTGGGCAAGACGGGCGCGAAGGTGGAGAAGTCCGTGGCGGAGTCCAACGCCATCATCCACAACAAGTACCGGCGCGAGCACGGCGAGCTGGAGTACCGGCTCCTGCAGGTGGCCACGCGCGCGCTGAAGGGCCGCTTCGGCCTCACGCGCTACCTTCCCCTCAAGCTGCCTTGAGCGTCTCCTGAAAGGGCCTCTCCCCGTGAGCCTGCGTCATCGTCTCGTTGGAACCGCCAAGCGCCAGTTGAAGCAGACCCTGGGGCCCGTCGTGCAGCGCGCGATGGCCCCCGCCAGGGCCTTCCTCCCCCCGGAGACGTGGGGCCTGGAGTCGCGCCCCGGCCAGGGCCTCTTCCTGGAGGGCGTGTCGCTGTCCCGGTTGGCGGAGGAGTACGGCTCGCCGCTGCACGTGGTGCACATGGCGGCGCTGCACCGCAACGCGGACGCGTTCCAGGCGGTGCCTCCGGGCGCGGCGGGCGGCTGCGAGGTCTACTACTCGTACAAGACCAACCCGGTGCCCGGCGTGCTGTCCGCGCTGCACGCGCGCGGCGTGGGCGCGGAGGTGATCTCCGCCTACGAGCTGTGGCTCGCGCTCAAGCTGGGCGTGGCGCCGGAGCGCATCGTCTACAACGGCCCGGTGAAGTCGGACGCGTCCATCCGCGAGTCCATCACCCGGGGCATCGGCCTGCTGGCCGCGAACCACCGCGAGGAGCTGGACGTCTTCTCACGCCACGCGGCGGAGGTCGGCAAGCGCCCGCGCGTGGCGGTGCGGGTGACGACGATGTCGGGATGGACGTCGCAGTTCGGCACGCCCATCGCGGGAGGCCAGGCGATGGCCGCGTACCGGCAGGCGCTGGCCTCCGGCCACCTGGACGTGGTGGGCCTGCACGCGCACCGGGGCGAGCTCATCCGCACGGAGGCGGAGCTGGAGGGCTTCGTCGGCGCGGTGCTGGACTTCGCGGACGAGTTGCACCGCGAGCTGGGGCTGGACCTGGAGGTGCTGGACCTGGGCGGCAGCCTCTGCACGCCGACGGTGGAGCACATCGAGCAGCGGGACTGGCGGCTCAACCTCACCTTCCAGCGCGACCTGCCCGCGCCGGACTTCGCGGCGGCGCTCTCCATCGAGCGGTACGTGGCGAAGGTGGTGTCCCAGGTGGAGGCGCACTACGCGAAGCACGGCCGCGAGCGCCCGCGCATCTTCCTGGAGCCGGGCCGCGCGATGACGGGCAACACGCAGCTCCTGCTGGGCCGCGTGCACGCGCTCAAGGAGGGCGGCGAGCGGACGTGGGCGGTGCTCGACATGGGCATCAACCACGCCGAATGCGTGCGCAACGAGTACCACCAGCTCTTCCACGTCGAGCGGCCGGCCGCGCCGTCACACAAGGCGTACACGGTGGTGGGCCCCATCTGCACCCCGGCGGACACGCTGTACCACGCGGTGCGGCTGCCGGAGCTGAAGGTGGGCGACACGCTGGCCATCATGGACGCGGGCGCGTACTTCGTGCCCTTCGGCACGTCCTTCTCCTTCCCGCAGCCGGCCATCGTGGGCGTGGAGGGCGGGAAGGTGCGGCGGCTGCGCCGGGCGGAGACGCACGAGGACCTCATCACCTTCGATGATCCGGTGCCTCCGGCGTCCCGCGCCGCGGGGTGAGCGTCCCCTAGCGGTTGAAGACCATCATCCGCAGGAAGGCGCGGGGGTGGCGCGCGGCCCCATAGGAGATGGTGGCCAGCTCCACCGCCGCGGGCATCATGTCGTCCCGGTCGATGAGCGGATCCACCGCCGTCTCCTTGTGGGTGTTGAACCACTGCCGCCACTGCCGGGCCTCGTCCGCCGGCAGCGCGCCGGACAGCCGCTGGAGGTTGAGCAGCATCTCCAGCGCGATGCGGTTGCAGAACACCGCGTCCTCGTGCGCGGCGCTGGCGTCACGCGCGTCCTCCACCGCGCGGGTGAGCGCGTCCCGGTCCCCGGTGGCCGCGTGGTACGCGAGCAGCGGCAGGGGCAGCCCCCGCGCGATGTCGAAGCCCATCTGCCCGTAGAAGCGCGGGTTGAAGTCGATGAGGAGGTACGAGTCCTTCGTCTGGATGAACTCCACCTCGAAGACGCCGTGGTAGCCCAGCTTCTTGCACAGCCGGGTGAGGCCCGCGACCAGGTCCGCGCGCAGCGGCGCGGACTCGAAGCAGACGCCCACGCCCAGGCGGCGCGGACGCTGGAGGACCTTCATCGCGGCGCGCGCCTCGAAGAGCTCGCCGGACTCGTCCACGAAGCCGGAGAGGCTGTAGATGCCCTCGGCGGCCTCCGGGTGGAACTCCTGCACCATGGGGTTGACCACCGCCGGGTCGAACTTCACGAGCATGGGCGCGTAGGTGTCCCGCGCGAACTCGCGGTACTCGCGCGCCAGGTCGTCCGGCGAGGACACCGGCTGCCCCTTGCGGTGCGTGGCGTGGAGGATCTGCGTGGTGGGCTTGAGCAGCACCGGGAAGTTCGCCTCGCGGCGCACCTGCTCCAGGTCCTCCTCGGACTGGGGGAACCAGGTGCGCGGCAGGTGCAGGCCCACCTCCGTGCCCACTTCATAGAGCCGGCGCTTGTTGAGCAGCCCGTACACCGCGTCCACGCCCGGGTCGTAGAGGTGGAAGAGGTCCTCCAGCTTGGAGCGGTGCGCGGAGATGAGCCACGCCAGCTCATCGCTCGTCGGGTAGAGCACGTGCTTGACGGGCTCGCGCAGGCCGAAGTCCACCAGCCACTGGAGGAAGGCCTCCGGCTGGGACTCCGGCGGGCACTGCACGCGGCGGCTGACGAAGCGCGAGTAGCTGGCCGGCCCCAACCGGCCGGTGTCCGCCACCGTCACGTCCACGCCGTGGCGGCCCAGACAGCGGGCGGCGGCCAGGGTGCCGTAGAAGTTGGCGGAGAACAGCAACGCGGGGGGCCGGGCCGCGATGACGGCCGCGGGGGCCTCATCGGAGTAGGCGGCCTCTTCCATCTCTTGCTCCAGTTTCGCGGGGTCGGCCTCGCGGCGAGGGCGCGCCGAGGAACGACGGGATTGGCGGTGGGGGCGCTGTGACAGACGCCCTCCCCCGAAGTCGGGACTCGACGGGCCGGCGGCGGACGAGGTGCTTGCCATCAGCCCCGCGGCGAGAAGCGTCAGAAGGTGCCTGTTCATGTCGAGCCGTCTGCCTCTGGCGAATCGGGGGGCCGCCGGAAGCTCAATTCCCGACAGAATACCTTTTCCGGGGGCGCTTGGGACCGGCCCCTGAACGATTGCACCCCCAAGGGGTGACCGGGCTCACGCCGGAGTGCCGCCCGGCGGGCTCCAGCGCAGACAGCCCCGGGTCAGCAGCCACGCGTCGGTGGAGACCCCTGGGGTCGTCCGCGCGAGGCGCACGGCCGACTCGGCGAAGGCCTCCGGAGGCGCGGTGTGCCCCGCTGCGCGCGCGGCCCTCCATGCCGCCTCCCACGCCTGGAAGAAGGCGTGCATGGGGTCGCCCGGGCGGACGCGGCGGCGCAGGTCGCGAGGCAGCCAGTCGCGCAGGAGCAGCGGCGCGAAGCCCCGGGAGAAGTCGGTGTGGAAGAGGAGGCCCTCGCGCGTGGGGGCTTCCGCTTCGTGCGTCCGGCGCAGCAGGTGCGCCACCAGCACCGCGCCGTCCGTGTCGGAAGAGCCCTCCACGAGCAGCCCGCCGGGCAGCAGGTGCCGCGACATCGCTCGGTGGGCCTCCGGGATGCGCTCCGGCGGGCCCTGGCGCAGGAGGTTCATGGCGCGCACCAGGCGGGCGGGTTCGTCCGGTGACAGCGGGAGCGCGAAGCCGCCCTCGCGGAAGTGCGTGCGTGCGTCCGCGTGGTTTCGCGCGGCGGCAGAGGCGCGCTCGGGGTCCAGCTCCACGCCCACCACGGACAGCCCCGGGTTCAGCGCGCGGAAGGCGGTGGCGCTCTCCAGCGTGGTCCACGGCTGCTCACCGAAGCCCACGTCCACGAAGACGGCGCGGGCCCAGGGGCCGTCGTCGCGCGTGAGCAACGGGGCCTCGAAGTGGCAAAGGTACGCGTCCAGTGCGCGCAGGCGCCCTCGCGCGGTCCTCCCCCGGGTGTGGGCATCCAGCTCCTGAGCCATGGGCACGACTTCGGCGCTCCGGGCCGGGGACGTCAAGGGTTCCCCTCGGATTGTAGCGCGGGAAGTCATTGCCCGGCCCGCGCCGTAACACGGCAGGTCACACCCGCTGGCGTGGGCCTGGCGGGCTCGCCTCTGGAGCCAGGGGGAACACGGCCCTGAGAGGGATTGGCATCTTCGCTGCACAGGGGGAGCCGCCGGTGTCGACGTCCCGTGACATCCGTGACCGCAGTCCCCTCCTAGAGATTGGTTCCCCGTCCCCCATGAGCACCTCCCGTTTCGTGCGTTCCTCCCTCGTCGCCGCCCTCCTCCTCTCCGGCTCCGCCTTCGCGGGCGAGTCCCCGTACGCGGCGGCCGCCGCGGCCGCCTGCACCGAGCTCAAGGGCGAGCTGGTGCGGGGCGCGAAGGAGCAGGGCCTGTCGCTCAACGAGGCGGAGATCGGCACCCTCACCTCGGAGCAGGCCACCGTCGTGGCCACGAGCATCGCGGGCTACGAGAAGGTCCCCGCCGCGGAGTACGCGAAGGGCGTGGACGCGGCCTTCGTCTACATCGACTCGCCCGAGGCGGGCATCCCGGCGGGCCACTACCGCGTGAACGTCCGCGCCCGGCCGGAAGACATCCAGGTGGGCAAGTACAAGGCCATCGCCAGCCTCATCGACAAGGACGGCAAGGAGGTCGCGCAGCGCGCGACGGTCATCGAGACCTTCCCCTCCGCGATGAAGCCCGCGGGCTACGGCTCGCCGATGACGGTGGGCATCCAGCAGCACACCATCAACGACTGGAACCTCACGCGCTTCCGCAAGACCATCATCGTCATCATCGTGCACTCGTGGGGCGTCACGGTCATCGACCTGTTCGGCACGGACTACAGCAGCTACTACGGCTTCTAGTTCCGCGCTCCGCCGCCGGGAGCCTCCTGGGTTCCCGGCGGTGCGATTTTCGTCCCATCCGCGGCGCACCTAGAGTGTGGGGTTCGTGAGCCCTCCGTCCGCGACCTGTCCCCGCTGTGGCGCCCCCCGCGTGGCGGGGCCCGAGTGCCCGGCGTGCGGCGTCATCTACCTGCGCGCGGAAGCACGCGCCGCCACCCGTCAGGCCGAGGCCCGCGACCGCGAAGCCCGTGAAGCCGCGCAGCGGGAGGCCGAGGACCAGCGGGCCGCCCTGCGCGAGGCGCTGGAGGCGCACACCGTCCCCACGTTCGCGTCGCCCCTGGCCGCGGCCCGACCCGCGACAGAGCCCTCCACGGAGGGCATCACCTTCCACCCGGGCGGTGAGCTGAGCGATGGCGCCCTGGAGGCGCGGCTGCGGCTGGCGGTGCTCCCCGTGGCGCTCGTCGGCGCGTGGTTCGCGGTCCAGTCGCCCTTCTTCCACTTCCTGATTCGCACCTTCC
Organism: Corallococcus sp. AS-1-12; assembly: GCF_020036995.1. Classification (NCBI taxonomy): domain Bacteria; kingdom Pseudomonadati; phylum Myxococcota; class Myxococcia; order Myxococcales; family Myxococcaceae; genus Corallococcus; species Corallococcus sp. AS-1-12. The sequence continues at coordinate 115,682 of NZ_JAIQDD010000020.1, read as the reverse complement.
TCACCATGCCGGTGCATGAGCTGGGGCACGCCGTCACCGCCTGGTTCTGCGGCTACAGCGCCACGCCCACGCTCTGGGTGACCCACGTGTCGCCGGAGCGCTCGACGTTCGTGGTCCTCCTGCTGTCGGGCCTGCTGGGCGCGCTCGTGTGGCGGGGCTGGGAGCGCCGCCGGTGGGCGTGGATGGGCGTGGGCGCGGTGCTGCTCGCGGCGCTGGGAGCGGGCAGGTTCGGCCTCACCCCCGTCCAGGCCCGCGCCCTCATCTACTTCGGCGGCGACGCGGGCCGGATGGTGCTGGGCACCCTGCTGATGGCCACGTTCTTCGTGCCGCCGGGCCACTACCTCCACCGGCACCAACTGCGCTGGGGGTTCGTCGTCATCGGCGCGGCGGCGCTCATGGACAGCTTCGAGATGTGGTGGGCGGCCCGCACCCACGTGGACCGCATCCCCTTCGGCCGCGTCGAGGGCGCGGGCCTCAGCGACCCCAGCGCCCTGGTGGACGTGTACGGCTGGAACATCAGCCGCGTCATCCACTGGAACGTGAACGTGGGCCTCGCGTGCCTCGCCGCGCTGGCCGCGCTCTACCTCGTCTCCCTCTGGCGTGCCCGCGACGTGCTGCGCGGCTGAGGCGCGGCGTCGCGCCAGTGCCCGAAGGGCCACTCGAAGCCCGGCGTGCTCAGCACCTCCGGCTTGCGCGCGCCCCGCCAGCGCAGGGCCTCGCCGGGCCGCAGCAGGAGCGCCTCGGGCCCCTCGCCCCGGGCCTTGCGCACCTCGGCCAGCCGCTCCGGATAGGGGTCCGCGTCCGGGTTCTCGTCCATGTTGCTCGCGCCCTCGACGGGCTCGCCTGGATAGCCGGCGTAGCGCGGGCCCATGCCCTCGCGCCAGTACCAGGGGGCGCCGCCGTCCGCGCAGGGCACCACGTAGCGCGCGCCCAGCAGCGCGCCGTAGCGCAGCGCCTCCTCCGGGCCCGCCATCAGGCGCTGCGGCGTGGTGAGCGCGTCGCGCGGCACGTTGACGAGGAAGGCATCCAGCGTGGTGAAGCCGAAGAAGATGGGCGGCAGCCGGAAGCCGCGCACGCCGCAGAAGAGCACGTCCACCGGCCCCTGCTGCTTGCGCACGCGGCGGCACACCGCGGCCATGTCCCCCCGCACGTCATGGCCCGCGTCCGCGAAGAAGGCGGCGGAGAAGTCCTGCGAGCGCACGAGCCACGTGTTGCCCTCGTTGTAGAGGTCCGGGTGGGGCCCCTCGCCGTCGGTGGGCTGCTCGCCGTGGAAGGGCAGCGCGTGCACCGTCACGTCGCCCACCTGCCGCGTCTCTCCCCAGCGGAGGGGCTCCACGCGCGTGAAGCCCAACTGCGTCAGCCGCAGCGCGCAGTCCGTGGAGAAGAGGCTCTCGCGCGCCACCGCCGGCACGAAGATGCGCGTGTCGCGCGGCAGGGGCAGCAGCGAGCCCAGGTGGAAGTGGTCCCCGTGCGAATGCGTGATGACCACCGCGTCCACCCGGCCCAGGTCCCCCGCCTGCAGCGCGCCATAGCCGGGCAGGTCCGCCTCGCCCGTGGGACGGAAGTAGGGGTCCACCAGCACGCGCGATTGCCGCCCCGACACCAGCACCGTGTTGTGCCCCACGAAGAGCGCCCCCGGTCCCGGCACGTCCACCGGCCCCGTGTGGCGCACGAGCCAGCCGGCCTGGGACAGGTCTCCGAGCAGCTCGCCCACGACGGGCGCGGTGGCCAGCGCGCGCAGCTCCTCCCGGGTCGCGCCGCGGGCGAGCGCCGCGAACAGGTCCGCCACCATGGGCCAGTCCTTCGCGCGCACCGGCACGTCCAGGCCCAGCGAGCCCTGGCGCAGGTGCAGCACGCGCGGGCGGTGGCGCAGCGGATCCGGGAAGAGCACGTCCTCGCGCAGCACGCGCCGGCCCATGCGCCGCTTCGTGCCCTGGCAGAGCGCGGCGTAGCGGGGCGTGTCCTCCAGCCAGCGGATGAGCGCGTCCGCTTCGCGCAGCGCGCCCTCGCGGCCCAGCGCGGCGATGTGGCGCTTCAGCGGCACCTGCGCGCGGCGCACGGGGCGCGCGGTGGGCCCCTGGATGCTGCACCCCAGGTCCTCGTGGTGGTCGGCCTCCGTGCGGGCGGAGGCGAGGACGGCCAGGCTGACGCCGCGGTGCAGGGTGAATCGCATGGCGTGCGACGTCGCATGGCGCCCGGGCCTTCGCAAGGGGTTGCGCTTCTTGCGACCGGCCGCCGGGCCGCCCGCGCCCGTGCGGGTTGTGGGCGGCCCAGGGAGGCCGGTACCCTCCCCCGCACCCATGGCCCACCCCGCCGAGCCGCTCCCGCCGGAGCCTTCCGTCCCCCTGTCCTCCGTGCCCGACGCAGTCGCGCCGCGCTTCCGCTTCCTCCCCGCGGTCGGCACGTGGAAGTACCACCTGCTGCTCGCGTCGGTGGCCATCTTCTTCCTGGGCCCCCTGGGCGGCGTGGCCGCGTCGTACATGAACTTCAGCCTGGGCTTCTTCGTCGCCAGCCAGGTGCTGTCCGGCATCCTGGGCAGCGTCGTCACCTACGGCTACGGCGCGGAGGGCAAGCACGGCGCCAACTACATGCAGACGATGGCCGCGTCCGTGGCCTCGCTGTGCGCCATGTCCGTCCTCATCCAGTCCATGGTGTGGCTGGGCATGCCCCAGCCGCCCGCGTGGCAGTTGATGCTCTTCGTGGGGTGCGTGGGCATGTTCGGCGTGGGCGTGGGCATGCTCTACACGCCGCTGCTCGTGGACCGGCTCCAGTTGGACTACCCGTCCGGCTACGCGGTGGCCAACATCCTGCGGGCGCTCACGGACAAGCGCCTGCTCAAGGCCTCCATCGCGAAGCTGGGCGGCGGCACCGGCCTGGGCATCCTGGCCGCGTGGCTCACGGAGAAGGTGGCCGCGGTCGCCGCGCTGGGCGTGAGCAGCTCCACGGTGGGCGCCGGCATGGTGGTGGGCAGCCGCATCACCGTGCCCGCCATGCTCATGGGCCTCATCGGCTACGCCCTCACGCCCTTCCTGACGAGCATCGGGTGGCTGGGGCCGGGGGATCCGTACCGGAAGATCGGCTTCCTCATCTCGCTGGCGATGATCTGCGGCGCGGCGCTGGTGGACCTGTCGCTGCTCGCGGTGCAGGCGGTGGACCGCATCCGGGGGCGCGCGCAGGCCCCCGCGGACACCGAGCCCGCGTGGAAGAAGGTCAACGTGCCCCGGCTCATCGCCTGGGTGGTGGGCTGGGGCGCGGCCGTCGTCGTGGTGGCCACGCAGGTGCTGCACCAGCCCCCGGGCTTCATCCTCTTCGGGCTCGTGCTGTCGCTCTTGTTCGTGCTCATCAACGGCATCGCCTACGGCATCAGCGACAACAACCCCATCTCCAGCGCCTTCGTGGTGTCGGTGCTGCTGATGTCGCTGCTGGGCCTGAAGGATCCGCTGGTGGGGCTGATGGCGTCCTCCATCCTGCTCGTCTCCACGTCGGTGGGCTGCGACATGCAGCAGGACCGCTCCACCGGGTGGCGCCTGGGCACCAACCGCGTGGTGCAGTTCCGCTACCAGGTGCTGGGCATCTTCATGGGCGCGGTGCTGTGCGTGGTGCTGGCGCGCGTCTTCATGGGCGCGTACCCGGTGCTGTCCGTCAACCAGTTGGACCACCCGGACGTGAAGGTGGCCCAGTGGAGCTCCGCGATGACGTACAAGTTCGTGGGCGCCATCCGCGACCTGGGCACGCTGTCCGCGCACAAGGTGACGGCGCTGCTCGTGGGCCTGTCCATCGGCTTCACGCTGGAGGTCATCCGCAAGGTGGTGCGCCGCCGCCCCGCGTACCTGCGCTACGTGCAGGGCTCGCGCACGGGGTTCGGCGTGGGCTGGACCCTGGACTCGCTGGTGCTGGCCAGCCCCTACGCGCTCGCGTTCGGCGGCTTCATCGCGCTGCCCGCGGCCATCTGGTTCGGCGTGGGCGGCGTCCTCACGTCCGTCTTCAACACCGTGTCCAAGCGCTTCCGCAAGGAGCCCGCGCCCGGTGAGGCGGTGCTGCCGGAGGACATGAGCACCATGTCGCTGGTGGGCGGGGGCCTCATCGCGGGCGAGTCGCTCTTCTATCTCTTCGTGGGGCTCGCCGGCCTGCTGTCCCTGTTGGGCTGAAGCGCCCTGTCCCGGAGCACGGCTTGACTTTCCGTGCCTCCGGGAGCACTTGTTGTCGCGTGAACCTCGTCATCACCACCACCGCGACCCCCACCACCACCGCTCCGGCGGGCGTGGGTGCGGTGCGCGTGTCGGTGGACTGACGAGCGCACGGTTTCCCGCCCCGCCGGAGTCCGGCCGGGGCGACCGTGCAAACCTCACACGCCCCGTGTCCGGCCCCGGCTGCTGCATCCCGACCGACACACGGAGACGACCATGCTTGATGAACACGACCACCGCGCGCTGGGCCAGCGCCTGGACCTCTTCCACCTGCAGGAGGAGGCGCCGGGCATGGTGTTCTGGCACCCGCGAGGACTGATGCTGTTCCGGCTCCTGGAGGACCACGTCCGCCAGCGCATGCGCGAGGAGGGCTACCGCGAAGTCCGTACGCCGCAGTTGTGCTCCCAGCCGCTGTGGGAGCAGAGCGGCCACTGGGACAACTTCCGCCAGAACATGTTCTGCATGCCGGAGGGCGACCGGCACCTGGCCCTGAAGCCGGTGAGCTGCCCCGGCCACATCCAGCTCGTGCAGCGCATGGCGCCCAGCCACCGCGACCTGCCCCTGCGGCTGGGGGAGTTCGGGCTGGTGCACCGCAGCGAGCCCAGCGGCGCGTTGCACGGGCTGTTCCGCCTGCGCCAGTTCACGCAGGACGACGGCCACATCTTCTGCGCGGCGGAGCAGGTGGAGGCGGAGGTGGTTCGCTTCGTGCGCTCGCTCAAGGCGTTCTACGCGGGCTTCGGCTTCGACGACGTGCAGGTGGCCTTCTCCAGCCGTCCGGCGATGCGCGCCGGCGCTGACGCGCTGTGGGACCAGGCGGAGGCGTGGCTCCAGTCCGCGGCGAGGCAGGCGGGCCTCCAGTACGAGGACCAGCCCGGCGAGGGCGCCTTCTACGGGCCCAAGCTGGAGTTCGTGCTGAAGGACCGGCTGGGCCGCGCGTGGCAGTGCGGGACGATCCAACTGGACCTGGTGCTGCCGGAGCGCTTCGACCTGCACTACGTCGGCGCGTCCGGAGAGCGCCTGCGCCCGGTGATGCTTCACCGCGCGCTGTTCGGAAGCCTGGAGCGCTTCATCGGCGTGCTGCTGGAGCACCACGGGGGCGCGCTACCGGCGTGGCTCGCGCCCGAGCAGGTGGTGGTGGCCTCCGTGGGAGCGGGGGCCGCCGCGTACGCGGAGAGCCTGGCGGCGCGGCTGCGGCTGGCCGGCTGCCGCGCGCGGGCGGACGTGCGGGACGAGTCCCTGTCGAAGAAGGTCCTGGGCTCGCACGAGGACGGCGTGCCGTTCCTCGCGGTGGTGGGTGGCCGCGAGGTGGAGTCCCAGGGCGTCCGCCTGCGCCAGCGCGACGGCTCCCAGCGCGACCTGCCCTGGGATGAGGCCGTGGCGTGGCTGTCCGCCGCGTGCCAGCCGGCCGTGGCGGGCTGAGCCCCCTCACCGGAGGCACCGGCCCGGTGCGCCCTTCCCGCATGCGAAGGGGGCGCCGGGCCTCTTCGTGCGCTCAGGAGTAGAGGCTCAGGTGCTCCAGCGGCTCACCGGGCCGCAGCAGCGTGAGGGACTCGGAGGCGACGTCGTCCAGGCGGAGCAGCCCCACCGCGTGGTGTTCCGCGTCCACGACCACCAGGCGGTTGAGGTGGTGCTGCTCCATCAGGCGCTCCCCGGCCTCCAGCGGCGCGTCCTCCGGACAGGTGACGAGCGGGGCCGTCATCGCCTCGCGCACGGTGGTGACGTCCGGGTCATGGCCGTGGACGGTGGAGCAGAGGAAGAGTTCGGAGTCGGTGAGCAGGCCCACCACCCGGCCGTGCTCGGTGACGGGCAGCGCGCCCAGGCTGGCGGTGTCCAGCCGCTCGGCGGCGGAGCGCAGGCACTCATCCGCGTCGATGGTCTTCACGTCCCTCTGCATCAGCTCCGAGATCCGCATCGGCAGTCCTCCTCGTGGCGCGCACCGCGTCCAGGAGGAGTACAACCGACGGACGGCGCTCCAAGCCCTGGCCCGCAAGGCCCGCCATGCCGTGCGGTACAGGACAAGGCGGCCGGCCGCCCGGCGGCCTGCCTGGGATAGGGTGCGACGCAATGGCCCCCGGTGCATCCAAGGCCGTGCTCCGGGCCCGAGGCCCGAAACGTGGAGGAGGACCCATGGCGGACAAGCTCATTCTTTCCAACGACGAGTGGCGCAAGCGCCTCACCCCCGAGGAGTTCCAGGTGCTGCGTCAGCACGGCACCGAGTACCCGGGGACGGGCTGCTTCCTCGGCACCAAGACGCCGGGCACGTACGTGTGCGCGGGCTGCAACAACCCGCTGTTCAAGTCCGGGACGAAGTTCGAGTCCGGCACCGGCTGGCCGTCCTTCACCCAGACGCTGTCGGAGGACTCCGTCACGGAGATCCGCGACGTGTCGCACGGGATGATCCGCACCGAGGTCCGCTGCGCGCGCTGCGACGGCCACCTGGGCCACGTGTTCCCGGACGGCCCGCCGCCCACGGGGCTGCGCTACTGCATGAACTCCGTGGCCATGAAGCACGTCCCGGAAGGCAGCCCCATCGAGCTGGTCCGGGCCTGAGCGCCTGAAGCAGGACGGGCCTCCCCTCCCTCTGCGAGGATGGCGGCCATGCGACGACCTCCGGCCGGCCCCTGGATGCTGCTCACCGCGCTGTGGCTGGGCGGGGTCTCCCAGGGGGCGCCCCCCGTGAAGGCGGCGCCGCCCCAGGTGACGTGGCTGTATCAGGACCGGCTGGCCCCGCCCTGGGAGGACCTGACGTGGGCCGGGGCGCACGCGATGAGCGCCGCCGTGGCGGGGGCCTCGGGCCGCCACGCCATCTCCGTGACGCTGGGGCCCTGGGAGGCGCTGTACTTCGGCCACCCGGGCTTCGACGTGTCACCGGAGGACACGCTGGTGCTGAAGGTGAACGGCGGGAAGGACGGCGCGAACGCGGCGGTTCGCGCGCGCGTCGTCATCGGCTCCGAGCAGCCCGTGGGCGTGCCCCTGGGCCCCACCTGCGAGGGCGGCGCCATCCCCGCCAGGAAGTGGACGACCTGCCGCGTGCCCCTGGCGAAGCTGCTGCCCGAGGGCCGGACGCGCATCACCGGCCTGTGGCTCCAGGAGGACAGCGGCAAGACGCTGCCGCCGCTCTTCTTCGACGACGTCGGCATCGAGCAGGGCCTCCGGCCGGTGACCGTCACGCGGGAGACGCCCGCCGTCCCGCGACAAGGGGGCAAGTGGGTGTCCGGCTATTACACGGGCTGGAACGCGGATGACTATCCGCCGGAGAAGGTGGACTTCAGCGCGCTCACGCACATCCTCGTGGGCCGCGTCACCCCGAAGGCGGACGGCACGCTGAGCACGAAGTTCGACAACGACCGGGGGCCGGAGATCGCCCGCACGCTGTCGAAGCGCGCGCATGCGGCGGGCCGCAAGGCGCTCATCATGGTGGGCGGCTCCGGTGAGCACGACGGCTGGGTGGGCGCCGCGTCCGACGCGAACCGCGCGAGGTTCGTCCGCGCGCTGCTGAAGGCCGTGGACGACTTCGGCTACGACGGGCTGGACCTGGACTGGGAGCCCGTGGAGAAGGAGGACCGGCCGAAGCTGCTGGCCCTGGTGAAGGCGCTGCGCGAGGCGCGGCCGAAGCTGCTCCTCACCTTCCCCCTCCACTGGATCAACACCAACTTCCCCACCGACGCCGACCCCTGGTTCGCGGAGCTGGCCACGTACTTCGATCAGATGAACCTGATGTCCTACGAGATGATTGGCGCGTGGGACGGCTGGAAGTCCTGGCACACGTCCGCGCTGAAGGGCGAACAGGGGCTGCACCCCACGTCCATCGAGTCCAGCCTGGCCCTGTGGGTGAAGGCCGGCATCCCCAAGGCGAAGCTGGGCATCGGCATCCCCTTCTACGGCCTCGCGTGGCGCCACATCACCGGGCCCTACCAGCCGTTCACGAACTGGTCCGACTACGTGGGCGGGGACAACTCGTTCACCTACAAGAAGATCCTCCGCTATTCGAAGCAGGGGAAGTACCAGTGGGACGAGAAGGCCCAGGCCAGCTACGTGACGTTCGCTCCGGACAAGCTCGTGGAGGACGGCACGGTGACGTGGATCTCCTACGACAGCCCGCAGGCCATCGCCGCCAAGGGCGCCTTCGTGAAGCAGGAGGGCTACGGCGGCACCATCCTCTGGACCCTCAACCAGGGCTGCGTCGACCCGGTGACGGGCGCCAACCCGTTGCTGGACGCGGTGAAGGCCGCGTTCCTCCCGTAGACGTCCTGCACTCCACCTCCAGGTAGTACCGGTGGCGGATGCGAGAGAAGGCCGCTCTTTTCTATGTCCTGGCACCGCCCCCACGCGGCGCGGTGTGCGAGCACTGTCTGCTCGCGCTCCTCATGAAGAGAGTGACATGCAAAGAGAAGCAAGGACGTGGTTCCTTGTCGCGCTGACGCTCATCCTGCTCACCCGCTCGGAAGCGGGTGCCCAAGCGCTCGAGGAGCAGGCCCGCCCCAGGACCCCCAACGCCGTCGCATGGATCTACCAGGACCGGTTGACGGCGCCGTGGAAGGACACCTCCACGGCGAAGCACTCGCTGAGCGCGACCGCGCCGGTGTTCTCCGGCAGCTTCGCCATCTCGGTGACGATGGAGCCCTCCGAGGCGCTCTCGTTCTCCCACCCGGGCCTGGACGTGACGGCGTCCGACACCTTCACGCTGAAGGTCCATGGCGGTGAGTTTGGCGAAGGCGCGACCGTGCGCGTGCGTGCTGTCGCGAACACAACGCAACACGCGGGCCTGCTGCTCGGCGACTACTGCGAAGGCGGGCGCATCCAGGCCCGGAAGTGGGTGACCTGCCATGTGCCGCTGGCGAAGCTGCTGCCGGCGGGAACGTCCCGCATCAAGGGCCTCTGGCTCCAGGAGACCCTCGGCAAGCCGCTGCCGACGCTCTACTTCGATGACCTCCGCGTGGAGTCCTCGGGGACCACCCCCCCGCAGGTGGTCGTCACGGTGAGCCCGACGCAGGTGGAGCTGGCTCCCGGCGCTTCGTACACCTTCCAGGCCACGGTGACGGGCAGCACGGACACGTCGGTGACGTGGGAGCTGGACCCCCAGACGGGCTCGGGCACCATCACCTCCGGGGGCGTCTATACCGCCCCCACCACGCAGGGCACCTACGGCGTGGTGGCGCGCAGCCGGGCGGACCCCACGAAGTTCGCGCGGGCGACCGCGTGGGTGCATGCCATTGGAGGCGGCTCCGGCAAGTGGGTGTCCGGCTATTACACGGGCTGGAACGCGGATGAGTACCCGCCGGAGAAGGTGGACTTCAGCGCGCTCACGCACATCCTCGTGGGCCGCGCCACGCCCCGGCCTGACGGCACGCTCAACACCCAGTTCGACAATGACAACGGCCCGGCCATCGCACGGCTGCTGGCGCAGCGCGCCCACGCGGCGGGCCGCAAGGCGCTCATCATGGTGGGCGGCTCCGGTGAGCACGAGGGGTGGGTGGGGGCCGCGTCGGACGCGAACCGCGCGAAGTTCGTCCAGGCGCTGCTGAAGGCCGTGGACGACTTCGGCTACGACGGCCTGGACCTGAACTGGGAGCCCGTGGAGTTGGAGGACCGGCTCCACCTGCTGGCCCTGGTGCAGACCCTGCGCGCCGCGCGGCCGGGCCTGCTCCTCACCTTCCCCATCCACTGGATCAACACCAACTTCCCCGAGGACGCCGCCCCCTGGTACGCGGAGCTCGCGCTGTACCTGGACCAGGTGAACGTCATGTCCTACTCCATGGTGGGCCCCTGGGACGGCTGGGTGTCCTGGTACACGTCCGCGCTCCGGGGCGAGTCGGGGCAGCACCCCACCTCCATCGAGTCCAGCCTGGCGCTGTGGGCGGCGGCCGGCATCCCCAAGGCGAAGCTGGGCATCGGCATCCCCTTCTACGGCATGGGCTGGCGCAACATCACCGGGCCCTACCAGCCCTTCACGGACTGGTCCGACTACGTGGGCGGGGACAACTCGTTCACGTACAAGAACATCCTCGCGTGGTCGGTGTTGGGGACCCACCACTGGGATGACGCGGCGCAGGCCGAGTACCTCACCTTCCCGCCGAACACGCCCATCGAGGACGGCACGGTGCGGTGGATCTCCTATGACGGCCCGCAGGCCATCGCCGCCAAGGGAGCCTTCGTGAAGCAGCAGGGCTACGGCGGCGCCATCATCTGGACCATCAACCAGGGCTGCACCGATCCGGAGACCGGCGCCAACCCGTTGCTGGACGCGGTGAAGGGCGCCCTCCTGCAATGACGCGCGGCGCCCGCGTCAGCCCAGGGTGACGCGGGCGTTGCGGAACATGCGCATCCAGGGGCCGTCCTCGCCCCACTCCGCCGGGTGCCAGGAGTGCTGCACGGTGCGGTGCACGCGCTCCGGGTGCGGCATGGTGATGGTGAAGCGCCCGTCCTTCGTGGTGACGCCGGCGATGCCGTGCGGCGAGCCGTTGGGGTTGGCCGGGTACCTCGCCGCCACCTGGCCCCGGTTGTCCACCCAGCGCGTCGTCACCAGCCCGGAGGCGTCGAAGCGCGCGGCGGCCTCCGCGTGGGCGAACTCCGCCCGGCCCTCGCCGTGCGACACGACGATGAGCATCCGGCTGCCCTCCATGCCCTTGTAGAAGAGCGACGGCGACGGCGCGATCTCAACGGTGCCCAGGCGGGCCTCGAACTGCTCGGACGCGTTGCGCACGAAGCGCGGCCAGCCGTCCGCGCCGGGGATGAGCTCGCGAAGCTGCGCGAACATCTGGCAGCCGTTGCACGCGCCCAGGCCGAAGCTGTCCGGCCGCGCGAAGAACTCCGAGAAGGCGTCGCGCGTGCGCGGGTTGAAGAGGATGGACTTGGCCCACCCGCCGCCCGCGCCCAGCACGTCGCCGTAGCTGAAGCCGCCGCACGCCATCACGCCGTGGAAGTCCTTCAGCGACACGCGGCCCGACACCAGGTCGCTCATGTGCACGTCCACCGCGGTGAAGCCCGCGCGGGTGAACGCCGCCGCCATCTCCTGCTGGCTGTTGACGCCCTGCTCGCGCAGCACCGCCACGCGAGGCCGCGCCCCCTTCGCGATGTACGGCGCCGCCACGTCCACGGCGGGGGCGAACGTGAGCCGGGGCGACAGGCCCGGGTCCTGCGCGTCGCACTTCGCGGCGTACTCCTCCTCCGCGCAGGTGGGGTTGTCACGCAGCTTCTGGATTTCGTAGCTCACGCGGGACCAGGTGCGCTTGAGCGCCACCGTCTCCTCCGCGAGCAGCTCCCGCGCGCCGTGCCGCACGCGCACCACCTGCTGGGCCGTGGGGCGCCCCAGCTCGTGGACGTGCGCGCCCAGGCCGTGGCGGGCGAGGACCTCCCGCACGCGCGCCACGTCGGCGGCGCGCACCTGCACCACCGCGCCCAGCTCCTCGTTGAAGAGGGCCGCCACCGCGTCGCCGCCCAGGCTCGCCAGGTCCACGTCCAGCCCGCAGTGGCCCGCGAAGGCCATCTCCGCGAGCGTGGCCCAGAGGCCGCCGTCGGAGCGGTCGTGGTACGCGAGCAGCACGCCCGCCGCTTGCAGCTCCTGCACCGCCGCGAAGAAGCCCTTCAGCGCCGCCGCGTCATCCACGTCCGGGCACTCCGGCCCCACCTGCTGGTGCACCTGCGCCAGCACGGACGCGCCCAGCCGCTGCCGGCCCTGCGCCACGTCCAGCAGCAGCAGGCGGGTGTCCCCCGCCACGTCCACCGGCTGCGGCGTCAGCGTGACGCGCGCGTCCAGCACCGGCGCGAACGCGGTGATGATGAGCGACAGGGGCGCCGTCACCGCCTTCTTCTGGCCGTCCTCCTGCCACTGCGTGCGCATGGACATGGAGTCCTTGCCCACCGGGATGGCGATGCCCAGCGCGGGGCACAGCTCCATGCCCACCGCGTGCACGGCCGCGTAGAGGTTCGCGTCCTCGCCGGGGCTGCCCGCCGCCGCCATCCAGTTCGCGGACAGCTTCACGTCCGACAGCGTCTGGATGCGCGCCGCCGCCAGGTTGGTGAGCGCCTCGCCCACCGCCATGCGCGCGGAGGCCGCCGCGTCCACCAGCGCCACCGGCGTGCGCTCGCCGAGCGCCATGGCCTCGCCCGTGTTGGACATCAGCGAGGACAGCGTCACCGCGCAGTCCGCCACCGGCACCTGCCACGGGCCCACCATCTGGTCGCGCGCGGTGTGGCCGCCCACGGAGCGGTCGCCAATGGTGATGAGGAACGACTTGTCCGCCACCGTCGGGTGCGACAGCACCGCGTGCGCCACGGCCTTCAGGTCGGACGGGAGGCTCAGCGGCGCGTGCCTCAGGGGGCGCGACGTGCCCTCGCGGTGCATGCGCGGCGCCTTGCCGAAGAGGACGTCCATGGGCAGCGCGATGGGCGTGTCCCCCAGCTCGCGGTCCGTGAGCGTGAGCACCTGCTCCGCCGTGGCCTCGCCCAGCACGGCGAAGGGGGCGCGCTCGCGCTCGCACAGCGCGGCGAAGCGCGGCAGGTCCTCCGGCGCCACGCCCAGCACGTAGCGCTCCTGCGCCTCGTTGCACCAGATTTCCACCGGGGACATGCCCGGCTCGTCGTTGGGCACCTCGCGCAGCTCCAGCCGGCCGCCCAGGTCGTTGTCGTGCGCCAGCTCCGGCAGCGCGTTGGACAGGCCGCCCGCGCCCACGTCGTGGATGGAGCGCACGGGGTTCTTCTCGCCCAGCATCCAGCACTGGTCGATGACCTCCTGGCAGCGGCGCTCCATCTCCGCGTTGTCCCGCTGCACGGAGGCGAAATCCAGGTCCGCCGCGCTCGCGCCCTGCGCCATGGACGACGCCGCGCCGCCGCCCAGGCCGATGAGCATCGCCGGGCCGCCCAGCACGATGAGCTTGTCGCCCGCGCGCAGCGGGGCCTTCTTCACGTGGTCCGCGCGGATGTTGCCCAGGCCGCCCGCCAGCATGATGGGCTTGTGGTAGCCGCGCACCTCCACGCCCTCGGGCGTGGGCACCTGCTGCTCGAAGCTGCGGAAGTAGCCGGTGAGGTTGGGCCGGCCGAACTCGTTGTTGAACGCGGCGCCGCCCAGCGGGCCGTCCACCATGATGTCCAGCGCAGACACGATGCGGTCCGGCTTGCCGTAGGGCGCCTCCCACGGCCGCGCGAAGTCCGGCAGGCGCAGGTGGCTGACGGAGAAGCCGGTGAGCCCCGCCTTGGGCTTCGCGCCGCGCCCGGTGGCGCCCTCGTCGCGGATCTCACCGCCCGCGCCCGTGGCCGCGCCCGGGTACGGCGAGATGGCGGTGGGATGGTTGTGCGTCTCCACCTTCATCATGATGTGGGCCGGCTCGCGCACGGTGCCCCACTCGCGCCCCTCGCCCTGCGGGAAGAAGCGCTCCACCTCGAAGCCCTCGATGACGGCGGCGTTGTCCTTGTACGCGGACAGCACGCCGCCCGGGCTCTGGGCGTAGGTGTTCTTGATGGCCTGGAACAGCGAGCGCTCGCGCGGCTGTCCATCCACCGTCCAGGACGCGTTGAAGATTTTATGGCGGCAGTGCTCGCTGTTCGCCTGCGCGAACATCATCAACTCCACGTCGGTGGGGTTGCGCTTGAGCTCCGTGAAGCGCGCCACCAGGTAGTCGATCTCGTCCTCCGCCAGCGCCAGGCCCAGCTCGCCGTTGGCCCTCGCCAGCGCCGCGCGGCCTCCGCCCAGCACGTCCACCCGCGTGAGCGGCCGGGGCGAGTCCGCGCGGAACAGCACCTCCGCGTCCTCCAGCCGGGGCAGCACCGCCTGCGTCATCCGGTCGTGCAGCACCGCCTGCACGCCCTCCGCCTCGCTCGCGTCCAGCTCCCGGCCGCCGGGGCCGGTGAGGAAGAACGCGATGCCGCGCTCCATGCGGCGCACCTGGGTGAGGCCGCAGTGGTGCGCGATGTCCGTCGCCTTGGAGGCCCAGGGCGACACCGTGCCCGGACGCGGCACCACCAGCAGCAGCGTGCCCGTGCGCTCGCGCTTCGCCGCATGCGGGCCGTACTCCAGCAGGCGCCCCAGCCGCTCCGACTCGTCCTGCGTCAGCGGCGCGGACGCGTCCACGAAGTGCACGAACTCCGAGTAGAGGGTGGCCACCGTAGGCACCCGCTCCCGGCAACGGGCGAGCAGCTTGGCGAGCCTGAATTCGGAGAGGGCCGGAGCCCCGCGCAGCGTGAGCATGAAGGTCCTTGCGAACGGGTGACGGGAGGTAACAGCGGGGCCGTCCTTATCACCGCGCCTCGCGTCACAACGTCCGGAGTTCGTGCCAGGACGCCCGCACAGCACCCAGGTGGGTGAACCACCGCCGACGTGGGCGCCCCTCCGTCCTCGACCTCCTTCCCAGCACTCCCAGTCATTCCAGGATTCACCTCCCAGTCAGCGCTCCATGCTTTGCTCGCCAGGCTTTGAAGCTGGGTCTCGTCACACTGGGGGCATGTCCATGAAGCGCAACACCCGCTGGTTCCTTGCCGGCCTGACGTTCACGTTGTCCGCGTGTGGTGCGGGGGGGCCCGACGCGGAGGCACCCTCTCCCGCGACCGGGGCCCGTCTGGGCGACCTTCAGTCCGCGCTGTCCGCGCTGCCCGGCGCGGAGGTGCGCGGGGTCCACGCGGACGGCGTGCCCCAGTTCATCCAGGGTGCGCTGGGCGCGACGGGCCGGCCCATCCCGGGAGCCAGCGCCTGGCAGGCGCACGCGCTCCTGGAGCCCACCCTGCTGCGCGTGCTGCCCGCCTTCCGGCTGACGGCGAAGGACGTGGTGCCCCAGCGCATCCAGCGGGACGGGCTGGGCCACACGCACCTGCGCTACGCGCAGACCAAGGGCGGCCTGCCCGTGGTGAACGAGGAGCTCCTCGTCCACCTGGACGCGCGGGGCGACGTGTACGCGGTGAACGGCACCGCGCGCGACGGGGAGCCCCTGCCGGCCCCGGCCCGCATCAGCGCGGAGGCCGCGAGTGAGGCGGCGCTGGCGGCGACCTCGGGCGGCCTCGCGGAGTCCGTGCGGGAGGTGTTCGTGCGCCCGGCGCCGGAGGCGGCCCTGGTCCGCGCCTTCGAGGTGGTGGTGTCCGGCCAGCACGAGGACGGCATGCCGCTGCGCGACCGCGTCTACGTGAGCGCGGAGGACGGCCGGGAGGTGCTGCGCGCGCCGGAGCTCCACGCCGCGCGCAACCGCAAGGTGTGCTCCGTGGGGGGCGCCACCAACGGCTGGTGCCGGATGGAGGGCCAGTTGGCCACCGGCGACGCGGGCATCGACACGACGTACGACAACCTTGGCCTCTTCTACGACTGCTTCCAGCAGAACTTCGGGCGCGACTCGTACAACGGCACGGGCGGCCAGTTGCTGGCGCAGGTGCACTACGGCACCAACTACGCGAACGCGTACTTCGACGGCGCGAAGCTGGTGTGCGGAGACGGCAGCCTGCCCCAGGTCGGACCGCCATGCGCGGACCCGGACATCGTCGTGCACGAGTTCACGCACGCCGTCACGCAGATGACGTCCAACCTCGTCTACAGCGGCCAGTCCGGCGCGTTGAACGAGTCCCTGTCGGACATCTTCGCCGCCACCTGCACCAGTTGGGCCCTGGGCACGTGGAGCACCGCCGCGTCCGTCTGGCAACTGGGCGAGACGGCCTGGACTCCGAGCACGCCCGGGGACGCGCTGCGCTACATGAACGACCCCGCGGCGGACGGCGTTTCGCTGGACTATGCGCCGGATGTGACGAGCACCACGGTCGTCCACTACGGCTCCGGCGTGCCCAACCTGGCCTTCAAGCTGCTGGCCACCGGCGGCACGCACCCGCGCGGCAAGACGACGGTGAACGTGACGGGCATTGGCGTGCAGGCCGCGGCCCGCATCTTCTATTACGCCAACGCCAACCTCTTCACCGCCACCACCACGCTGGCCGCGGCCAAGACGGCGACGCGGCAGGCGGCGCAGACCCTGGGCTACTCCACCGCCACCCAGGACGCGGTGGACGCGGCGTGGGAAGCGGTGGGCGTGGGCGCGGTGACGCCTCCGCCCACGTGCACCCTGCTGCCCAACAACACCACGGTGTCGCTGCTGTCCGGCGCGGCCAACTCGCAGCAGTACTTCTGCTTCGACGTGCCGGCGAACACGGCCTCCACGGTGAGCACCTCCAGCGGCACCGGGGACGTGGACCTCTACACGCGCTTCGGCGCCGCGCCCACCACGACGGCCTACAACTGCCGCCCCTACCTGGGAGGCAACAACGAGACGTGCAACCTGGCGGCGCAGACCACGGCCGGCCGGCAGTGGATATTGCTCCGGGGCTACTCGGCCTACAGCGGCGTGAGCCTGTCGGTGCACTACTGACGCACCCGGCGCTTCCCCTCGCCGCGCACCCGGTGTGAGGGTGGACACATGGGGGCTGGCCTCCTCCCGGGCCCTGGGCGAAGAATGCGCGCCCGGGGCCGCTGGGGGTCCCGGCGAGGGCAGAGGGCCATGAGGGACGAGCGCGTCATCTTCAGCAGCAGCGTGGACAGCCTGTACCGCAAGGTGCTCGCCCCCTCCCTGACGCCCGAGCTGGTGGACCGGCTGCGCGCGCGGGGGCTGAACCTCCACGCCCCGCTGCTCGCCGCCTACCCCCTGGCCGTCTGGGTGGACTGCCTGGAGGACACGGCGCGCACGCTCCACCCGGACCAGCCCGTGGAGCAGGGCCGGCGCCTGATGGGCCGGCGGATGGTGGAGGGCTACGCGCAGACGCTGGTGGGCGGCGCCGTCCTCACGCTGGCGCGCGTGGTGGGCCCCATGCGCTCGCTGGAGCGGATGCAGCACAACTTCCGCAGCGGCAACAACTACACGGAGACGCGGCTCACCGTGCTGGGCCCCACCCAGGCGGACCTCTGGTTCAACGAACCGGAGCCCCTGGAGGGCTTCGTGGACGGCGTGCTGGAGGAAGGGATGTTGCGCGTGGGGGTCCAGGGCTTCACCCTGCACCGCACCCGCCACTCGCCCGAATCCGCCACCTATCACCTGGAGTGGGCCGACCGGTCCGCCTGACCCCCGCCTTCATGTCTTCCATCCTCTCGACGCTGCCCGCCCTCTACCAGGACCTCCTGCCGGCCTTCTTCCGCAAGGACGCGCCAACGGAGACGAAGGCCACCTGCTCCAACTGCGCCATGAGCCGCGCCTCCGCGCAGGCCACGGTGGAGTCCGTGGACGGGGCGGAGCACCTGTTCCGGCCGGACACCAAGTGCTGCACGTACCAGCCGCGGCTGCCCAACTACCTCGTGGGCGCGCTCCTGTCGGATGACTCGCCCCAGATGGCGGAGGGGCGCCGGCGCATCGAGGCGAAGATCGACAGCCGCATCGGCGTGAGCCCGCAGTGGGTGAAGCCGCCGGCGAAGTTCAACCACCTGTACAAGAACGCGCACCAGTTCTTCGGCCGCGCGTCGTCGCTGCGCTGCCCGTACTACGCGCTGGAGACCGGCGGCTGCACCATCTGGGCGTACCGCGAGTCCGTCTGCTCCACGTTCTTCTGCAAGTACGTGGCGGGCCGGGACGGTCAGCGCTTCTGGATGTCGCTGAAGACGTACCTGACGCTGGCGGAGTTCCAGTTGTCGCGCCACGCGCTGCTCCAGTTGATGCCGGAGTTCCTCCTGGACGGCCGCGACAAGGCGGAGGTGGCCACCGCCCCGCTGTCCGTGGAGGACCTGGACGACGCGGCGCCCCCGGCGAAGGTGTACGCCGCGCTCTGGAAGGGCTACGCCGGGATGGAGAAGGACTTCTACCGCGCCTGCTTCGACGCCGTGCGCGCCGTGTCCCGGGACGACCTGGAGCGGATGCTGGGCCTGGACGGCACCATCGAGTTGAAGGTGCTGGAGAAGCTGCACACCCAGGCCACCGCGCCCACGCTGCCGCGCGTGCTGCGCTTCAACCCGGACGCGACGGTGAAGTGGCTGCCGGACGGCAGCGTGGCGCTGGGCTCGTACAGCGAATACGACGCGGTGGCGCTGCCGGGTGAGGCCTACGCGCTGCTGGTGGAGTTCACCAGCCAGAAGCCCGTGGAGGCGGTGCGCCAGCACCTGCGCGACCACAAGCAGGCGGACCTGGATCCGGACATCCTCCTGGAGCTGCACCGGCACCGCATCCTCATCGAGCCCTGAGAGGGCCGGGCTTCAGGGCTGGCCCGCGAAGGCGCCCACGTCGCGCAGCCAGCGGGCGATCTTCTGGGTGCGCTCCCACGCGGGCTCGGCGGCGACCAGGTGCTCCGCCAGCCACGCGCTGAAGGCCGGGTCGCCCGCGCGCAGCCACGCGGCGGACTCGGCCAGCTCGTGGGCGGCGGCCTCCCACGCGCGGCGCATGGCGCTGGCCACGGCCATCAGCTCCGCGATGCAGCGGGTGAACACCTCCATGCCCACGGTGACCTCATTGGCGCTGTCGCCGCAGGACAGGGCCAGCGCGCGCAGGTGGCCCAGGTCCTTGAGCAGCCCCTGCTCCAGGGCCGCGGCGGTGCCCAGCCGGGCCTGGGCGGCGCGCTGGAGCAGCTCCACGTCCTCGCAGAGCTGGCGCCAGGCGGTGTCATCCCCCGCGGGGAAGCCGCCCCGGCGGCGCAGGCGCACGCCCACGGCCTGCCACAGGTTGCAGAAGACGAGCACCTCCTCGACGCTGCGGCGCACGTGCGGCGGGATGTGGTCCAGGAAGTCCACCACGGACGCGCGGGCCTCGCGGATGAACGCGTCGCCCCGGGGCGTGGCCTCCACCACGCCGCGCGCGAGCTGGAGCACGCGCCAGGCCCACTGCAGGGCGCGCTCGGAGGTGGTGAAGAGCACCTCCACGCCGGTGCCCAGGGCGCCCGCGGCGTAGCTGGTGTCGGCGGTCGTCGGGGAGGGAATGGAGGGCGGCGCGTCGGCATCGGCGCGCACGTCGGGCGGGCGGGGAGCCGGTGTCCCCGTGTCCTCGCTGTCGGTGACGGCCCCGGGCCCGTGCGGCCCCGGCACCGTGTGCTCGCGCCCCATGTGCTTCTTCGCCCTCGCTCGCCGGTGGAAGTCCCCTCCTTCCAACTATCGCACGCCCCTTGAAAGCCTCCAGGCCTGGATGCGGGGACGTGTGATGCACCACAAGGCGCCCCTCCCCACATCCAGGATGGGCACCTTGGGATGTCCGGCAATGCGCAACCCCTACCCTCAGTGCAGGGTGGGATTCTTCTTCAGGGCGCTGAGCCGCGCGTGCGTCTGCTTCTGCGAGGGCAGCAACTGCTGGCGCACGAAGGTGCGCGCCTCGCCGTGCAGCTTGTCCACGTCCCGGTTGTAGTCCTTCAGGCCGTGGTCCTCGCCCTCCTCCAGCGCGTCGATGGCGCGCTTCTCGCCCAGCAGGTCCGCGCCGGCCTGGACGACCTTGGCGAAGACGCCCCAGGGACCGGAGCCCTCGGCGGGCTTCCCGCCCAGCTTCTCGATGCGTTCCTTGAGGGCCTCCACGCGCTTCTCGTGGTCGTGGAGGCAGGCCTCCACCTCCGTCTTGGCGACCTCGGTCTCGATGTGCTTCGAGGCGAGCCGGTAGGTCTCCACGGCGGAGATCTCACCCCGCAGGAAGGAGTTCAGCGTCTCGAGTTCAGCGGCGGCATTGGCCATGACGTCATCTCCTTGATTCGGATGGGTTGAAAACGTCTGGCGCAAAAGGTGGTGTGCCTCACCGGCCCGGCAACAGGCGCTCGCTTCCCTGTTCCCAGGGCAGACGTCCAACGGGGCGCCACCAGGGCGGCGGCCGTGGCAGACTGCCCCGCGGCATGTGGAACTGGGTTCACCAACTCGCGGAGTGGGCACGGGAGGACACGCCGTTCGCCGTCGTCACGGTGACGGAGTGCAAGGGCAGCACGCCCGCGCCCCCTGGCGCGAAGCTGCTGGTGCGCGCGGACGGTACCTTCCACGGCACCATCGGCGGCGGCCACCTGGAGCAGTTGGTGCTACAGGACGCCCGCGCGTGTCTGGCCCGGGGCGAGGCGCGCACGCTCCGCTATCCGCTGGGCGCGAAGCTGGGGCAGTGCTGTGGAGGTGTCGTGGACGTCTTCGTCGAGCCCGTCAACCACGGGCCCCAGCTCTACCTCTTCGGCGCCGGCCACGTGGGCCAGGCGCTGTGCCGCATCCTGGAGGGCACCCCCTTTCGCGTGCATCTGGTGGACGAGCGCCCGGAGTGGGTCCAGTCCCCGCTGGTGCCCTCGGGCGTGGTGCGTCACGAGGAGGCATGGGACGACTTCGCCTCTCGCGCGGTCTGGGACGCGCAGCGCACCTACGTGGCGGTGATGACGCACCGCCACGACGTGGATCAGGACATCATCGCCTTCGCCGTCCAGAAGCCCGCCCGCTACATCGGGCTCATCGGCAGTGACACCAAGTGGGCCCGCTTCCGGCAGCGGCTGGAGGCGAAAGGCATGCCCGCCGGGCAGGTGGGCCGCGTCCAGTGCCCCATGGGGCTGCCTACCGGGGGAAAGTCACCGCAGGAGGTGGCCGTGAGCATCGCGGCCGGGCTGCTCCAGCTCCACCATGGGCTGGCCCAGGAAGCAGGCGCTCAGCCAGCGCCCGCGCCCCTGCTATCCTCGGGGGAATGAGCACCCCCTTCGAGTTCCGGCTCAACGGCCAGACGGTCCAGGTCGACGGCGCGTCGCCCAACACCACCCTGCTGGATTACCTGCGCGCGCGCGGCCTGACGGGCACCAAGCAAGGCTGCGCCGAGGGCGACTGCGGCGCGTGCACCGTGGCCATGGTGGACCGGGACGTGAGCGGCCAGAAGACGCTGCGCGCGTTCAATAGCTGCATCGCGCTGCTGCCCATGGTGGCCGGGCGTGAGCTCGTCACCGTGGAGGGCGTGGGCAGCCGCGCCGCGCCCCACCCCGTGCAGCAGGCGATGGTGAAGCATTACGGCTCGCAGTGCGGCTTCTGCACGCCGGGCTTCGTCGTCTCCATGGTGGAGGCGTACTGTCGCAAGGACGCGGGCTCGCCGGAGGCCATCGCGGATCAGCTCTGCGGCAACATCTGCCGCTGTACCGGCTACCGCCCCATCCGCGACGCGATGGTCGACGCGCTCGCCACCCGCGACGCGAAGGGCGCGGGCCCCGGCCTCCCCGGTGTCTCGCTGGAGGGGCCGCCCTCCCCCACCCCGCCCCTGCTCTACGAGGCCCGCGACGGCCTGTTCCTGCGCCCCACCACCTGGGAGGACCTGCTCGCGCTGCGCGCCCTGCACCCGGAGGCGATGCTCGTGGCCGGCGCCACCGAGCTGGGCGTGGACATCACCAAGAAGTCGCGCCGCTACCCGTTCCTCATCTCCACCGAGGGCGTGGAGGCCCTGCGCGCCATCCGCCGCGAGGAGGACGGCTGGTACGTGGGCGGCGCCGCGTCGCTGGTGGACGTGGAGGACGCGCTGGGCCACGAAGTGCCGGAGCTGGCGAAGATGCTCAACGTCTTCGCCTCGCGGCAGATCCGCCACCGCGCCACGCTCGCGGGCAACCTGGTGACGGCCTCGCCCATTGGCGACACCGCGCCGGTGCTGCTCGCGCTGGACGCCCGGCTGGTGCTCGCGTCCGTGCGCGGCGAGCGGACGGTGGCGCTGTCGGACTTCTTCCTCGCCTACCGCAAGACGGCGCTCCAGCCGGACGAGGTGGTCCGCTTCGTCGTCATCCCCCACGCCCCGGCGAAGGACAGCGGCCTCACCCGGCACTCGGACAGCTTCAAGGTGTCCAAGCGCCGCGAGCTGGACATCAGCATCGTGGCGGCGGGCTTCTGCATCGAGACGGACGCGCGGGGCCTCGTGCGCACCGCGCGGCTGGGCTACGGCGGCGTCGCGGCCACGCCCGCGCGGGCGAAGCAGACGGAAGGACTGCTCGTGGGCCACCCGTGGAACGCGGAGGCCGTGGCCCGCGTGCGCGCCACGCTGGAGCGCGAGTTCACGCCCCTCACCGACCTGCGCGGCAGCGCGGAGTACCGGCGCGGGCTGGTGGTGTCGCTCCTGGAGAAGTTCGCGTCCGGCGAGCGCAGCCCCGCGCTGGACGGGCGCCCCCGCTTCACCGTGGGCGCTCCCTCCGCCACCGCGGACGCGGGCCGCGAGCTGCGCCATGAGAGCGCGCTGGGCCACGTGACGGGCAGCGCGCAGTACGTGGACGACCTCGCGCAGCGCAGGCCCATGCTGACGGTGTGGCCGGTGCTGTCGCCGCACGCGCACGCGCGCATCCTCCGCCGCGACGCCAGCGCCGCGCTGAAGGTGCCCGGCGTGGTGAAGGTGCTGCTCGCGGAGGACATCCCGGGCATGAACGACACGGGCCCCATCCGCCATGACGAGCCGCTGCTCGCGAAGGACGAGGTGCTCTTCCACGCGCAGGTGGTGGCGCTCGTCGTCGGCGAGACGCCCGAGGCCTGCCGCGAGGGCGCCCGCCAGGTGGTGGTGGACTACGAGCCCCTGCCCGCGGTGCTCACGCTGGCCGAGGCCCTGAAGCAGCAGAGCTTCCACACCGACCCGCACGTCATCCGCCGGGGCGACGTGGACAGCGCGCTCGCCTCCAGTCCGAACCGGCTGGCCGGCGAGCTGACGATGGGCGGCCAGGAGCACTTCTACCTGGAGACGCACGCGGCCTTCGCGGAGGTGGGCGAGGACGGCGACGTCACCGTGACGTCCTCCACGCAGCACCCGTCGGAGGTGCAGGCCATCATCTCGCACGTGCTGCACGTGCCGCGCAGCCGCGTGGTGGTGAAGGCGCCGCGCATGGGCGGCGGCTTCGGCGGCAAGGAGACGCAAGGCAACGCGCCCGCGGCGCTGGTGGCGCTGGCGGCGGTGCTCACGGGCCGGCCGGTGAAGTGGATGCTGGACCGGGACGTGGACATGGTCGTCACCGGCAAGCGCCACCCGTTCCACGCGGCGTGGGAAGTGGGCTTCGACGCCACGGGCCGGCTGCTCGCGCTCAAGGCGGACCTCACGTCCAACGGCGGCTGGTCCCTGGACCTGTCCGAGTCCATCACCGACCGCGCCCTCTTCCACCTGGACAACGGCTACTACGTGCCGGCGGTGCGCTACACCGGCCGCGTGGCGAAGACGCACCTGGTCTCCAACACGGCCTTCCGCGGCTTCGGCGGGCCGCAGGGCATGCTGGTGATGGAGGACATCCTGGCGCGCATCGCGAGCACCCTGGGCCTGGCCCCGGAGGCCGTGCGCCAGCGCAACCTCTACGACGGCGTGGGCGACACCAACACCACGCACTACGGCCAGGAGCTGGAGGACAACCGGCTGCCGAAGCTGTGGAACGACCTGCTGGAGTCGTCCGACTTCGCGAAGCGCCGCGCGCAGGTGGAGGCCTTCAACGCGTCCAGCCCCCGCATCAAGCGCGGCCTGGCCATCACGCCGATGAAGTTCGGCATCTCCTTCACCGCCACCTTCCTCAACCAGGCGGGCGCGCTGGTGCACGTGTACCGCGACGGCTCCGTGCTGCTGTCGCACGGCGGCACGGAGATGGGCCAGGGGCTGCACACCAAGATTCAAGGCGTGGCCATGCGCGAGCTGGGCCTGCCCGCGGACCTGGTGCGCGTGGCGCAGACGGCCACGGACAAGGTGCCCAACACGTCCGCGACGGCGGCCTCCAGCGGCTCGGACCTCAACGGCGCGGCGGTGCGCGAGGCCTGCATCCAGGTGCGCGAGCGGCTGGCCCCGGTGGCCGCGCGCATGCTGGTGCAGTTGCACGGGCAGGCGGTGTCGCCGGACGCGCTGGTGTTCGAGGACGGGCGCATCGCGGCGGCGTCGCGGCCGGACCAGGGGCTGCCCTTCGCGGCGGTGGTGGAGGAGGCCTACCGCGACCGCGTGGGCCTGTCCGTCACGGGCTACTACCGCACGCCGGGCATCGGCTACGACCGGGCCGTGGGCCGGGGCAAGCCGTTCCTCTACTTCGCCTATGGCGCGGCGGTGAGCGAGGTGGAGGTGGACGGCGACACGGGCATGAAGCGCGTGCTGCGCTCGGACCTGCTGGAGGACGTGGGGGATTCGCTCAACCCCGGCGTGGACCGGGGACAGGTGGAGGGCGGCTTCGTGCAGGGCATGGGGTGGCTCACCGGCGAGGAGCTGAAGTGGGACGCGAACGGGCGGCTGCTCACGCACTCCGCCAGCACCTACGCGGTGCCCGCGTTCAGCGACGCGCCCATCGACCTGCGCGTGACGCTCATGGAGCGCGCCGGGCAGCAGGGCACCATCCACGGCAGCAAGGCCGTGGGCGAGCCGCCGCTGATGCTGGCCCTGTCCGTGCGCGAGGCGCTGCGCGACGCGGTGGCCGCCTTCGGAGCGCCGGGGGGCGACGTGGACCTGCCCTCGCCCGCCACGCACGAGGCCCTCTTCCTGGCCATCCAGCGGCGCAAGGCGAGGGGCGCGGGGCTCCCCGTGCCGGACGAGACGCGCGAGGTGGCCTGAGGCGGGCGGCGCGGGTGCGGCAACATGCCACGGCAAGCTTTTGCCGCCAGTGCGTTAGACGGGGGCACCTTCCAAGGATGACCCTCATGCGCTCCATGCTCCGCTCCCGCCTCCTCCTGCCGCTGGCCCTGATGGGCGCGCTCGGCTGTGGAGAGGATGAACCCGAGGTCCTGACGGTGGACCTCCCCGTCGTCGCCCGTGTGGGCACGGAGTCCTTCGCGTGCGGAAAGACGTACACGAACGTCGGCACGACGGGCACGACGTACGAGCCCATGGACTTCCGCGTGTTCGTCCACGGCGTGCGGCTGGTGACGCGGGACGGGCAGGAGGTGCCCGTGACGCTGACCGAGGACGGGACGTGGCAGCACTCGGGCGTGGCGCTGCTGGACTTCGCGAACCAGGACGGGCTGTGCACGCAGGGCACGGCGGGCATGAACGCGTCCCTCCGGGGCACGGCGCCCCAGGGGGACTACACGGGCCTGCGCTTCACGGTGGGCGTGCCGGAGGAGCTGAACCACGGCGACCCCACGACGCTCGGCGCGCCCATGGGCGACACGAGCCTGCACTGGAGCTGGCAGGGCGGCTTCATCTTCGCGCACATCGAGGGCCGCACGCGGGGCATCCCCCAGCACGTCCTACACCTGGGCAGCACGGCCTGCGCGCCGCCGCCGGAAGGCCAGACGCAGGGCACCGCCGGGTGCGCGAACAACAACCGGCCGGAGTTCCACCTGGACGGCTTCGACGTGACGAAGAACAAGGTGGTGATGGACCTGGGCACGCTCTTCGCGGGCTCCAACCTGGACGTGAACGCGCCCAGCACGGCCGCGGGCTGCATGTCGTCCCCCAACGACGCGGACTGCGGTCCGCTCTTCCAGCGCATGGGGCTGGCGTTCGGCGGCCAGTCGGCGGACCCCGCCGCGCAGTCCTTCATCCGGGCCGAGTAGCAGGAGGACGTCCGACGTGGCACGACGACAAGGACAGGCGTGGAAGGCGCTGGCGGCGGTGGCGTGGCTGGCCGCGGGCTGCGGCGAATCCTCCGGACCGGCCGAGGAGCCCGCGCCCTACGACTGGAAGCTGCCCGCGGGCTTCCCAAAGCCGCGCGTGCCGGAGGACAACCCCATGTCGGAGGCGAAGGTCCAGTTGGGCCGGCGCCTCTTCTACGACAAGCGCCTGTCCTTGAACGGCACGCAGTCCTGCGCTTCGTGTCACGAACAGGCGCGGGCCTTCACGGACGGGCGCGTTCACGCGGTGGGCAGCACGGGGCAGGCGCACCGCCGCAACGGGCAGGGGCTGGCGAACGTGGCATACGCGACCAGCCTCACCTGGGCCAACTCCGCGCTCACCACGCTGGAGGCCCAGGCGCTGGTGCCGCTGTTCGGCCGGGAGCCAGTGGAGCTGGGCTTCGCGGACCAACAGGAGGTCCTGCTGGAGCGGCTGCGCGCGGATCCGGAGCTGACAGCCCGCTTCGCGGAGGCGTTCCCCCAGGAGGCCACGCCGGTGTCGCTGGCCACGCTGACGCGGGCGCTGTCCGCGTTCGAGCGGTCGCTCATCTCCGGCACGTCTCCGTATGACCGCTACCTGTACGGCAAGGAGGTGGACGCGCTGAGTCCCGCGGCGAAGCGGGGCCTGCAGCTCTTCCTGTCCGAGCGCCTGGAGTGCGACCACTGCCACTCCGGCTTCAACTTCCAGGACGCGACCGTGCACGAGTCGACGCCGGAGCCGGTGCTGCCGTACCACAACACGGGGCTCTACAACGAGGACGGCCGGGGCGCGTATCCCGCCAGCGACACGGGCCTCTACGAAATCACGCTCCGGCCGGAGGACATGGGGCGCTTCCGCGCGCCCTCCCTGCGCAACGTGGCCGTCACCGGGCCGTACATGCACGACGGCAGCCTGGAGACGCTCTCCGACGTGCTGGACCACTACGCGGCGGGAGGCCGGGCCCGGGCGGCGAACGGCGGACAGCCGAGCCCCCTGCAGAGCGCCTTCGTGCGCGGCTTCGAGCTGACGCCCGAGGAGAAGGCGGACGTCATCGCGTTCCTGGAGTCGCTCACGGACACGGCGTTCCTGACCGACCCGCGCTTCGCGGACCCCGCCACCGTGCCGTGAGCCGGTATCGTCATCGGCCGTGACCCGGCCATGGCGATTCCCCGTGCGGCGGTGGGCAGTGCTGGCCTGCATGGCCCTGCTCATCGCGGGCTGTGCATCCACGCCGTCCCATGGCGGGACCTGGAGCTACGGCACTCCGGCGGCACGGTCCTCCGCATGGCGGCCGTGGGCAGGAGAGGCCCGGAAGGTTTCCGCTGAGTCGGGTGACGGCAGGAAATGGACCTGTGGCGGTCGGCCCCTTCCGCGGGGCTGGCCCGACCTGGACCGAAGCGAGCAGCGCCTCGCGCCCTTCCTGGCCTGTGCCTCGCCCGCGGCCTTCGTGGCCATGCAGCGCGGCGTGGACATGGCCTGGCTGGTGGAGTCCCTGCTGGATTGGGATGCCGTCCGGCTGGGGACGCTGGGTCCGTTGGACGCGAAGGCCTCCGGAGTCCTCCAGCGCAAGCGCGCGGCCTTCTTGCTCACCGCGGTCGAGAAGTACGGCCTGCCGCGCACGGAGGTGTTCGCGCTCTTCATCCTGCACACCAGCTTCGACGACGAACTGCGCGAGCTGGTCCAGCAACTGGCCCGCGACAAGCAGCTTGGGGTGCTGGCGGAGTCATCGAAACAAGGCCGCCTTCAGGGCAACCGCCACGCATGGAGACCATCAGCTTCAAGAGCCGCGACCTGCGCTTGCTCAATGAGGACTCAGTGACGGCCCAAATGAGAGCGGACGCGCGTGCGGCTCTTCGCTATTACGGCGAGACCGTGAACATCCGCAGACCTGGGCTGGAAGGGCCGGCACGAATTCGCAGGGTGCACCTCATCTACGAAGGGGGCGACCTCAAGCCTGGGGGCAGGGTCAACCTGGAAAGAACCTTTGCGACCCTGCTGGAAGAGAGCCCGGGGGTGGAGGTCCAAATCCAATGACGATGGATGGCATCCCCAGGCAGATGACGGACGACTTCCTGCGCCTTTCGTTTGATGGAGCCTGTAACACCACCGGCGCCCTCGAACAGGAACTCGCGCCGTTTCTTGAAGCACTTGAATCAGGCGCTGGCGAGTGGATGCCAGACATCGTCAAGGGAGTACGACGCCGCAAGTACACACGCGAGGCAGTGGCCAAGGGATTGACTGAATCGCGCCAGGAAAGAAGTACGTCCGTGGGCCTCTACCGCACTAGGGGGGCCGACCTGGACATGTCGCTCCGGCTTCGACTCCCGCCGCTACGACCCAGCCTGAATCTTTCTCTCACGGTCGCGCCGGTTGAACTCTTCGCACAGGAATCGAGTTGCAAGGGACTCGTGGAGATGGTCCGCACCTGGGCCATCCACTACCCCGTCACCCACGCGTCGGCACATAGCGTGGCGGACAGGGAACTGGCGGACTTCCCTCTCTTCGGCCGAGACCGGGAAACGGCCTATCAGGACGGCTTCGACAAGGTCTATGAAGTCTGCTGGCTCAACGTCTTCAGCGCGAAGCTCGTGGACACCGTCGGCCGCGAGCGCATGCGCTCCACGCCCGCCCACCGCGTCGAAGAACTCCCCGACGGCTCCGTCCTCCTCGTCACCTGGCCCACGGCAGCGGACTTCGCCAGCGAAGCGGCGCGCGTCGCCCAGGCCCGCGCGTGGGTCCACCTCCGGCCCGACCTGGACTTCGACACGGCGATGGCCACCCTCCGTGAACGGAGCGCGATCCTCGCCCCCGTCGAACCCCGCTTCGCGCCGGACATCGCCGCACTCCTCGCGCGCCTGCCCGAATACAGCTCCCTGGCCCAGCGGCAGCGGCGCATCGCCGAACTCAACGCCTACGTCCCTCCAGAGCCGGACGAGTGGCTCCCAGTGGACGCCGCCCTGCCTCCGGACGTGGCCGAGCCGAAGGCCGCCCTCGACCAGTACGCGTACTTCGCGGAGCGCCTCGTGGCGCTGCTCCACACGCCGGTGCCCTCCGTCTTCAAGCTGTCCCCCGAATCCCTGACGGACATCGACTTCCACTTCTGGAAGCAGACCTTCCCGGACATCTTCGAGCGCCACAACATCGACGCCACCGCGGTCCCCGCCGTGGGCGCCTACCTGGGCGAAGTGTTGGTCAAACACCTGGGCGGCCAGTGGCTCCCCCGCAAACAGTGGATGGAAGCACAGGTCCGCGTCGGTGACCGCGTGTGGCTGCCCTTCGTCCGCGCCCACCGCTACATGCGCTCCACCCAGGCGTTGCTGGACCACTCCCTCACCCAGCTCTACCGCGTCGCGGAGCGCCACCGGTCCCGCTGACCGCTACTACCGGGCAGGAGGCTTGAGGTCGTCCGGCAACCGCTCCAGCGGCGGACGCTCCAACGCCCCGGGCCGCTCCACGCCGGAGGGCGTGCCCGCGTCACCCTGCCCCGCGGGCGGCGGCGAAGGCTTGTCCGAACAGCCGGCGAGAACGCCGACGCACAACACGAAGAGCCAATGGCGCATGGTCGCTGTCCCCCAGTGCGGGCCTAGTACTTCACCCAGATGACCGTGCCCGGATGGATCTCCGTGAGCGCGGTGACGCCGGGCTCCTTCTCGATGAGCGCCTGCGTGACGGGGTTGAAGCTGTACGCCTTCGTGTCGGACCACACGATGAGGGCGTCCTTGAACACGGTCAGGTCATGCACGTGCTCCTCCACCGTGTACTGGTTCCAGCCCGGCAGCCGCGAGGGCAGCAGGTAGAGCGACGGCGCCGGGTTCTCCGAAGCCCCCGTGCCCGCGTCCCCGCCATGGCCGTGCTCGCCTCCCGCCGTGCTCGTCCACTCCACCACCGTCTGCGCGCCGCCCTGCGTGCTGCACGTCTGCGTCGTGGGGAAGAACAGCGTGGTGAACGGCTTCGCGGGCAGCTTCATGCGCAGCCCCAGGTGGAAGAAGTGCGTGTCCGCCGCCTTCACGTTGCCCGTGGGCCGCGTCCACGTCACCGCCGTCACGTTGCCGCTGGCGTCCTTCTCCACCTCGGCCGTGCCGAACACGGAGTCCACCGGGCGCACGTTCGTGACGCCTTCCGGAATCTGGACCCGCATCCTGGACGTGTCCGCGCCGTCACAGCCGTGGCTCACCGTGATGTCCGCCTCGAAGGTCCCCCCGGCATACGGAGGCGTGGCCCCCGACACCGCCGCGTGCGCGAAGGCGGACGAGGACACCAGCGAACCCGCGACAACACACAACGGCCCCAGCCAAGACTTCATCGGGTGACTCCGGGAAGAAAGGAGCATCCCGGATATCAGCCCTCCGTGACACGGCCGCTGCGGTCATTTGTCGCAGCGCCCGCAAGGGGCCTCCTCACGGCAGCGCGATGCGCCCCGGTGCGCTCTGGGTGCCCTGCTCGGTGTGACAGCCATTGCAGTCCCCGCTGTTCTGCGGCGTGGCCATCATCCGCGACGTGCCATCCGGCCCCACCAGCCGCGCCCGGTACGGCAGCGGGAAGGGCGGCTGGCGCGTCGTGGACATGAAGTTGCCCGCGGAGTTCGGCACCAGCGTGAGCCGCACCTGGCCGTCCGCATCCAATATCTCCACCCTCACCTTCGACGGCTCCGCCAGCCGGGCATCACACCCGTCCGCTTCGTGGAGCGACGGGAACACCGTGCCCATGAAGTAGTACGCCACGGAGGGCGCGTCCCGCAGGTGACAGCTCCGGCAGGCGTAGCCCGGCGCCATGGTGGCCCCGGTGCCGCCCGTCGCCTCGGTCCAGACGCTTCCGCTCGCGCACGTCGTCGGCGCGGGCCCCGGCTCCACGCCCGCGTCCACGTCCACCACCGCCGCCAGCTCCGGCTCCGCGGAACAGCCCAGCGCGCCGCACAGGACCAGCGCCTTCCACGTCCACCGCGTCACGTCACGCACCGCCGGTCCCGGCATGTCTCACGCTCCCGGGCCGCCTCTACCACGCGCGCCACCGGCCCCCCCTGCGGCACAAGCGCGCAGGCGCCGTGTCGGACCCGCCCCGTATCCTCCGGAAACACTCTCCAGACGAATCCAAGGAATCCTATTTTCACTGGCAATTCACAGACACACACAGGGCCACTGCGGGGTGTCGCTGCGGCGGACACACTCGCGCGGAGGCGGACCCGTACACTCCGCGTGTTCCCGTCGCATGATCCGATGTGTCACGTTTACACGGACACCTCGCGCACTATCCCGCGAACAGGGGAGGTCCCCGGGTTTCCGACCTTGGGGGTCGTTTGAATGTTCCCCCATTCGCGAGATGAAGTGAGTCGCGGCCCAGACGCTCTCCGAATTCCGTCCTCATGAAATTCGCACCCAGCCCCGCCCCTGCTTCACGCGCTCCCCGCGGTGCCCGATTTCCAGCATGGCGCCAATGTGGGTGGGGGGGATTGCTCGCGCGCGCGTCAGACGATACATGCGCGAGACAACGCCCCTTCACGGCGGGTGCTGATTGCGACTGACCTCTTGAAACCCTGTCTCGCCGGGAGACAGCACCCCCCCGGCCCCTGAATCCGCGTCTCCGTGCCCCCCGCGCACGGAACACCCCCGCCTCCCAGGAGTCGCGTCAATGCCCACTGGAACCCCGCCCGGTTCTTCCCCGGTCCCCGACCTTGCGTTTTCCACCCTGGTTGAATTGCTGCGCGTCCGCGCGACCACCCAGGGTGACCGGCGCGGCTTTACGTTCCTGCTGGACGGGGAGACGGACGAAGCGCACCTGACGTACGCGGAGCTGGATCAGAAGGCCCGGGCCATCGCGGCGGCGCTCCAGGCGCGCGG
Organism: Corallococcus sp. AS-1-12; assembly: GCF_020036995.1. Taxonomy (NCBI): domain Bacteria; kingdom Pseudomonadati; phylum Myxococcota; class Myxococcia; order Myxococcales; family Myxococcaceae; genus Corallococcus; species Corallococcus sp. AS-1-12. Next base: position 84,287 of record NZ_JAIQDD010000020.1, on the reverse strand, counting down.
CGCCCAGGGCCAACGGGCGCTGCTGTTGTACCCGCCCGGCCTGGACTACATCGCCGGGTTCTTCGGCTGTCTGTACGCGGGCGTGATCGCGGTCCCCATCTATCCGCCGGACCCCATGCGCCTGGCGCGCACGCTGCCGCGCCTGCTGGCCATCAGCCAGGACGCGCAGGCCACCATCGCCCTCACCACCGACTTCATCTACGGCATGGGGGAGATGCTCTTCGAGCAGGCGCCGGAGCTGCGGGAGCTGCACTGGATCGCCACGGACACGCTGGACGCGGAGGTCGCCGAAGGGTGGAAGGACCCCGGCGTGGCCACGGACACGCGGGTGTTCCTCCAGTACACGTCCGGCTCCACGTCGTCGCCCAAGGGCGTGGTGCTGACGCACGGCAACCTGCTGCACAACTCGAAGCTGATCCACGAGTGCTTCGGTCACTCCACGCACAGCCAGGGCGTCATCTGGCTGCCGCCGTACCACGACATGGGCCTCATCGGCGGCATCCTGCAGCCCCTGTACGGCGGCTTCCCGGTGACGCTGTTCTCGCCGGTGGACTTCCTCAAGCGCCCCATGCGCTGGCTGGAGGCCATCTCCCGCTACAAGGCCACCACCAGCGGCGGGCCCAACTTCGCCTTCGACCTGTGCGTGCGCAAGAGCACGCCGGAGGAGCGCGCGAAGCTGGACCTGAGCCAGTGGGACCTGGCCTTCAACGGCGCGGAGCCCATCATGCCGGACACGCTCCGGCGCTTCGCGGAGGCGTTCGGTCCGCAGGGGTTCCGCTCGGAGGCCATCTACCCGTGCTACGGCCTCGCGGAAGGGACGCTCATCGCCTCCGGCGGTGACAAGCGCGAGCTGCCGGTGCAGCGCACCGTGGACGCGGGCGCGCTGAAGGACAACCGCGTGGTGGCGAAGGAGGCCGCGAGCCCCGGCGCCCAGACGCTGGTGGGCTCCGGCCGCAACCTCACGGATCAGCGCCTGGTCATCGCGCATCCGGAGACGGGCGCGCCGCTGCCGGCGGGCCAGGTGGGTGAAATTCGCGTCGCCGGGCCCAGCATCGCGCAGGGCTACTGGGGCCGCGAGGAGCAGACGCGGACGACCTTCCAGCAGCCGCTGGCCGGCACGGGGGACCCGACGCCGTTCCTGCGCACGGGCGACCTGGGCTTCCTCGCGGACGGCGAGCTGTTCGTCACCGGCCGCCTGAAGGACCTGATCATCATCCGCGGGCGCAACCACTACCCGCAGGACATCGAGCGCACGGTGGAGTCCGCCCACCCCGCCATCCGCCCCGGCTGCACGGCGGCGTTCTCCATCGAGCAGGACGACGAGGAGCGCCTGGTCGTCGTGACGGAGGTGGACCGCCGCGCGGTGGAGCGCGACGGCGTGGACCTGGACGCGCTGGCGCAGGGCATCCGGCAGGCCGTCGCGGCCGGGCACGACCTGCAGGCCCAGGGCGTGGTGCTGCTGGGGCCGGGCGCCATCCCGAAGACGTCCAGCGGCAAGATCCAGCGCTTCGCGACCCGCGCGGAGTACGTCGCGGACACGCTGGAGGCGCTGCACAAGAGCATCCTCGCCGCCGCGCCCGCCCCGGCGCCCGCGGCCGTGAAGACCGCCGCCCCGGAAGCCGCCGCGCCCGCGCCCGTGGGCCCGGACACCAGCATGCTCCAGAAGATGCTGGCGGTGGTGACGGACGCCACCGCGCGCAGGGCCATGGTGGCGGTGTTCCTCCAGGAGCAGGCCGCGCAGGTGCTGCGGCTGCCCACGGCGCAGGTGGACGCGCAGAAGCCGCTGCACGCCTACGGCGTGGACTCGCTGATGGCGGTGGACTTCAAGAGCGCGGTGGACGCGGGGCTGGGCATCGACCTGCCGCTGTCGGACGTGCTCCAGGGCGTGTCGCTGGCGAAGCTGGCGGAGGTCGTGGTGACGCTGATGTCGGCGCCGCCGTCCCAGCAGGCCTCGAGCGCGGTGGCCGCCTCGTCCGCCACCGGTGACGCGCCCCTGTCCGGCGGACAGCAGGCGCTGTGGTTCATGCACCAGCTCGCGCCGGAGAGCGCCGCCTACCACGTGCCCGTCGCGGTGCGCGTGCGCGCGGGGCTGGACGCGAACGCGCTGAAGGGCGCCTTCGAGGCGCTGGTGGCCCGCCACCCCGCCCTGCGCACCACGTTCGTCATGGCGGCCACCGGCCCCGTGCAGCGCGTGCACGCGGAGCCGCGGCTGGACTTCGTCGTCACCGACGCGAAGGGCTGGAGCGACGCGCAGGTCGCGGAGGCCCTGTCCGCCGAGGCCCGCCGCCCGTTCGACCTGGAGAAGGGTCCGCTCCTGCGCGTGCGGCTGGTGTCGCGGTCCGCGGAGGACCACGCGCTGCTCATCTGCATGCACCACATCGTCACCGACTTCTGGTCGCTGGCGGTGATGGCGGAGGAGCTGGACGCGCTCTACCCGGCGCTCAAGCTGGGCAAGCGCCCCACGCTGGCCCAGCCCGCGCGCACCTACGCGGACTACGCGCGCTGGCAGTCGGAGATGCTCACCGGTGCTCGCGGCCAGGCGCTGGAGAAGTACTGGCGCGAGCAGTTGTCCGGCACGCTGCCGGTGCTGGACCTGCCCACGGACCACCCGCGTCCCCCGGCGCAGACCTTCAACGGCCGCGTCCACACCACCCGGCTGAACGCTGACGTCGCGAGCGCGGTGAAGACGCTGGCGCGCGACCATGGCGCCACGCCGAACATGGTGCTCCAGACGGCGTTCCAGGTGCTCTTGCACCGCTACACCGGCCAGCAGGACTTCACGCTGGGCGTGGTGAGCGCGGGCCGTGGACGCGCGGAGCTGGCGGGCATCACCGGCTACTTCGTCAACCCGCTGGTGGTGCGCACGCGCCCGTCGCCCACCCTGTCCTTCACGGACTACCTGGCCCAGACGCGCCAGACGATGCTGGGCGCGCTGGAGCACCAGGACTACCCCTTCAGCGCGCTGGTGGACCGGCTGCAGCCGGTGCGTGACCAGAGCCGCTCGCCGCTGTTCCAGGTGATGTTCGTCTACCAGCGCGCCTCCAAGCTGGACGAGCGCGGCCTCACGCCCTTCGCCCTGGACATCCCGGGCGCGAAGTCCACCGTGGCGGGCCTGCCCATCGAGTCGCTGCTGCTGTCGCACGGCGGCGCGCAGTTCGACCTCACCCTCACCATGGGCGAGGCGGACGGCGAGCTGGTGGCCTCCTTCGAGTACAACACCGACCTCTTCGAGGCCGACACCATCGAGCGCATGGCCGGGCACCTGGCCACGCTGCTGTCCGGCATCGCCGCGCAGCCGGGCCGCGCGCTCGCGGGGCTGCCGCTGCTCACGCAGGCCGAACAGCAGCAGCTCCTGGAGACCTGGAAGGGTCCGCGCGTGCCGCTCACGCAGGCGGACATGCTGCCCGCGCTCTTCGCGGCGCAGGTGGCGCGCACGCCGGACAACGTCGCGGTCCTCTTCAAGGACTCGCAGCTCACCTACCGTGAGCTGGACGCTCGCGCGGGGCAGCTCGCCGCGTGGCTGCGCGGCGCGGGCGTGAAGCCGGGCGACATCGTGGGCATCTGCCTGGAGCGCTCGGTGGAGACGCTGGTGTCCGTGCTGGCGGTGATGGCCGCGGGCGCGGCGTACGTGCCCATCGACCCGGCGTACCCGTCCGAGCGCGTGGCCTTCATCCTGGGCGACACGCAGGCGCCGGTGCTCATCACCCAGTCCTGGCTCCAGCGCACGCTGCCCTCGGGCATGTCCGCGCGCACGCTGTTCGTGGACCAGCCGCTGGACGGCGCGCTGTCCTCCGCGCCCGCCGCGACGGTGGCGGCCGGGGACCTGGCGTGCCTCGTCTACACCTCCGGCTCCACCGGTCAGCCCAAGGGCGTGATGCTGGAGCACGGGGGCCTCGCGAACCTCGTGCGCTCGTTCGTGGAGTCCTACGCGCCTGGGGCCACGGACCGGATGCTGCCGCTCACGTCGGTGGCCTCCGCCAGCTTCGTGGGCGAGATCCTCCCGCTCCTGTGCACGGGCGGCGCGCTGGTGCTGCCCACCGAGGATGAGATCCTCGACCAGGAGAAGCTGTTCCAGCTCATCACCCGCCACACCGTCACCATCGTGAGCACGGTGCCCGCGGTCATCGCCGGGCTCAACGCGCGCCTGGAGCAACTGCCGCCGCTCAAGCTGGTGCTCTCCGGCGGCGAGGCGCTGGTGGCCAGCGACGTGGAGAAGCTGCTCGCCACGGTGCCGGTGGTGAACGGCTACGGCCTCACGGAGACCACCGTGTGCTCCACCTACCACCGCATGGCGGTGGAGGACCTGCGGGGCCACGCGTGGGTGCCCATTGGCCGGCCCGTCATCAACACGGACGTGTACGTGCTGGACGCGGAGAAGAACCTGCTGCCCGTGGGCGTCCCCGGTGAGATGTACGTGGGCGGCCTGGGCGTGGCGCGCGGGTACTGGAAGCGGCCGGAGCTGACCACGGAGCGCTTCGTGGCCGACCCGTTCCACGCCGGACAGCGCCTGTACCGCACGGGCGACCGCGCGCGCTGGCTGCCGGATGGCGTGCTCACGTTCCTGTCCCGCGCGGATGATCAGGTGAAGATCCGCGGCTTCCGCATCGAGCTGGGTGAGGTGGAGGCCGCCGTGCGCCGCCACCCGGCCGTGAAGGACGCGTTCCTGATGGCGCGCGAGGACTCGCCCGGCGACAAGCGCCTGGTGGCGTACGTGGTCCTGGGCGAGCCCGCGCCCACGCACTCGGACCTGAACACGTTCCTCGCGGAGGGGCTGCCGCCGTACATGCTGCCGTCCGCGTACGTGCCGCTGTCCGCGCTGCCGCTGTCACCCAACGGCAAGGTGGACGCGAAGGCGCTGCCCGCGCCGGAAGGGGCGCGCCTCGCCTCCGGCGTCGCCTACGCCCAGCCGCAGAGCGCCGTGGAGCGCAGCGTGGCGGCCATCTGGGCGGCGGTGCTGAAGGTGGAGCGCGTGGGCCTCAACGACAACTTCTTCGAGCTGGGTGGCAACTCGCTGCTCATCGCCCAGGCCCACCGGCGGCTGCGGGAAGAGCTGGGCGCGGACCTGGCGCTGGTGGACATGTTCAAGTTCACCACGGTGAGCGCGCTGGCCCAGCACCTGGCGAACAAGGGCGAGGACTCGGGCGCGGCCTCCCAGAAGATCAAGGACGAGGCGGAGCGCCGCCGGGCCGCCCAGGCGCGGCGTCAGCAGGCGCGCGGCCGTGGCAAGTAACCAACGACTTTCAGACCCCCCCAGATTTCGAAGGACGGCTTCATGAGCACTGAGACTCCCGAAGTGGACGGCATCGCGGTCATCGGCCTGGGCGGCCGCATGCCCGGTGCGAAGACCATCTCCGAGTTCTGGAAGAACCTCACCGGCGGCGTGGAGAGCATCACGTTCTTCACCGATGAGGAGCTCATCGCGGAGGGCGCCGACCCCGCGATGGTCCGCGCGCCCAACTACGTGAAGGCCCGCGGCACGCTGGGCGATACGGACCAGTTCGACGCGGCCTTCTTCGGGATGAACCCCCGCGAGGCCGCGCTGATGGACCCGCAGCACCGCGTCTTCCTGGAGTGCGCGTGGGAGGCCATGGAGAGCGCCGGCTACAGCCCGGAGCGCCAGCCCGGCCGCGTGGGCGTGTTCGGCGGCATGAGCATGAACACGTACCTGCTCTCCAACCTGTACTCGCACCTGGCGCACGTCGCGGGCGTGGAGAGCCTCCAGGCGTCCATCGGCAACGACAAGGACAGCCTCACCACGGAAGTGGCGTACCGCATGGACCTGAAGGGGCCGGCCGTCACGGTCCAGTCCTCGTCCTCCACGTCGCTCACGTGCATCCACTACGCCTGCCAGAGCCTCTTGTCGTTCGAGTGCGACATGGCCCTGGCCGGTGGTGTGTCCATCCACTTCCCGGAGAAGGCGGGCTACCTGTACCACGAGGGTGGCACCACGGCGCCGGACGGCCACTGCCACACCTTCGACGAGGAGGCCGCGGGCTTCGTCGCGGGCCACGGCGCGGCGGTGGTCGCGCTCAAGCGCCTGTCGGACGCGCTCAAGGACGGCGACACCGTCTACGCGGTGGTGCGCGGCTCGGCGGTGAACAACGACGGCTCGCAGAAGGTCAGCTACATGGCCCCCGCCGTCGCGGGCCAGGCGGAGGTCATCGCGCTGGCGCAGGCCGTCGCGGGCGTGGAGCCGGACTCCATCGGCTACGTGGAGGCGCACGGCACGGCCACCAAGGTCGGTGATCCGATTGAAGTCGCGGCGCTCACGCAGGCCTTCCGCCAGGGCACGGACAAGAAGAACTTCTGCGCGCTGGGCTCGGTGAAGAGCAACATCGGCCACCTGGACTCGGCGGCGGGCGCGGTGGGCTTCATCAAGGCGGCCCTCACGCTGCACCACAAGGTCATTCCCCCCAGCCTCAACTTCAAGACGCCCAACCCGGCGTGCGACTTCCCCAACAGCCCGTTCTACGTGAACACGGAGCTGCGCGACTTCCCGCGCGGGGAGACGCCGCGCCGCGCGGGCGTCACGTCGCTGGGCATGGGCGGCACCAACGCACACGCCATCCTGGAGGAGGCGCCGGAGCTGCCCGCCACCGACAAGGCCCGCCTGCCCGCGCAGGTGGTGCTGCTGTCCGCGCGCACGGAAGCCTCGCTGGAGGTCGCCACGGACCGGCTGGCCGCGCACCTGCGCGAGAACCCGAACGTGGACCTGGCGGACGTGGCGTACACGCTCCAGGTGGGCCGCAAGCGCTTCGGCAAGCGCCGCGCGGTGGTGGCTCGCACCACGGCGGAGCTGGCCTCCGCGCTGGCGGAGCGCACCCCGGGCCGCGTGTTCAGCGGCACCGCGGAGAACAGCGGCCGTCCGGTGATGTTCATGTTCTCCGGGCAGGGCTCGCAGTACGTGGACATGGGCCGCGAGCTGTACGAGACGGAAGGCGCCTTCCGCGCCCAGGTGGACACCTGCGCGGAGAAGCTCAAGCCGCACCTGGGCCTGGACCTGCGCACGGTCCTCTACCCGGCCGCGGAGTCGCGTGAGCTGGCGTCCGAGCGCCTCAAGCAGACGGGCCTCACCCAGCCCGCGCTGTTCGTCATCGAGTACGCGCTGGCGAAGCTCTGGGAGTCGTGGGGCGTGACGCCGCACGCGATGGTGGGCCACAGCATCGGGGAGTACGTGGCGGCGTGCCTCGCGGGCGTCTTCAGCCTGGACGACGCGCTGGCGCTGGTGGCCGCGCGCGGCCGGCTGATGCAGTCGCTGCCCTCGGGCTCCATGCTCGCGGTGTCCCTGCCGGAGGAGCACGTCACGCCCATGCTGCCGGAGGGCCTGTCCGTGGCGGCGGTGAACAGCCCGGCCACCTGCGTGGTCGCCGGTCCCACGCCGCTCATCGACGCGTTCGTGGAGACGCTGAAGCTCCAGGGCCTGGCGTCCTCGCGGCTGCACACGTCGCACGCGTTCCACTCCGCGATGATGGACCCCATCCTGGACGCCTTCCGCGAGGCGGTCCGCAAGGTGGCCCGGAAGGCGCCGACGAAGCCCTACCTGTCCAACGTCACCGGCACCTGGGTGACGGCCGAGCAGGCCACGAGCCCCGACTACTGGGCGAAGCACCTGCGCGGCGCGGTGCGCTTCGCGGACGGCGTGGGCGAGCTGCTCAAGGAGTCCGACGCCATCCTGCTGGAGGTCGGCCCGGGCAACACGCTCGTCACCCTGGCGCGGCAGCACCCGGACAAGGGCGCGAAGCACGCGCTGATCAACTCGCTGCGCCACCCCAAGGAGCAGGTCGCGGACCTGGACCACGTGCTGGCCACGCTGGGCCGGCTGTGGCTGGAGGGCGTGGAGGCGGACTGGGACGCGTTCCGGGGCGGTGAGAAGCGCCGCCGCATCGCGCTGCCCACGTCCCCCTTCGAGCGCCAGCGCCACTGGGTGGACCCGCGCAAGGAGACCGCCGCCGACGGCGAGCGCTCCGAGTGGGCGTCCGCGGACCAGAAGCAGCCCGTGGCGCGCTGGTTCTACCTGCCGTCGTGGCAGCGCGCGCTGCCCTCGCCGCAGGGCGCCTGGAGCGAGAAGAAGGCCACCTGGTGGCTGCTGCTCCCGGACGACTCCAACGAGGGCCTGGGCGCGCGGCTCGCGCTGAAGCTGGGCGAGGCCGGCCAGGACGTGGTGCGCATCACCCCGGCCGCCGTCACCGCGAAGCACGACGAGCACCACTGGTCGCTCGCGCTGGGCGGCGAGGCCACGGTGCTGGAGGCGCTCACCGCGCAGGGCCGCGCCCCGGACCACGTGCTGCACCTGGGCACGCTGGGCCTGGGTGACGCGCACGGCGAGGCGGACTTCGAGGCCGCGCTGGGCAAGGGCTTCCTGGGGCTGTTGTCCCTGGCGCAGGCCCTGGGCCGTCAGCCCGGCACGCGTCCCGTGTCGCTGGTCGCGGTGACGAACCGCATGCAGGCGCTGGGCGACGAGGCGCCCAACCCGGAGCTGGCCACGGTGCTGGGCCCGGTGCGCGTGATTCCCCAGGAGTACGGCCACCTGTCCGCGAAGGCCGTGGACGTGCGCCTGCCCCCGTCCGGAAGCTGGCGGGAGACGGCGCTGGTGGAGGCCCTGCTGTCCGAGGCCGCCACGCCGTCCAAGCTGGAGACCGTCATCGCGTACCGGGGCGGCGCCCGCTGGGTGCAGCACTTCGAGCACGTGCCCGCGGACGCGCCTCGCACGGCCCAACTGCCGCTGCGCGACGGGGGCGTGTACCTGCTCATCGGCGGCTTCGGCACGCTGGGCTTCTCCCACGCGAAGTCGCTGGCGAAGCGCGCGAAGGCGAAGCTGGTGCTCGCGGGCCGCACGGCGCTGCCGGAGCGCGCACAGTGGGACGCGCACCTGTCCGCCCACGGCGAGGATGACGCCGTCTCCCGCCGCATCCGTCAGGTGCGCGAGCTGGAGGCGCTGGGCGCCCAGGTGCACACCGTGTCCGTGGACGCCGCCAACAAGGTCCAGGTGAAGGAAGCGGTGGACGCGGCGCTGACCCACTTCGGCGCGCTGCACGGCGTGGTGTTCGCGGCGGGTGACGTGGGGCAGGCGCTCTTCCGCGCCATCCCGGACACCCGCCCCGAGGACGTGCGCGACACCTTCCACGGCCGCGTGCGCGGGCTGTACGCGCTGGAGGAGGCCGTGCGCGGACGCTCGCTGGACTTCTGCGTGCTGTCGTCGTCGCTGGCGGCGGTGCTGGGCGGCCTGGGGCTGGCGTCGTACTCGGCGGCCACGTCGTTCATGGACGCGTTCGCCACGAAGCAGGCGCAGACGTCGCCGGTGCCGTGGATGAGCGTGGGCTGGGACGCGTGGCAGTACGAGTCCCGCGCGGGCGGCGCGCAGAGCCCGTTCGGCGCGCTGGCCATCACGGCCTCCGAGGGCGAGGACGCCTTCGAGCAGCTCTTCCAGTTGGGCGCCGTGTCCCACGTGGCCGTGTCCACGAGCAACCTGCGCGCCCGCGCGCGCAAGTGGGCCCAGCCGGCCGCCGCGCAGGAGAAGGCGGAGGCGAAGCAGGACGTGGGCTCCGCCCTGGGCACCACGCCCCGGCCGGCGCTCCAGAACGCCTACGTACCGCCTCGCGACGAGCTGGAGGAGAAGATCGCCCGCCTCTGGCAGACGACGCTGGGCATCGACCAGGTCGGCGTGCACGACAACTTCTTCGAGCTGGGTGGCAACTCGCTCGTCGGCGTGAAGCTGATTGCCCGCGTGCGCGAGCAGTTCGGCGTCGCGCTGCCGGCCGTCACCCTCTACGAAGGCCCCACCGTGGGGGCGCTGGCGAAGCTGCTCAAGGCCGCCAGCGGCAGCGAGGACACGGAAGCCGCGCCCGAGGAGACCGAGGCGCTCAGCCGCGGGGAGCGCCGCCGCGCGCGCCGCGCGAACCGCCGGGGCGACAGCGCCTCCGACGAGGAGTAGCCGTCCCCTCCCCCACCTTTCGAAGCCCGAGCACACCCCATGTCCGCTGAATCGAACATCGACGCGCAGGCCATCGCCATCGTCGGCATGGCCGGACGTTTCCCCGGCGCCCCCGACCTGGACTCCTTCTGGAAGAACCTGCGCGACGGCGTGGAGTCCATCCAGCCCGTCCCCGACGCGGAGCTGGAGAAGCTGGGCGTGGACCCCGTCCTGCGCAAGGACCCGCGCCACGTGAAGGCCAGCGCCGCATTGGCCGGCATGGAGCTGTTCGACGCGGGCTTCTTCGGCTTCACGCCCCGCGAGGCGGAGCTGATGGACCCGCAGCACCGCGTCTTCCTGGAGTGCGCGTGGGAGGCGCTGGAGAAGGCGGGCCACACGCCGGAGGGCTTCGACGGCTCCATCGGCGTGTTCGCGGGCGCGGCCACCAACACGTACCTGGTGTTCCACCTGGTCCCCAACTTCGACCAGTTGAGCGGCATGGACCAGGTGCAGGTGGACGTGAACAACGGCGGCGACTTCCTGGCCACCCGCGTCGCGTACAAGCTCAACCTGCGCGGCCCCAGCTACTCCATCACCAGCGCGTGCTCCACGTCGCTCGTGGCCACGCACGCGGCCTGCCAGAGCCTCTTGAATGAAGAGTGCGACCTGGCCCTGGCCGGCGGCGTGTCCGTGCACGTGAAGCACCCGGAGGGCTACCCCTTCGTGCCGGGCGGCATCGTGTCCCCGGACGGCCACTGCCGCGCGTTCGACGCGAAGGCGGAGGGCACGGTGTTCGGCAGCGGCGTGGGCGTGGTGGTGCTCAAGCGGCTGGCGGACGCCATTGAAGACGGCGACCACATCCACGCCATCATCAAGGGCAGCGCCATCAACAACGACGGCGCGCTGAAGGTGGGCTTCACCGCCCCCAGCGTGGAGGGTCAGGCCACCGTCATCACCGAGGCCCTGGGCGCGGCGGGCGTGGCGCCGGAGACCATCGGCTACCTGGAGGCGCACGGCACCGGCACGAAGATGGGCGACCCCATCGAGGTGCGCGCGCTCAACAAGGCGTTCAAGTTCCGCTCGGCGGCGGCGAAGGCGAGCCCGCCCAGGATTCCGGTGGGCTCGCTCAAGAGCAACATCGGCCACCTGGCCAACGCGGCCGGCGTGTCCAGCCTCATCAAGGCGGTCATGACGCTGGAGCACCGGCAGATTCCGCCCAGCCTCCACGTGACGGAGGTGAACCCGGAGATCCCATTCGCGGGCGGTCCGTTCTTCGTCAACACGAAGCTCACCGACTGGCAGGCGAACCCCAAGCACCCGCGCCGCGCGGGCGTGAGCTCCTTCGGCGTGGGCGGCACCAACGCGCACATCGTGCTGGAGGAGGCCCCGGCCCTTCCGCCGTCCGGCGCGTCCCGCCCCGCGCAGTTGCTGGTGCTGTCCGCGAAGAGCGACGCGGCGCTGGACGCGGCGACGAAGAACCTGGCCGCGCACCTGAAGGCGCACCCCGCGCAGGCGCTGGCGGACGTGGCCTTCACGCTCCAAACGGGCCGTCAGGCCATGGCGAAGCGGCGCGTGCTGGTGTGCCGCGACCGCGAGGACGCGCTGGCCGCGCTGGAGGTGGAGGACGGCCCCCGCCAGTGGACGCACGCGCCGGACGTGCATGAGCGGCCGGTGGCCTTCCTGTTCCCCGGGCAGGGCTCGCAGTACGTGGGCATGGCGCGCGACCTGTACGCGTCCGAGCCGGCCTTCAAGCGGCACCTGGACGCATGCGCGGACAAGCTGACGCCGCACCTGGGGCTGGACCTGCGCACGGTCCTCTTCCCGGAGGCCTCCAAGGCGGAGGCCGCGACGCAGGCGCTGACGCGCACGGAGCTGACGCAGCCCGCGCTCTTCGCGGTGGAGTACGCGCTGGCGAAGCTGTGGATGGCCTGGGGCGTGACGCCCTCCGCGATGCTGGGGCACAGCATCGGTGAGTACGTGGCCGCGTGCCTCGCGGGCGTCTTCAGCCTGGACGACGCGCTGGCGCTGGTGGCCGCGCGCGGCAAGCTGATGCAGGGGCTGCCCGCGGGCGCCATGCTGTCCGCGAAGCTGGAGGAGTCCGCGCTCAAGCCGCTGCTCCCCGCGAACGTCAGCGTGGCGGCGGTGAACGCGCCGGGCTTCACCGTCGTGGCGGGTCCCACCGACGCGGTGGACGCGCTCCAGGCGAAGCTGGAGGCGCAGGGCGTGGAGGTGTCGCGGCTGCACACGTCGCACGCGTTCCACTCCGCGATGATGGACCCCATCCTCGCGCCCTTCACCGAGCGCGTGCGCCAGGTGAAGCTCTCCGCGCCCACCCTGCCCTTCCTGTCCAACGTGACGGGCACCTGGATTGAGGCCGCGCAGGCGACGGACCCGGGCTACTGGGCCACCCACCTGCGCCAGGGCGTGCGCTTCTCCGCGGGCCTCCAGGAGCTGTGCCGCAAGTGGCCGCAGGCGGCCCTGCTGGAGGTGGGCCCCGGCACGGTGCTCGCCACGCTGGCGAAGCAGCAGCCGGGCGCGGACGCGCGCGTCGTCATCTCCTCCACGCGTCACCCGCGCGAGCAGGCGCCGGACCTCCAGGTGCTCCTGGGCGCGCTGGGCCGGCTGTGGCTCAACGGCGTGACGGTGGACTGGAAGGGCTTCGCGGCCCACGAGCAGCGCCGCCGCGTGCCGCTGCCCACCTACCCCTTCCAGCGCGAGCGCTACTGGATCGACGCGAAGCCGCTGGGCGGCGGGGCCCGGACGGACGCGCCCGCGTCGCTGGCGAAGCGCTCGGACGTGGCGGACTGGTTCTACGCGCCGTCGTGGAAGCTGGCCCCGCTGCCCAGGGCGAAGGCCTCGGCGGGCGCGGGCTGGCTGGTGTTCGCGGACGACACCGGCGTGGCGGAGGCCCTGGCGCCGAAGCTGGGCGGGGACGTCTTCCGCGTCGTGCCCGGCGCGCGCTTCGAGCAGCGCCCGGACGGCACCTTCACGGTGGACCCGGCGCGCCGCGAGGACTTCTGCGCGGTGCTGGAGGCGCTGAGGAAGCAGGGCCGCGCGTTCTCCAACGTGGTGCACCTGTGGAGCCTGTCGCGTGAGCCGGCGTCACTGGACCTGGGCTTCCACAGCCAGTTGTTCCTCGCGCGCGCCTTGAGCGAGATGGGCCACCTGGAGCCGCTCACCTGGTCCGTGGTGACCAGCCGCTCCGCCCGCGTGGAGCAGGCGGACGCGCAGCTCCCGGAGCAGGCCCTGCTGGTGGGCCCCACGCGCGTGCTGCCACAGGAGTACCCGAACCTCGCCTGCCGCTTCGTGGACGTGGTGCCCGGCGACGCGGGCGCGGTGGCGGACCGGCTGGCGGCGGAGCTGGGCGCCGAGCCGCGTGACGCGGTGGTGGCCCTGCGGGGACGCCAGCGCTGGGTGCAGACCTTCGAGCCCGTGCGCCTGGAGGCGGCCGGCGCGGAGGTGCTGCGCGACGGCGGCGCGTACCTCATCACGGACGGCCTCACCGGCATCGGCCACGCGCTGGCGTCCGAGCTGGCCACGGTGCACCACGCGAAGCTGACGCTGGTGGAGACGGCGGACTTCCCCAGCCGCGGCCAGTGGACGGCGTGGGTGGAGAAGCACGGCGTGGAGGACGCGGTGTCCCGCCGCATCCAGCGCGCGCTCGCCCTGGAGCGCACGGGCGTGGAGATGCTGGTGCTGCCGGCGTCCCTCACCGACGCGGAGTCCATGCGCGGCGTGGTGGACACGGCGGTGGCGCGCTTCGGCCGCATCGACGGCGTCATCCACGCAGCGGGCGGCATGCAGGGCGCCACGCTGGGCACCATCGCGGAGACGGGCCCGGACGAGTGCGCCTGGCACTTCCGCCCGCAGGTGCACGGCGTGCGCGTGCTGGCGGAGGTGCTCCCGAAGGAGGGCCCCGCGTTCTGCCTCCTGGTGTCCTCTCTGTCGTCCGTGCTGGGTGGCCTGGGACAGGTGGCGCAGGCCTCCGCCAGCGCCTTCATGGACGCCTTCGCCGAAGCGCGCACGGAGGGCTTCGCCTACCCGTGGCTGAGCGTGGACTGGGACGCGTGGCAGTTCGCGGACGCGCAGGCCATGGCGGAGCTGTCCCCCACGCTGGCCCAGTTCGCCATCCAGCCCGCGGAAGGGCTGGAGGCGCTGCGCCGCGCGCTGTCGCACGGCGAGAGCGGCCGGCTCGCGGTCTCCACGGGGGACCTGGCCGCGCGCCGCCGTCAGGGGCCTCGGGCCGCGAAGGCGGAGAAGGGCAGGAAGGACGCGGCGAAGGGCAACAAGCACGCGCGGCCGTCCATCCTCACGCCGTACGCCGCGCCTCGCACGGAGCTGGAGAAGACCGTCGCGGGCATCTGGGAGCAGGTGCTGGGCATCGACGGCATCGGCATCCACGACAACTTCTTCGAGCTGGGCGGCCACTCGCTGCTGGCCACGCAGCTTCGCAACCACATCCACGCGGTGCTGAAGGTGGACCTGTCGCTGCGCGGCCTCTTCGAGACGCCCACCGTCGCGGGCGTCGCCGGGCGCGTGGAGCAGGAGCTGGGCAAGCGCGCGGCCTCCACGGAGAAGCCCATCGCGGAGCGCCTGCGCACCGCGTTCCCCACCGAGCGCCCCGCCCTGCTCACCGAGTACCTGCGCCACCACATCTCCGAGGGCCTGCGCATCCCGTTGGACAAGCTGCCCGCCGACGGCAGCCTCAAGGGCTACGACCTGCACGCGCTGGGCGCGGAGCTGGAGTACGACCTGCGGCAGGACTTCAAGTTCCAGCTCTACCCGCACGAGGTGCAGGCGCACCCCTCCATCCCGGAGCTGTCCAAGTACCTGCTGGTGGAGATGGACCGGCTCCAGGACCCGCAGCGCTTCGCGGAGAACAAGCCGCTGTCCGCGTACCCGCTGAAGCCCTACCGGGCCCAGACGTCCGGCGTGCAGCGCACCAACACGGCGAAGAAGAACCCGCCCATGGTGTTCGTGCACTCCAGCCCGCGCGCGGGCTCCACGCTGTTCCGCGTGATGCTCGCGGGACACCCTCGGCTGTTCTGCCCGCCGGAAGTGAACCTGCTCTTCTTCGAGAGCATGCGCGAGTGGCGTGAGAACATCGGCTTCGGCTCCGAGATGGAGTGGACCACGGGCGGCCTGCAGTGGGCGCTCATGGAGCTGGAGAAGCTGGACTCGCCCGCCGGCGCCGCGCTGGTGGACCGGCTGGTGGCGGACGACGTGTCCGCGCAGGACGTCTACCGCCGCCTCCAGGAGAAGTCCTCGCCCCGGCTGCTCGTGGACAAGACGCCCACGTACGCCATGGACGTGGAGACGCTGGAGCGCGCGGAGCGGATGTTCGAGGGCAACAAGTACATCTACCTCTACCGCCACCCGCTCCCGGTGATGGAGTCCATCCTCCGGATGCGCTTCGACCGCCTCTTCGCCGCCGGCCTCTTCGGCGACGCGGACGTGGACCCCTACGTGGTGGCGGAGACGGTGTGGGCGCTGTCCAACCGGAACCTGCTCCGCTTCTTCGACGGCATCGGGAAGGACCGCTGCCACTGGGTGCGCTACGAGGACCTGGTCGCGGACCCCACGAAGGTGATGACCGGCGTGGCCCACTTCCTGGGGCTCGAGTTCGACGAGCGCATGGTGCAGCCGTATGACGGCAAGAAGGACCGCATGATGGGCGGCCTGGGGGACCCCAACATCCTCCAGCACCAGGGCATCGAGAAGAAGATGGGCGAGTCGTGGAAGCGCATCAAGTGGCCCCGCCCCTTCGACGCCTCCACCCACGCGGTCATCGACCGGCTGGGCTACTCCGTGGAGGGCGCCACGCCCGCGCAGCCCCTGGTGACCGCGCAGCCGGTGGCCACGCCCGCCGCGAAGCAGAAGGTGACCGCGGCGGAGGCGGAGAAGCTGCTGGAGAACATGGACCAACTGTCCGACGAACAGGTGGCCGAGCTGCTCGCGGTGCTGGAAGACGCGGGCGGCGGTGACGGTGGTGGCAGCAGCAGCAGCGAGGACGCGGCCTGAACATGACGCCCGAAGAGAAGCGAGCACGCCTGGCGCAGCTCCTGAAGGACAAGTCGCGCCCTGCCTCCAAGCAGGCGCCCCTGTCCTTCGCGCAGGAGCGGATGTGGTTCCTGGACAAGTGGAGCCCCGGCAGCGCGGCCTTCCACATGCCCACCGCGGTGCGCCTGACGGGCACCGTGGACACGGACGCGCTGCGCCGCGCCCTGGCCCTGCTGGTGGAGCGGCACGACACGCTGCGCACCACCTTCCAGGAGCGCGAGGGCGGCGCCGTGCAGGTCATCGCCTCCACGGGCGAGGTGCCGCTGGAGGTGATGGACCTCCAGGGGCTGCCGGTGACCGAGCGCGACGCCGAAGCCCAGCGGCGCGTGGTGACGCTGGCGCAGCAGCCGTTCAGCCTGGAGCAGGGGCCGCTGTTGCGCGCGGTGCTGATGCTGCTGGGCAACGGTGAGCAGGTGCTGCTGATGGATCAGCACCACATCGTCTCCGACGGCTGGTCCATGGGCGTGCTCGTGCACGAGCTGGCGGTGCTGTACCGCGCGTGCCTGGAGGGCCAGCCCTCGCCGCTCAAGCCCCTGCCGCTGCAGTACGCGGACTGGGCGGTGTGGCAGAAGGAGTGGCTCCAGGGCGCGGAGCTGGAGCGCCAGCTCACCTACTGGAAGAACCGCCTCAACCCGAACGCGCTGCTGGAGCTGCCGCAGGACAAGCCACGCCCGGCGCTGATGAGCTCCAAGGGCGAGCGGCAGGTGATGCACCTGTCCCCCGCCCTCACCCAGGCGCTCAAGGCGCTGGGCCAGCGCGAGGGCCGCACGCTCTTCGTCACGCTGCTGTCCGCCTTCAACGTCCTCTTGTCCCGCTACACCGGCCAGGACGACATCGTGGTGGGCACGCCCATCGCGGGCCGTCCGCGCGCGGAGGTGGAAGGGCTCATCGGCCTGTTCGTGAACATGCTGGCGCTGCGCTCGGACCTGTCCGGCAAGCCCACGTTCAAGGAGCTGCTGAGCCGCGTGCACGAGTCCACGCTGGACGCGTACGCGCACCAGGACATCCCCTTCGAGCGGCTGGTGGACGCGCTCAAGCCGGAGCGGCACCTCAGCCACTCGCCCATCTTCCAGGTGATGTTCGTCCTGCAGAACGCGCCCATGCCGGCCCTGGAGGCCCCGGGCGTGGTGATGGAGGCGAAGCCGGTGGACACCGGCACGACGAAGTACGACCTGTCGCTGCTGCTGGTGGACCTGCCGCAGGGCCTGCGCGTCACCGCCGAGTACAGCACCGACCTCTTCGAGCGCTCCACGGCGGAGCGCCTCCTGGGCCACTACCTGACGCTGCTGGAAGGCATCGTCGCGCAGCCGGACGTGCCCATCTCCCGCCTGCCGCTGCTGCCCGACGCCGAGCGGCAGCGCGTGCTGAAGGACTGGAACGACACCGCCGTCACGCACCCGAAGGACGCGACGCTCACGTCGCTCATCGAGGCGCAGGTGGCGCGCACGCCGGACGCCGTCGCCCTGGAGTTCGAGGGCAGCCGCCTCACCTACCGCGAGCTGGACGCCCGCGCGAACCAACTGGCGCACGCGCTGCGCAGGCACGGCGTGGGGCCGGAGGTCCGCGTCGGCCTGTGCGTGGAGCGCTCGCTGGAGATGGTGGTGGGCCTGTTGGGCACGCTGAAGGCGGGCGGCGCGTACGTGCCGCTGGACCCGGGCTACCCGCAGGAGCGCCTGGGCTGGATGCTGGAGGACGCGCGTCCGCCGGTGCTGCTGGTGCAGGAGCGGCTGCTGGCGCGGCTGCCGGCGTCGGACGCGAAGGTGGTGAAGCTGGACACGGGCTGGGAGGAGATTGCCCGCGAGCCCACCACCGCGCCCGCGCCCACGGCCACGCCGGACTCGCTGGCGTACATCATCTTCACGTCCGGCAGCACGGGCCGCCCCAAGGGCGCGATGAACGCTCACGGCCCGGTGGTGAACCGCCTGTTGTGGATGCAGTCCGCCTACCGGCTCACGCCGCAGGACGTGGTGCTCCAGAAGACGCCGTTCAGCTTCGACGTGTCCGTCTGGGAGTTCTTCTGGCCGCTGATGACGGGCGCGAAGCTGGTGGTCGCGAAGCCCGGCGGGCACCAGGACCCGGGCTACCTGAAGGCGCTGATTGCCTCCGCGTCCGTCACCACGCTGCACTTCGTGCCCTCCATGCTCCAGGCCTTCCTGGACGAGCCGGGCGTGGCGGAGTGCACGTCGCTGAAGCGCGTGGTGTGCAGCGGTGAGGCGCTGCCGCTGGAGCTGAAGGAGCTGTGCCTGCGCACGCTGCCCGGCGCGGGGCTGCACAACCTCTACGGCCCCACCGAGGCCGCGGTGGACGTGACGTTCCACGCGTGCAAGGCCAATGACGGCCGCCGCTCCGTGCCCATTGGCCGGCCGGTGGACAACACGCAAGTTCGCATCCTGGACGCGGAGCTCCAGCCGGTGCCCCAGGGCGCGGCGGGCGAGCTGTACATCGGCGGCGTGCAGGTGGGGCGCGGCTACCTGGCGCGGCCCTCGCTGACGGCCGAGCGCTTCATCCCGGATCCGTACGCGGCGGTGCCGGGCGCGCGCATGTACCGCACGGGCGACGTGGCGCGGTGGCTGCCGGACGGTGAGATCGAGTACCTGGGCCGCGCGGACTTCCAGGTGAAGATCCGCGGCCTGCGCATCGAGCTGGGCGAGATTGAATCCTCGCTGGAGAAGCACCCCACGGTGCGCCAGGCGGTGGTGCTCGCGCGCGAGGACCGGCCGGGCCAGAAGCGGCTGGTGGCCTACGTCACCGGCAAGGACGCGAAGCCCGAGGGCGCGGCGCTGCGCGCGTACCTGCTGGAGCGGCTGCCCGAGTACATGGTGCCGTCCAACGTCGTGGTGCTGGAGCGCATGCCGCTCAGTCCCAACGGCAAGGCGGACCGCAAGGCGCTGCCCGCGCCGGAGGCCGGTGGCGCGGATCCGTCGCGGCCCTTCGTGGCACCGGGGACGGCCATCGAGCAGCAGATCGCCCAGGCGTGGAAGGACCTGCTCCACGTGGAGCGGGTGGGCCTGGACGACCCCTTCTTCGAGCTGGGTGGCAACTCGCTGCTCGCCCTCCAGCTCCACCGCCGGCTGACGGCGGAGCTGGGCGTGACGCTGGCGCTCACGGACCTCTTCCAGTACCCCACCGTGCGGGCACTGGCGGCGCGGCTGTCGCGCCGGGAGGACACGCCCTCGGAGGACGCGGCGCAGGCGGGCCGCAGCCGTGCCGAGGCGCGACGCACGGTCAACCGCCGCGCGGTGGCCTCGCGCGGTCGGGTGGAAACGGATGGAGACGCGGATGAGTGACGCAGTGGGTGGTGGCGAGGAGCGCATCGCGATCGTCGGCCTGTCGGGCCGCTTCCCGGGTGCGCGGACGTTGGAGGCCTTCTGGGAGCTGCTCCGCCGTGGTGGTGACGCGCGCCGCGTGCCCACGGACGCGGAGCTGGACGACGCGGGCGTGCCCCAGGCCCTGCGCGCCCACCCGCAGTGGGTGCGCTCCAGCTACGTGCTGGAGGGCGCGACGGAGTTCGACGCGGGCCTCTTCGGCTACAGCCCGCGCGAGGCGGAGCTGATGGACCCCCAGCAGCGCATCTTCATGGAGTGCGCGTGGGAGTCGCTGGACAACGCGGGCTACGACCCGGGCCGCTTCAAGGGCGCGGTGGCCGTCTACGCCAGCGTGAGCCTGAGCTCGTACCTGCTGCGCGCGCTGATGCGGCAGCCTGACCTGATGGACGCGGCCGGCTCGTTCGGCGTGATGCTGGCCAACGACAAGGACTACGTGGCCACGCGCGTGTCGCACCGGCTGGGCCTGCGCGGGCCCTCAGCGACGGTGCAGACGGCGTGCTCCAGCTCGCTGGTGGCGCTCCACCTGGCGTGCCAGAGCCTCTTGTCCGGCGAGAGCGACATGGCGCTCGCGGGCGGCTCGTCCGTGTCCTTCCCGCAGACGGCGGGCTACCTCTACCAGGAGGGGATGATCTTCTCGCCGGACGGCTACTGCCGCGCGTTCGACGCGAAGGCCAACGGCACCGTGCGCGGCGCGGGCGCGGCGGTGGTGGTGCTCAAGCGCCTGTCGGACGCGCTGAAGGACGGCGACACCATCCACGGCGTGCTGCTGGGCACGGCGGTGAACAACGACGGCGCGGGCAAGGTGGGCTTCACCGCGCCCAGCGTGGAGGGCCAGGCCGCGGTCATCGCGGAGGCGCTCGCCATCTCCGGCGTCACGCCGGAGGACATCCAGTACGTGGAGGCGCACGCGACGGGCACCCCGCTGGGCGACCCGATTGAAGTGGCCGCGCTCAACCAGGCCTTCGGTGGCACGGAGACGGGCCAGAAGCGCGTGGCGCTGGGCTCGCTCAAGGCGGCCATCGGCCACCTGGACGCGGCGGCCGGCATCGCGGGCGTGGTGAAGACGGTGCTCGCCATGGAGCACGGCGAGATCCCCGCGAGCCCCCACTTCGAGAAGCCCAACCCCGTCATCGACTTCGACGCGGGCCCCTTCTTCGTGCCCTCGCAGCCCCGGCCGTGGACGTCCCCCAACGGGCCGCGCCGCGCGGGCGTGAGCGCCTTCGGCATCGGCGGCACCAACACGCACGTCATCCTGGAGGAGGCCCCGAAGGCGGGCGCCCCCGCGCCGTCCAAGCGAGCGTGGCACGTGCTGCCCCTGTCCGCCCGCACGCCAGCGGCGCTGGACGCGGCGACGGAGCGGCTGGCCGCGCACCTGGACGCGAACCCGGCCGTGTCCCTGGCGGACGTGGCCTACACGCTCCAGGTGGGCCGCCACGTGCACGAGCACCGCCGCGCGGTGGTGGTGAAGGACGTGGCGGACGCGAAGGCGGCGCTGCGGGATGCGCGGCGGCTGCTGGGCGGCTCCGGCACCAACACGCGCCGGCCGGTGGTGTTCCTCTTCTCCGGCCAGGGCTCGCAGTACGTGGACATGGGCCGGGGCCTCTACGAGCAGGAGCCCGCCTTCCGCGCGGAGGTGGACGCGTGCGCGGAGAAGCTCAAGCCGCACCTGGGCCTGGACCTGCGCACGGTGCTCTACCCGCCCGCGGACGGGCGTGAGAAGGCGACGGAGCAGCTCAAGCAGACGTCCCTCACGCAGCCCGCGCTGTTCGTCATCGAGTACGCGCTCGCGAAGCTGTGGGCGTCCTGGGGCGTGACGCCGCAGGCGATGGTGGGCCACAGCATCGGCGAGTACGTGGCCGCGTGCCTGTCGGGCGTGTTCAGCCTGGACGACGCGCTGGCGCTGGTGGCCACGCGCGGCCGGCT
Source organism: Corallococcus sp. AS-1-12 (assembly GCF_020036995.1). NCBI lineage: Bacteria > Pseudomonadati > Myxococcota > Myxococcia > Myxococcales > Myxococcaceae > Corallococcus > Corallococcus sp. AS-1-12. The sequence continues at coordinate 63,068 of NZ_JAIQDD010000020.1, read as the reverse complement.
GATGCAGTCGCTGCCGGCAGGCTCCATGCTTTCCGTACGGATGACGCCGGAGGCGCTGGCGCCGCTGATGGACGCGCGCATCTCCGTGGCGGCCGTGAACGCGCCGGGCTTCACCGTCGTGGCGGGCCCCACGGACGCGGTGGACGCGCTCCAGGCGAAGCTGGAGGCGCAGAAGGTGGAGGTGTCGCGGCTGCACACGTCGCACGCGTTCCACTCCCACATGATGGACCCCATCGTGGAGGAGTTCCGCCAGGCGGTGGCGAAGGTCGCGCGCAAGGAGCCCAAGGACCTCTACCTGTCCAACGTCACCGGCACCTGGGTGACGCGCGAGGACGCGGTGAGCCCGGCGTACTGGGCGCGTCACCTGCGCGACGCCGTGCGCTTCCAGGACTCGGCCGCGCTGCTGCTGAACGACCCCGAGCACGTCTTCCTGGAGGTCGGCCCCGGCAACGCGCTGGCCACGCTGGTGCGCCGCAACGCGCAGGAAGGCACCTTCCCGGCCATCCTCACGACGCTGCCCGCGCCGCGCGACGCCCAGCAGGACGCGCTCACGCACGCCGCGGACGCGTTCGCGAAGCTGTGGCTCGCGGGCGCGAAGGCGATTGCCGGCCGCGTCTACAAGGGCGAGGCCCGCCGCCGCATCCCCCTGCCCGCCTACCCCTTCCAGCGCGAGCGCTACGACCTGCTCAAGGGTCCGCCGCCCGCGCTGCCTCGCGCCGCGTCCCCACGGCCCGCCACGGCGCAGGGCGTGGAGCTGACCGTCCCTGCGTGGCCGCGCACGCGCGCCTCGCCGCAGGTTCCGTCGCTCTCCGGCCAGCGCTGGCTGGTGCTGGAGGCGGACACGCCGGTGGCCGCGCGCGTGTCGGAGCGGCTGCGTCAGGCGGGCGCGGACGTGGTGTCGCTCGTCGCGGGCCAGGGCGCGCCGGATCCGGTGACGAAGCGCTTCGCGGTGGACCCCGCGTCTCCGGATGCCGTGGGAGCACACCTGGAGCGCCTGCGCGGTGAGGACTGGACGCCCGCGCACGTCGCGTACCTGTGGCCGCTGGTGAAGGAGCCGCGAGACCTGGAGTCGGGGCTCGCGACGTCGTTCCACGGGCTGCTCGCGCTGGCGAAGGCCGTGGGCCCGGGCGCGGCGAAGACGCCCGTGTCGCTGGACGTGGTGACCACCGGCGCCCAGGACGTCACGGGCGAGGAGCCGCTGCTGCCCTGGCAGGCGGCCGCGGTCGGCACCAGCCGCGTGCTGTCACAGGAGTACCCCGGCCTCACCGTGCGCGCCGTCGACGTCACCTGGCCCGCGCCGGACGAGTCCGCGTCCGGGCCGTGGCTGGAGCGGCTGGTGACGGAGCTGGCCACCGGCAAGGACCCGGTGGTCGCGCTGCGCGGCCCGTACCGCCACGTCGAGGCGTTCGAGCCCATCGACGTCCCGGTCCCCGCGAGCGCGGGCACGGCGGAGCCGCACGGAGATACGGCCGGTGGCTCCTCGCAGGCCGGGCTCAAGGACGGCGGGGTCTACGTCATCGTCGGTGGCCTGGGCCGCGTGGGGCTCGCGCTCGCGGAGCAGCTCACGCAGGCGGTGAAGCCGAAGCTCGTGCTGCTGTCCCGCCGCACGCTCCCCGCCCCGGGTGAATGGGACGCGTGGCGCGCGGGCCATGACGCGCAGGACGCGACGTCCAGGGCCATCGAGCGCATGCGCGCGCTGGAGATGGCGGGCGCGCAGGTCCTGGCGCTGCGCGCGGACGCGGGCGTTCCGGGTCAGCTCGACAAGGCGCTCCAGGTCGCGGAGGCGAAGTTCGGCCGCATCGACGGCGTCTTCTACGCGGCCGGTGACGGCGGCATGGCCACCCGCATCTCCGTGGCCGAGGCCACGCCGGAGGCCACCGCGCCGCTGCTGTCCGGCCGCTTCGGGGGCCTCATGCACCTGGCGGAGGCGCTGGCGTCGCGGCAGCCGGACTTCGTCGTGGTGCAGTCCTCCCTCACCGTGGTGCTGGGCGGCATGGCGGTCAGCGCGGTCGCGGCGGCGCACGCCGGCATGGACGCGCTGGCGGTCCGGCAGGCCCGGCTGGGAGGGACCCGCTGGTACACCGTGGACTGGGACGTGTGGGGCGTGGGCGAGGGCTTCCGCCCCGACGCCGTCATCCCGCCCGCCGAGGGCTTCCGCCTCCTGCGCGCGCTGATCACCCAGCCCACCGGTGGACGCTTCCTCGCGTCGCTCGGGTCGCTGGAGGCGCGGCGTCAGGTGGCGCGCGACGGTGCCTCCACCGCCCGCGCGAGCACGAGCGCCAGCGGCAAGCACCCGCGCCCCCCGCTGGCCAACGCCTTCGTCGCCCCGCGCGACGAGACCGAGGAGAAGGTCGCCGCGCTCTGGCAGGACCTGCTGGGCGTGGAGTCGGTGGGCATCACCGACAACTTCTTCGAGCTGGGCGGCCACTCGCTCCTGGGCGTGCAGTTGCTGTCGCGCATCCGCGAGGCCTTCCAGGTCGAGCTGTCCATGCGCGCCCTGTTCGAGTCCCCCACCGTGGAGGTCATGACGGTGGCCATCGTGGAGGCGAGCGCCAGTCAGCTCGACCCCGAAGCGCTGGAGGCCATGCTCGCGGAGCTGGAGCAGGGCTGAAATCCCCCTTTGGAACGCCGGGCCCGCGCGCACTTCCGTAGTACGGTGCGCGGGCCCTTGACCCTCCTGCCCCCCAGGAGAAAGAGACGTGGAATGAGCATCGCGCAACGCCTGACCATCACCCAGCCCATGCGGGTCTTCTGGATCACCTGGTTCGGCCAGCTCATCTCGATCCTCGGCTCCGGCCTCACGTCCTTCGGCGTGGGCGCGAAGGTCTTCCTGGACACGCGCTCCACCACGCAGTTCGCGCTGCTGTCCTTCTTCGCGCTGGCGCCCATGGTGGTGCTGTCCCCCATCGCGGGGACGCTCATCGACCGCTGGGACCGCCGCCGCGCCATGCTGCTGGCGGACCTGGGCAACGGCTTCACCACGCTGCTCATCTTCAGCATGTTGCTGGCCAGCGAGCGGGGGCTGTTCAAGCTCGAGACCTGGCACTTCTACCTGCCCGTCTCCCTGGGCGCGTGCTTCGGCGCCTTCCGCTGGCCGGCCTTCTTCGCCACGGTGACGCTCATCGTGCCCAAGCAGCACCTGGGCCGCGCCAACGCCATGGCGGAGGTGGCCAGCGGCGCCAGCCAGATCCTCTCCCCCATCATCGCGGGAGCGCTCATCGACAGCGTGGGCCTGAAGGGCGTGCTGACGGTGGACGTCTGCAGCTTCCTCATCGCCGTCACCACCCTGCTGATGGTCCGCTTCCCCAGGCCCACCGCCTCCGAGGCGGGCCAGCAGGGCAAGGGGTCGCTGCTCGCGGAGATGAAGCAGGGCTGGAGCTTCATCAGCGCGCGCAAGGGGCTGCTGTCCCTGATGGCCTTCACCGGCGTGGCCGTGCTGTGCATGGACCTGGTGGTGCTGTTGATCACCCCCCTGGTGCTCGCCTTCACGGACATCTCCACGCTGGGCCGCATCGCGTCCATCGCGGGCGTGGGCGCGCTGCTGGGCGGCATCGGCATGGGCGTGTGGGGCGGCCCCAAGAACCCGCTGTACGGCATCCTCGGCTTCCATGCGTTTTCGGGCGTGGTGCTCTTCATGGCCGCGCCCGCGCCCAGCGTGCCGCTGGTCGCCGCCGCCGCCGCGCTCTACCTGTTCACCATGCCGCCGGTGATGGCGGGCATCCAGTCCATCTGGCAGCGCAAGATTCCCGCGGACCTCCAGGGCCGCGCCGCCGCCGTGAAGCGGATGATCATCCTGTGCGTGTCGCCGCTCGCGAGCCTCATCGCGGGGCCGCTCGCGGACGACCTCTTCGAGCCGGCCATGCGCGAGGGGGGCGCGCTCGCCAGCAGCATGGGCCGCCTGCTGGGCGTGGGCCCGGGGCGCGGCATCGCCGTCATCTTCATCGTCCTGGGCCTGCTGACGCTCGCGAACGTCGCGGCCGGGTGGCTCAACCCGCGCCTGCGCAACCTGGACAAGGAGCTGCCGGACGCGCTCCCGGACACGCCGCCCGCCCCCCCTGACGACACCGCCGCCCCCAACGCCCCCACCGCTGGAGCCTCCGCGTCATGAGTGCCTTCTCCCAGGTCCTGCGCATGCTGCGCATGTTGCCGTCCGCCATGGCCGTGGCCACGCCGGGCGTGGGCCCCTGGCTCGCCCGCCGCCGCTGGACGCGCGAGGAGGGCACGCTCACCCTGCCCGGCCTGCACGGCAAGGTGGAGGTGCTGCGCGACACGTGGGGCGTGCCCCACATCTTCGCCAGCGACGAGCACGACCTCTTCTTCGCCCAGGGCTACGTGCACGGGCAGGACCGGCTGTGGCAGTTGGAGATGAGCCGCCGGCTGGTGGACGGCCGGCTCGCGACCCTGCTGGGCCCCATGGGCGTGCCCGCGGATCAGTTCTTCCGCACCCTGGGCCTGCGCCACATGGCGGAGAAGTCCTGGGAGCAGGTGGATCCGGAGGCACGCGCCGTCCTGGAGGCCTACAGCGCGGGCGTCAACGCGCGCATCGCCGCGGAGCCGCTGCCCTACGAGTTCACCGTGATGGCCACGACGCCCACGCCCTGGACGCCCGTGGACTCGCTCGCGCGCGGCAACCTGCTGGCGATGATGCTGGGCGGCAACCACCGCATCGAGCTCTTCCGCGCGCGGCTGGTGGCGGCGGTGGGTGAGGAGGTGGCCAACGCGCTCCTGCCGCAGAACGCGCCGGAGACGCCCCTCATCGTCCCCAGGGAGGCGCGCCTGCCGGGCCTGAAGGACGTGAAGGCGATGTCCGGCCTGGACAGCGTGGACGCGGTGATGGGCGACCCCAACATCGTCTCCGGCAGCAACAACTGGGTGGTGCACGGCCAGCGCACGAAGAGCGGCCAGCCGCTGCTCGCCAACGACGTGCACATCCCCCTGAGCATGCCGTCCACCTGGTACGAGAACGGCCTGCACGCCGGCCGCTTCCAGCACGTGGGCTTCTCCCTGCCCGGCGTGCCCATGCTGATCGTCGGCCACAACGGGAAGGTGGCCTGGGGCATGTCCAACCTGGGGCCGGACACCCAGGACTTCTACATCGAGAAGCTGGACGACCCGAAGGCGCCGAAGAAGTACCTCTACCAGGACGTCTGGCACGACCTGGAGGTGCGCCGCGAGGAGATCCCCGTCAAGGGCGGCGCCCCCGTGGTGCTGGAGGTGAAGAGCACCCGCCACGGCCCGCTGATGAACGCCGTCATGGCGGAGGAGCTGAAGGACAGCGAGCCCCTGGCGCTCCGGTGGGCGCACCGCGAATGCCAGCCGCTCATCAACGCCGTGCTGAAGCTCAACCTGGCCACGGACTGGGAGTCCTTCCGCGCCGCCATGAAGTGCTGGGAGGGGCCGGGCCAGAACTTCGTGTACGCGGACACGGCCGGCAACGTCGGCTACCAGGCCACGGGGAAGATCCCCATCCGCCAGGGCCACCAGGGCCTCATCCCCATGCCGGGCTGGACGGGGGAGTCCGAGTGGACGGGCTTCATCCCGTTCGAGGAGCTGCCCGCGTCCTTCAACCCGCCCGCGGGCTACGCGGCCACGGCGAACAACAAGATTACGTCCGACGACTACCCGCACCTCATCGCGCACAACTGGTTCCCCGGCTACCGCGCCAAGCGCATCACCGACCTGATTGAAGCGGGCACGCAGCACACCGTGGAGTCCATGCGGGACATCCAGGCGCAGACGTACTCGCTGCCCGCGGAGGCGCTGCGCCCCTACCTCCTGGCGGCGGCGCTCCCGGCGGACGACCTCCAGCGGCAGGCGGTGGAGGCGCTGAAGGCGTGGGACCTGCGCTGCGAGCCGGAGGCCGTGGGCGCCACGGTGTTCCAGGCCTGGTACATCGAGGTGCTGCGCAAGCTGCTCCAGCACAAGCTGGAGCCGTCGCTGGTGAAGGAATACCTGATGGGCCAGTACGAACGGCACGGCAGCCTGCACATGCCCTTCGTCATCGGCCTGATGTCCCAGCCGGACAGCCCCTGGTGGGATGACCCGAAGACGCCGGAGAAGGAGACGCGCGACGACATCCTCCGCGCGGCCCTGGGCGTGGCCGTCGCGTGGCTTTCGAAGACGTACGGCCCGAAGCCGGAGGCGTGGGCCTGGGGCCAGGTGCACCAGCTCACGTACGCGCACCAGATGCTGGGCGGGCCCGCCATCCCCGCGCGCATCCGCCGCGTCTTCAACAGCCGCCCGGTGCCCGCGCGGGGCGACAACTACTCCGTGGACGGCGCCTCGTTCCTCTGGAGCCACCCCTTCAAGGTGGTCCACGGCACCGCGCTGCGGATGATCGTCGACCTGGCGGACCTGTCCCGCTCCGTGTCCATCCACTCGCCGGGGCAGTCCGAGCACCTGTACCACAAGCACCGCGATGACCTGATGGAGCTCAACCGCAAGGTGGAGTTCCACCCCATGCTCCACACGCGCCAGGCCGTGGAGCAGCACCGCGAGGCCACGCTGACGCTCACGCCCGCGGTGGCCCTGGCCAAATAAAACAACCCGGACTTGAAGGCCGTCACTCCCCCCGGAGCGACGGGCCTCCAGGCCCGGGTCCATTGCGTTTCAGGCTCCAGCGGGAGCCGGCACTCGTATTCGCGTCGAGTTCCCCCTCAGAAACTCGACGCTTCCCCCTTCTATGTGCCAGCCCCTGCGGTCCCCCTCATTTCCCGCGCATGCCGCGGTGAGCTAAGAAGTCCCCCGACTCCCTGACTCACCGTGTCGCTGCTGCGCGGGCCCCCCTGCTTCCCGTGCTGCGATGAAGGAACAGTACCGGGCCCCCCTGTTTCGATCTGTGAAGCGGCCCACAAGCCCGGTGTGAAGGCGTTCACACCCGCCGGACTTGTCCGCCCGCCCTGGATGGGAGGCTTCCCTACCTGCATCCAGGGATTCCGGGCAGAATGGCGGTCCCCTCATGTCCTACGCGCAGCTTCTGGCCGAAATCCCCATGTTCGAGAGCCTCGGCCGGGAGGACCTGGAGAACATGTCGTCGCTCCTCCAGCCCCGGCGCTTCGCGAGGGGAGAGGTCATCTTCCACCGGGGGGACGTGGGCACCGCGCTGTTCATCATCCGGCGCGGGCAGGTGGCCATCCGGCTCTCCTCCAGCGAGGGGCGCGAAATCACCCTGGCGCTGCTGGACCGGGGGGACGCCTTCGGGGAGCTGTCCCTGCTGGACGGCGAGGTGCGCTCCACGGACGCGATGGCGCGCGAGGAGGCGCACCTGCTCACGCTCCAGCGCGACGACTTCCGGCGCTACCTGGAGACGCGGCCGCAGGTGAGCCTGGCGCTCCTGGCGAACATGAGCCGGCTGGTGCGGCGCACGACGCAGCTCGTTTACGACTCGGCCTTCTTGGACGCGCGGAGCCGGCTGGTGCGGGTGCTGCTGGAGCTGGCGAAGACGCAGGGAAGGCAGGCCCCGGAGGGGCTGGTCATCACCCCGAAGCTCACGCAGTCGGAGCTGGCCAACCTGTGCGGCGTCACCCGCGAGAGCGTCAACAAGTGGCTGCGCTACTACGTGCGCGAGGGGATGCTCAGCTTCGAGGGCGGGCAGATCGTCCTCCTCCAGCCGGAGCGGCTGGGGCAGGACGCGGAGTAGCCGTCAGCCGCGCACGCGGAAGAGGGACAGGGGCTCGTCACGGCCCTTCACCTTCACCGGCGCCAGCGGCTCCAGCGCGAAGGCGCTCGCGTCCAGCAGGGCCCGCGTGGCTTCGGTGATGAGCACCTCGCCCGGCCGCGCGACGCCGCAGACGCGGGCCGCGACGTTGGTGGCGTCCCCCACGGTGGCGTACTGGAGGTAGCGCTCCGAGCCGATGTTGCCCGCGGCCACGGGGCCGGAGTTGAGCCCGATGTGGACTTGAAGCTCCGGCGCGCCGTCCGCCCGCCAGCGGTCGTTGAGGGCCGCCAGGGCCTGCTGCATCTCCACGGCCGCGCGCACGGCCCGCTCCGCGTCATCCGGCCGGGCGAAGGGGGCGCCCCACACGGCCATCAGCGCGTCGCCGATGTACTTCTCCAGCGTGCCCTCGTGGCGGAAGACGACGTCCGCCATCACCGGGAAGTACGCGTTGAGCATGTCCACCACCTGCCGGGGCTTGAGGCGCGAGGACATGGCGGTGAAGCCGGTGATGTCGGAGAAGAGGATGGTGACGTTCGCCTCGCGCACCTCCAGCGGCACGCCCCGCAGCGCCTTCAACTGGCGCACGACGTCCGGCGGGAAGAAGCGCTGGTAGGCGTTCCTGAGCACCGCCTCCTCCTCCAGCCGCCGCGCCAGGTGCGCGTGGTCCAACGCGACGGCGGCCTGGTTGGCGAAGGCGGTGAGGAACTCCAGGTCCTCGTCGGTGAAGAGGCCTCCCTGCGTGAGGCTGTCCAGGTACAGCACGCCCAGCACGGAGTCCCGCGTGCGCAGGGGCACGCACAGCGAGGCGCGGATGGACTGGCGGAAGACGGAGTCCGCGCCCACCAGCCGCGCGTCGTCCCGCGCGTCCGTGAAGAGGGCCGCCACGCCGCGCGAGTGCACGTAGTCCACGATGTGCTGGCTGTAGAAGCGCTCCGGCAGCGCCCCGCCCCGCGCGCCCCGGGCCACGCGCGGCGCCAGCGCCCCCGTGTCCCGGTCCACCAGCAGCACCGCCGCCCGGTCCACCGCCCAGATCTGGAAGACGAGCTGGAGCACGCGCTCCAGCAGCCCGTCCACCGGGCCCGGGGACGCGAGGATCTGCCCCACCTTGAGCAGCACCTGGAGCTTGTCGCGGGTGCGGTCCGGCGAGCGCGTGTCGAGCAGCGCCTCCATGGAGGACCCGCCGGAGAAGCGCGTCTCCAGGGGCTGCGTGCGCAGCGGGCCCCAGCCGTCCGGCAGCGGCGTGTCCGGGGACACCAGCCGGAACCACACCTCGCCGCAGCGGAAGGACTGGCCGTGGCCCAGCTCCTGGCGGGAGACGCGGTGCGGCCCCACGAAGCTGCCGTTCTTGCTGTCCAGGTCCACCAGCACCACGCGCCCGCCCGCGCGCTCCAGCCGCGCGTGGCGCCGCGACAGGCTGGGGTGCGGCACGCGGATGCCATTCTCCTCCGTGCGGCCGATGGTGGTGGTGCCCTCCGGCAGCATCACCACCCGTTCATCCACCTGGCCTGGGTTGAGGATGAGGCGCATGCGCTAGCGGGGCTTCAAGTGGGCCCCTTGGCCGTGAAGACGCCGGGCCGGGGCGCGGACGCGGGCGCCTCCAGGACGGCGGGGGCCACCTGCTCGGAGGTGCGGTCCGCGGAGGACTCGGACTGGCTGCCGTGGCGGGCCACCACCTCGCGCACCGCCAGCGACTGGCCCGCGGGCCCCGGCAGGCGGCGGTCCCCGGCGAGCCGGCAGTCGAAGGCGTCCTGGAGCCGCGCGGCCAGCGTCTCGCTCACCAGCACCTGGTCGCGCGCGGCCACGGTGGCGAGCCGGGCCGCGGTGTTCACCACGTCGCCCAGCACCGTGTGGTCCAGGCGCCCGCGCCCGGCCGCGCCCACGTTGCCGGACAGCACCGGCCCGGTGTCCACGCCCATGCAGACGCCGTGGGCGTACGGGGACGCGTCACCGCCGCTCCACGACAGGCCCTGCAGCCGCTGCTTCACCGCGAGGCAGGCGTCCAGCGCGCGCGACACGTGGCCCTCGCCCTGGAAGACGGCCATCACGGCGTCGCCCAGGAACTTGTCCACCACGCCGCCGCGCGACTCCAGCTCCGGGAGGATGACCTCGAAGTTGGCGTTGAGCCGGCGCAGCGCGGACTCCGGCGGGTGCTGGCGCGTGACGGCGGTGAAGTCCGCGACGTCCAGGAAGGCCACCGTGGCGTCCACCTGCTCGCCCGCGAGAGCCCCCGGGCCGCGCACCAGCGGCAGCACCCGGTCCACGATGCCGCCGTGCACGAACATGCGCAAGAGCGCGTTCTCCTCCGTGGAGCGCACCGCGCGGCGCAGCTCGGCGACATGCCGCACCGTCTTGGCCAGCGTGGACTCCAAATCATCCAGGTCCACCGGCTTCACGAGGAAGTCGAACGCGCCCCGGTTCATCGCCGTGCGCAGGTTGGGCAGGTCGCCGTACGCGGAGACCATGACGACCTTCACCAGCGGGTCCACCTCGCCCACGCGCGACAGGAAGGTGAGCCCGTCCATGCGCGGCATGTTCAGGTCGCACAGGACGGCGTGCGTGTCCGGGTGCTGGCGCAGGGCCTCCAGCGCCTCCTCGCCGTCGCGCGCGAAGACGAAGCGGTAGACGCCGTCGCGCACGTGCCGGCGGAAGCGCTGGCGCATGAGCAGCTCCACGTCCGGCTCGTCGTCCACCACCAGCACCGTGGCGGCCTGTCCAGCGCGGCCCGCCTCCACCAGCGCGACGAAGGCCGCGGCCAATTCGCGCGCGGAGCCGAAGCGCTGCGCGAGCGTCGGGTGCAGGGCGCGCTGGAAGAAGGCGTCGCCGCCCGCGCCCAGCTCCGGCACCAACTGCGACACGGGCACCGCGGGCGGGTGGAAGGCGCCGCGCAGGAGCGCGCCCACGGACTCGGGGCCGTAGGGGAACTGGCCGGTGAGGGCGCGGTAGAGCACCACCGCGAGCGACCAGAGGTCCGCCCTGGCGTCCAGGTCCGGATCCGCGCGCAGTTGCTCCGGGCTCATGTAGCGCAGCGTGCCGGTGAGCCCCTCCGCCTGCGCGGGCGCCCCGGTGGGGATGAGCGAGCGCGCGAGCCCGAAGTCGAGCACCTTCACCACCTCCTCGCCGTCCACGTGGGCGAGGAAGAGGTTGGCGGGCTTCAGGTCGCGGTGGACGAGCCCCGCCGCGTGCGCCGCCGCCAGCGCGCGGGCCACCGGCGTGACGAGCGCGGCCACGCGGGCCGGGGACAGGCGCCCCTGCTGGGTGAGGCGCGTCTCCAGGTCCTCGCCCTCCAGCAGCTCCATGACGATGTACGGCACGCCGCCGTCCACGCCGGAGTCGTGCACCTGCACCACGTGCGGGTGGCGCAGCCGGGCCACGGCCTGGGCCTCCTGCTCGAAGTGGCGGTGGGCCTCCGGCGTGCGCGCCACCACGTCCGAGGCGATGAGCTTGAGGGCCACGTGCCGCTGGAGTTGCAGGTCGACGGCCCGCCAGATGGCGCCAATGCCACCGCCGCCAATCCTGCGCTCCAGCGCGTACCTGCCGCCCATGGGGCGCCCGGTGTCCATCGGCCCTGTGTCTCCGTCCCGGGCACGGCCTGCCGCGCGTGCCTCGCGAGGCCGGGAATGATGGCACACTTGGCGCCTCCCCTGGCGTGCCCATTCGGTGCCGCGCCCGGAGCCCGGGGCCCGGCAGCACGCCCGGTGTGGGGGGAGGAGCGTCAGGGACGGGTCAGCGCCTGGGCGAGCCGGGGCAGGACGTCCCCCGCCCGCGCCTCCACGCGCACATCCGCGAGCCCGTCGCCCCGGCTCTCCCCGATGTTGAGGATGCCGATGGGCAGGTGCCGCTCCGCCGCGCGGGTGACGAAGCGGTAGCCGGAGTAGACCGTCAGCGACGAGCCCACCACCAACAGCGCGTCCCCCTCCTCCACCAGCGCGAACGCGTCCTGCACCAGCGGCGCCGCGACGTTGTCGCCAAAGAACACCACGTCCGGCTTCAGCGTCCCGCCACAGCGCGTGCACGCGGGGACGCGGAAGCCCTCCAGTGCCTCCTGGGACAGTTCCGCGTCGCCGTCCGGGCGCAGCTCCACCACGGTGTGCGCGAAGTCCGGGTTGAGGCCCAGCATCCGCGCCTGGAGCGACGCGCGCGGCTCCTGCGCGCCACACGCCAGGCAGCGCACCCGGGACAGCGCGCCGTGCAGCTCCAGCACGCGCTCACTGCCCGCGGCGTGGTGCAGCCCGTCCACGTTCTGGGTGATGAGCCCGGGCACCACGCCCGCCTTCTCCAGCGCGGCCAACGCGAGGTGCGCGTCGTTGGGCCGGGCGGTAGTGAAGCGCGGCCAGCCCAGCAGGCTGCGCGCCCAGTAGCGCTGACGCACCGCCGGCTGGTGCAGGAACTCGCGGTGCTGGATGGGGTTGCGCACCTTGTGGCGCGTCTCCGGGCCGCGATAGTCGGGGATGCCGGACTCGGTGCTGCATCCAGCGCCGGTGAGCACCACGACGCGGCGTCCGCGCAGCAGCCGGACCAGGGCGTCCAGGCCCGGCTCGGGCGGGAGGGCGGCGACAGGGGAGTCCGTGAGGAGCGTCATTCCACCCTCCGTATAACGCGGCCCGCTCACGCTCGCTCCCGGGCGTTCGCGCCGTGGGTGTGGGCGCCTACCGGACGAGCGCGTCCCTGGCGGGGTCCGCGGGCTTCGGCGTGGCCATGGCGGCCTTGATGTCCCGGCGCGCGGCGGGGGGCAGCCGGGCAATCCAGCGGTCCATCGCCTGGCGCAGCTCCGGCACGGAGGACTCGTCGTCCGGGAGCGCTCCGGCCTCCAGGCGGGCCTCGGCGGCGAGCCGGACGGCGCGGTCCGGGTCCTGCTTCGCGTCCCACAGCGCGCGGGCCAGCATGTAGCGCGCGGCGGGGCGCTCCGCGGGACGGGGCCGGGCGCGCTCCCACCCGGCGACGGCCTTCTCCAGCGGGGCCAGCGCCTCGCGCGGACGGCCGAGCACCATGTACGTGCGCCCCAGGTCCACCAGGGCCCCCGTCCAGCCGCCGTTCACGTCGTCCGGCAGGGACGTCTGGAGCGCGGCGGCGCGCTCGAAGTACGGCAGGGCCTGGTCCGGCTGGTTGCGGTAGCTGAGCGTCTGGCCCATGCCCCGGAGCACCAGCGCCAGCGTGGGGTGGTCCGGGCCCAGGCTCTTCTCCACCTGCCCGAGCGCCGTGGCGAAGCGCTGGGTGGCCTCCTCCAGCCGGCCCATGTGCACCAGCAGCGTGCCGATGTTGTTGACGATGATGGCCACCGTGGAGCTGTCGCGCCCCTCCGTTGTCTCCGCGATGCGCAGCGCGCGTTCGTACAGGGGCAGCGCCTCCTCGCGCTTGCCCTGGTACTGGAGCGCCAGCGCCAGGCTGTTGAGCGCGTCCGCCACCTGCGGGTGGTCCTGCCCCAGCGAGCGCTCCAGCAGCGCCAGCGCGCCCCGGGCCAGCCGCTCCGACTGCACGAAGTCACCCTGCTGCCAGCGCACGCTGGCCTGCTCCAGGCGGATGCGCGCCACGTCCGGGTGCTCGGGCCCCAGCGCCCCGCGCACGGTGCCCAGGGCGCGCTCGTACAGGCCCAGGGCCTCCTCCGCGCGCCCCTGGGAGCGGCGCACGGTGCCCAGCTCCACGCGCACGTCCGCGACCTCCAGGGCCTCCGGGCCGAAGCGCTTCTCCAGGAAGGACAGCGCGCGGGTGAGCTGCTCGTGGGCCTCCGGGTAGCGGCCCTGGCGCGACAACAGCCGGCCCAGGTTCATGGCGAGCGCGCCGGCCAGCTCCCTGCTGCCGCCCAGCCGCTCCACCGCGGCGCTGGCGCGCTCCGCGGCCTGCTGCCCCTGGGCGTAGTGGTCCAGCCGCTCCCCCGTCACGCGCACCGCCAGCGTCCACGCGCGGGCGGCGGCGTCGTCGTTGCGGCCGGCCTCCGCGCTCCACGCGGCCTGGAGCACCGTGGCCTCCGCGCCCCGGTAGTCCCCGGCCCCGTCCTTCAACTCCGCGAGCAGCAGCAGCGCGTCCGCGGCGCCGGACCAGTCCCCCGCGGCGCGCGCGGCCTGGGCCACCGGCTCCACCCGCGCCACGCCCTGCGAATAGCGGCCGGCGGCGCGCAGCGCCCTGGCGTCCACGAGCGCCTGGAGCAGCGCGACCGTGCGGTCCCGGGCGGCGGGGTCGTCCGGAGCGGAGTGGCCCCGCGACGTCAGCGCCTCCACGTCCGAGCAGCCCGCCAGCGGCGCCAGCCCCTCCACCGCGCGGGGCGCCCGCTCCACCAGGTCCGGGTCCGCCTGCGTGAACAACTGCGTGAGCGCGGCCACGTCCGCGAGCCGCGCGTCCAGGCAGCGCATGCGCAGCGCCATCACCGCCTCGCTCTGCTCGTGGCGCACGCGGGTGGCCTCGCAGGCCGCCGTGCGCGTCGTCACCCACGCGGCGGTGTACGCGTCCAGGCCCCGGCGCACGTGCCGGAAGGCGTCGTGCGCGAAGCGGCGCCCGGTCCCGACGAAGGCCGCCTCCACCGCCTGCTGCCGGGGCGCGTCCCACACGCCGTCCATGGCGCGCGCGGCGCCCTCGCAGCCCGTGACATCGCGGCCGTGGAGGATGTGCGTGAGGCCCACCGCGGACAGGAGCAGCAGCGACGCGCCCGCCACGCGCAGCCGCCGCGTCCTGCGCGCCGCGGGGTCCGCCTCCAGCGCGGCGATGAGCGCCTCCATGGACACGTGGCGGTCCTCGGGCTTCACCGACAGGCCCTTCACCACCACCTTGCGCAGCCACTGCGGCACGCCCGAGTGCCGGGGCACGCTCTTCACGCGCCCCGCGTGCACCGCCTGGGACAGCTCCTCCACCGTGTTGCCCGCGAAGGGGCGCTCGCCGTAGAGGCCTTCATAGAGCGCGGCGCAGAAGCCGAACTGGTCGCTGCGCGCGTCGGTGCGCTCCTCCGGAGGGAACTGCTCCGGGGCCATGTACGCGGGCGTGCCGCCCTCCATGGCGCGCGGGTGCGTGGGGCTCCCCGGCATCATGGGCGGGGCCACGGCGCCGGACATGATGCGCGACAGGCCGAAGTCGGTGACGCGCACGCGGCCGTCCTGGCCCACGAGGATGTTCTCCGGCTTCACGTCGCCGTGCACGACGCCCACCGCGTGCGCGGCGGCGAGCCCCCGGGCCACGGCGAGGAAGAGCTCCACCACCTGGCGCCACGGGTGCGGGCCGTCGTGCTCCCACTTGCGCAGCGTGTGCGCGTCCACCAGCTCCATGGCCAGGAAGACCTGCCGGCCGAAGGTGCCCACGTCGAAGACGGAGACGACGTGCGGGTGGGAGACGCGGGCCATGGCCTGCGCCTCGCGCAGCACCTGCGTGCGTCCGGCCTCCGCGCCCAACCCCAGCGCCTCCACCTGCAGGAGCTTGAGCGCGACGCGGCGGTCCAGCTCCGGGTCATAGGCGGCGTACACGACGCTCATCCCGCCCACGCCCAGCATCTCCAGGATGAGGTAGCGCCCCACCGCCGTGCCGCGCGCGAGCGGCGGCGTGGGCAGCCTCAGGCGCGGCTTCCTCCCGCGCCACGGGTCCACCGCCAGCGTCGCCAGTTGGCTGTCCAGGACGGTCTCCTCCGGCGCGGCGGGCCCGGAGTCGTCGGTCGGTTGCACCTTCAGCGCCTCGGACACCATGCGCCGGCAGGAGGGACACGTGTCCAGGTGCTCGTCGACGAGCGCGGCCCTGTCGGGAGGCAGCGTCCCGAGCAGGAGGTCCATGAACGTGGGTTCGTCCAGGCAGGCGAGGGGCATGGGAGGCACGTGGAGGGCGGCAGCACAGCAGGAGTCACGGCGGGCGTCGAGTCACCCCCGGGACGTTTCATGCGTTGACGGGTCGCCTGCTCGGCGGGTGGGACGTCGGTTCGCGAACGCACGCGTCTCAATGTGTTGAGACAGGGGGTGCTTTGCGGGCAGTGTCCCGGCATGCGGCGGTTGCGACGTCTCGGATGGGCCGGGCTGATATCGCTGGTGCTGCACGCCCTCGTCTTCGGGCTGTTGTGGACGCTGGACCCGCATCCGTCGGCCGCCGGACGCACGGCCCGGCCGCGCGAGCGGGCCGTCGAGGTGGAGATCCTCTCCGCCCCTTCCGTCACGCCGGCGGTTTCACCGCCTCCGGTCCGGGAGCCCGCCCCGCCCCCCTCCGCCGTCGCGACGCGTGAGCCGCCGAAGCGCGGCCCCCCTCCGGCACCGCCCCCCGTGGCGACACGCGAGCCGCCGGAGTCCGCGCCGGCTGCCGTCCCACCGCGCGCCCCGGCGGAGGACGCGTCCACCGGGGCACCGCCTCCGACCGCGATCCGCGAGCCCCCGGAGCCACCTCCCGTCGCGACGCGCGAGCCCGCTCATTCCGAGGACGCTCCGCGCGCCCAGGCGGACGACATCCCACGCCTGGACATCGCGACCCGCGTGCCCGCTCCGGGCGGGGACCGGCCCCAGGGCCCCCTCCCCCAGAACCTGCTCCCCTCCCCCGGCTCGAGCACGGGGATCATCATCACGACGCCGGAGAACTCCCGGGGCGGAGGCCGCACACTGCGCCCCGGTGACCCCAGCCTGTCGCGCGAAGCCCTCACCGCCGAGGAGCACGCGCGCGTGTCGGAGCGCGTGCAGGGCATCGTCGATGAACGCCGCGCCCGCGACCGCGTGGACACCGGCCGCGTCCATCCCTACTTCGGGCAACTGCGCGCGCAGTTGGAGAAGCAGATGGACGCCCCGCCCCTCTTCGACATGCCCAGCTTCCCCAAGCAGATGCTGTACGCGTACGCGGAGAAGGCCCGGCAGTTCGGCGCCAGCGGCTCCCCCGGGAGCATGCCCGGGCCCCGCAAGCCCCCCAAGCCGGGCGAGTTCCTCGCGAAGCGCGCCCGGGACGAGCCCGGCTACGACCGCCTGCGCGGCCTCTCCCAGGCGGGCGAGGAGCTCCAGGACTTCGCCCACGGCGTCAGCACGATGAAGCTCACCGTCACGCTGGAGCTGCTCCAGGGCCCGGACGGCCTGCTGCGCGAGGTGAAGCTCATCAGCCGCAGCGGCAACCGCGCCTACGACGACTACGTGCTCCAGTCCGTCCCGCCCGCGCTGGGGAAGGCCGCGGCGCCGCCGTCGGACGCGATGGGCGTGCACACGGACGGCATCCGCAGCGTGTGGGCCGTGGAGGGCCGCGTCGTCTACGTGCGCAAGGTCAGCGAGATGAAGAAGGGCACGGACAACGTCTACCTCGCCGCCCTGGCCGCCGCGGGGCTCCTCGCCGGCAACTTCGACGAGACCACCGGCGAGGTCTACGTCATCGACGTGCGCAACCCGCACTTCGAATGCCGCTCGCGCCTGCTGCGCGTCTACTGACTCAGGGCGTGAACGCCGCGGGCCACCGAACGCCTCCGCCCAGGGGCAGGAGCGCCTCCGCCACGTCGAGCAGCGCCCCGTCCGCCCACCGCCGCCCCACCAACTGCGCCCCCACCGGCAGGCCCGCCGCCGTGCGCCCCAGCGGGAACACCACCACGGGGCTCCCCGTCGCGTTGAACAGGCAGGTGAACCCGCCGAAGGCCTCCAGGTAGTCGCGAGGCGCCCTGTCCACCTCCACCGGCGCCCCGAACGGCGTGTGCGGCGGCGCGGCCGTCATCGCCACCGGGACGAGCCACGCGTCCCAGCCGGACAGGAAGTCCTCCAGCCGGGTGATGTGCGCGTCCCGCCGGCTGAGCGCCGCGCCGTAGCCCGCCATGTCCATGCGCGTGCCCTGCATGATGGCCTGCGCCAGGAGGTCTCGCTCGAAGGGGAGGAACTGCCGCTGGAAGGCCTCGCGCACGGGCGGCGGCAGGGGCGCGCCCACCTCGCCGCCCTCCATCAGCCCCCACACCTCCACCAGGTCCGTGAAGTCCTGCCCCTCGGGCACGGCCTGCTCCACCACGACGCCTTGCGCGCGGGCGGCGGCGGTGAAGCGCTGGAACAGCTCCCGCGTCTCGCGGTCCGCCTGGAAGGGCCCCAGCGTGTCCGCCCACGCCAGCCGCAGGCCCTGGAGCGTCCGGGGCTTCGCGGCCCCCAGCGGCGGGACGGGCGGCACCTCCGGGGCGCGCGGATCCGCGCCTTCGATGAGCGACAGGATGAGCCGCACGTCCGCCACCGAGCGCGCCAGCGGCCCCGCGCACGCCATGTGGCGCACGTGGCGGGGCCCGTCCGGCGGGTCCGGGATGTGGCCCATGGAGGAGACGCGGTGCTCCGTGGGCTTGATGCCCACGATGCCGCAGTAGTGCGCCGGCTGGCGGATGGAGCCGCCAATGTCGCTGCCCACCTCGAACGGGGTGAGCCCCGCCGCCACCGCCGCCGCGGCCCCACCGCTGGAGCCGCCCGGCGTGCGGTCCAGGTCGTGCGGGTTGTTCGTGCGGCCCCAGAGCGGCCCGTGCGTCTGGAAGTCCGCCGCGAACGGCGGCAGGTTCGTCTTGCCGAAGAGGATGGCCCCCGCCGCCTTGAGCCGGGCCACCACGGTCGCGTCCCGCGCGGGCACGTACCGCGCGAAGTCCGGGTGGGCGGACGTCGTGAGCAGGCCCTCGGTGCTGAACGCGTCCTTCACCGTGAAGGGCACGCCGTGCAGCGGCCCCCACAGCTCCCCCCGGGCGAGCGCCGCGTCCGCCGCCTCCGCCCGGCTCCGGGCCCGGGCCTCGTCCCACGTCACGACGGCGTTGAGCGCGGGGTTGTGCGCTCGCGCGCGGGCGAGGAAGGCGTCCAGCACCTCCACGGCGGTGACATGGCGCTCGCGCAGGGCGGCGGCCAGCTCCGTCGTCGTGAGGGACACGAGCGCTCGCGCGCCCCCGGCGGTTCCGGACTCCTGAAGCGGGACGGATGAACCCATGGGCCTGCACTCCCCCAGAGGGCGGCCCCGGCGGCGCGGCCCTCCCAGGCCCCCGGTTCTACCAGCTCCTCAGCGCGCCCGGGCCTGGGGGGCGGGCGTCACCACGTAGGCGGACCGGGAGGCGTCCACCTTCACCCGGGGCGGACGCCGGGACTCCTCGAAGAGGCGGTAGCCCGGCTCCAGGCCGCGCCAGAAGGCCTTGCGCGCGTCGGTGACGCCGGAGAGGGCCTCCAGCGCCGCGAGCCCCGCCGCGTCCAGCCGGCGCGGGAAGAGGTGCACCGGCACGTCGCGGCCCATGCGCGCGCGGGCCTCGGACACCATCACGTACAGCTCCTCGATGGGGCCGTCCTCGATGGCCAGGCAGCCGATGCTCACGCAGTCGCCGTGGATGTAGATGTCGCCCCCGGGCTTCGCGGCGCCCAGCTCGCGGTCCAGGGCGTTCGGGTAGCTCACCCGCAGGGACAGGTGGTACGCGCTCTTCGGGTTGAAGAGGTCCACCGTGTAGAAGCCCTCCGGGACCTGGAGGTCGCCCTGGGCGCGCTTGGGGCCCACGTCGCCCGAGGCCGCGCAGATGGGGTAGGTGCGCACCTTCACCAGCGGCCGGCCCGGCCTGCCCGCCCAGACCTCCAGCTCGCGCTCCACCTTGAAGGCCCGCAGGTAGAGCTCCTCCGGGGGCCAGGCCAGCCCCGCCGCCTGGAACGTCCGGACCAGGCCGGCCGTCTGGCGCTGGCGGGCCCCCGCGACCCGGTCCTCCGCGTGAGCGCACAGCGAGGCCAGCAGGACACCCCAGGCGAGCAGGTTCTTCATGGGCGGAATGCACCTCGGGTCAAAGCCGGTTGGACGCTGGCGGACGTCAATCCGGTCCCTGGGCAGGGGTGGGCGGAGAACAGGCTCCTGGCACGGGGGCACCCCTGGCTCCCTGCTTCCCAAGCTGCTAGCAAGCGGTTCGTGGGCTTTCTGGATGACGTTCAGCGTAACGGCGATGGAAACCAGGGGTGGCCCGGTGTTCTCATCTCCAACGCGCATCATGGCGAGCAGGGGCCGCCGGTGTGCGCATCGACTGAAGCTCCCCGCCCCGTGCCGTTCCGGCCTTTTGCCTAAGAATGAATGACTCCCTCGAGACCCTCCTCGCCGACGGCATCATCGACGCCGTCATCGGCCAGCTGAAGACGGGGAAGGAGGCGGAGGTGTGGCTCGTCCAGCACGCCGGCCAGGTCGTCGCAGCGAAGCTGTACAAGGAGCGCCACGAGCGCAACTTCCGCAACAACTCCGGCTACAAGGAAGGCCGCGAGGTGCGCAACTCGCGCACGCGCCGCGCCATGGAGAAGGGCAGCCGCTTCGGGCAGGCCGCCGCGGAAGAGGCGTGGAAGAACGCGGAAGCGGACTCGCTCTACAAGCTGCACGCACAGGGCGTGCGCGTGCCCACCCCGGTGATGTTCTACGAGGGCATCCTCCTGATGGAGCTGGTGCTGGACGCGGAAGGCCAGCCCGCGCCCCGGCTCGTGGAGGCCCCGCCCCAGACGCCCGAGGAGGCCGAGGCGCTCTACCTGGACCTGCGGGCCCAGGTGGTTCGCACCCTGTGCGCGGACCTGATTCACGGGGACCTGTCGCCCTACAACATCCTGATGAGCGGGTCCGGGCCGACCATCATCGACTTTCCGCAGACGGTGGCGGCGGCGCGCAACAGCCAGGCGGAGTTCTATTTCCGCCGCGACCTGGACAACGTGCGGCAGTACCTGGAGGGTTTTTCGACCCGGCTGGCGGGCCGCGCGGGTGACACGGGCGAAATCTGGAACGCGTACGTGCGGCGCGAGCTGACGCCGGAGTTCGTGCCGTCGGGCGCGTTCCGCGAGGCGCCGCGCCGGCAGGGAGGCGCGGGCCGTCAGTCCCGGCAGGAGCGATTCCTGCAGCAGGAGGACGCCCGGCGCAACGAGCTCCGTCCGGCTCCGGCGCCCGTGGTGGAGGTGGAGGAGGGGCTGAGCGCGGAGGAGGCGGAGCTGCGCGCGCTGGAGGCGCTGGTGCTGCGCCAGGGTGGCGGCGAGCGCGGGCGGCCCATCGTGACGCAGAGCCCCAGGGATGGGCGTCGGCGGGGTGGGTTTGGAGGCAAGCCGCCGCCGCGCACCGGCAATGCGCCGAGGCCCGGCAACGGCGGGCCCCAGCAGAACGCGGGAGCGCGTCCGCCGCAGGCAGGGGGCAACAACCGGCCCAACGGCAACAACGGCCGTCCGCAGCAGGGCGGGCCGCGCAACGGAGCTCCGGCACAGGGCGCGAATGCGCCGGTGGCGCAGGGTGATGCGCGCATGAACGGCCGGCCGCAGCAGGGCGGGCCGCGCAACGAACCGCGCCGGGATGGACGTCCGCCGCGCTCGCCCAACGGCGAGGCCCGCATGAACGGACAGGCCAACGGCGACAACGGTCAGGCGCCGCAGCACAACGGCCGGCCGCCGCGCACGAACGGGCAGGTCTACGCAGAGAACGGTCAGGCGTCGCAGCACAACGGCCGGCCGCCGCGCATGAACGGCCAGCCGCATGGCGAGAACGGCCAGCCGCATGGCGAGAACGGTCAGGCACCGCAACAGAACGGCCGGCCGCCGCGCACGAACGGGCAGGCCTACGCCGACAATAGTCAGGCGCCGCAGCAGAACGGTCGGCCTCCTCGCCTGAACGGGCAGGCCCGCGCCGAGAGCGGTCAGGCGCCACAGCAGAACGGTCGGCCGCCTCGCATGAATGGACAGGCCTACGCCGAGAACGGGCAGGCGCCGCAGCAGAACGGTCGGCCGCCTCGCATGAACGGACAGGCCTACGCCGAGAACGGTCAGGCGCCGCAGCAGAACGGTCGGCCGCCTCGCATGAACGGACAGGCCTACGCCGAGAACGTGCAGGCACCGCAGCAGAACGGCCGGCCTGCACGCCCGAGCGGGCAGGGCTACGGAGAGAACGGTCAGGCGCCGCAGCAGAACAGCCGGCCGCCGCGCATGAATGGTCAGTCCCGTGGCGGTGAGTCAGGGCTGAATGAACAGCCGCGCCAGAATGGTCAGTTCTCTGGCGGCGATGCGCGCATGAACGGCCATCCTCACGGCGGCGAGTCGGATTTGAATGGCCCGTCGCAAGCGCAGAACGGCAACGGCCGGCCGCCGCGCAACGAGTGGCGCGCGAATGGGCGTCCGCAGCAGAACAGCGAGCCACGCCAGGAAGGTCCGGGGTCACAGTCGCGCATGAACGGCCGGCCGCCGCGCAACAATGGCTCCTTCCAGGACAGCGTCCCGCAGCAGAACAGCGAGCCGCGCCAGAACGGCCGGGGTCCTCGCGAGGCGCGCGGCACCCTACCCAACAATGGCCCTCGGATGCCCCGTCAGGGCCCGGAGCGCAGCGCGGGACGTGCGTCCCGGGGCTCCTCGGCGCCCCAGGTGAGCTACGTGGCCCGTCCGCCCGCGGCCTCGTCCTCGAACCCCGAGACGGGCTCCTCCTAGCCTCTTCCGTCAGGAGGAGCACCCGCCGGGTCTCCCCGGCGGAGGCGCACCACAAAAACCTGTCCGACAGTCGGACAGGTCTGGAAGACCCCGCCCTACTCCGCCTTCACCGGCTGCGGTTCGCGCGCCAGCTCCTCGCGGAAGAACCGGCTGCCCTTCGCGAGCGTCTCCATGTACGGCCGCACGTCCTCGCGGGCCTCCGGACTCAGCGCCGCGAATGGCGTCACGTGCGCGTCCGGCACATAGCGGAACGTCAGGTTGATGCGCCGCGTGCGGAAGTCCGGCAGCTCCGGCGGCATCACGTGCCCCGCGCGCGTGTCCACCCGCTGCACCCGGTGGAACGTCTGCTCCTTCCACTGCGCCCCGCCAAAGAGCTGCAGCGCCCCGTCATCCAGCCACTGCTCCAGCACCACCGCGTCCCGTTCACCGGGCCGAGTGGACGTAACGAACTGGATGAGCGCACGCTCCCCCAGTGACAGCGACGCCACCGGCCCCGGCTCGAAGTCCTTGTGCTCGCCCACGCGCGCGGTGTCCACCCAGCGCCCGTCCTCCAACCGGCTGCCGTAGAAGTTCACCAGGCACGTGTTGAGGTGCCAGCCCTGCGGCATGTCCGGCCCCCGGAACATCCGCCGCGCCAGCGCCTCCACCTTCTCAATCTGCCGCTGCAGCACCGCCGGGAACGGCTCCGCCTTCACGCAGCGGTTCCGCACGCCCTTCGGCGGCCGGTAGTAGTCCAGGCACGCGAACTGCCAGTTGCCCAGCCAGTACACCGGCCTGAGCAACCGCCGCTGCTGCTGCCCCTCCGGCGGTGGGAAGTGCTTCGAATAGCGCTCCTCCCACAGCGGGTGCAGCGTGCCCAGCCACGCCAATATCTCCGCGCGGTCCGCCGAGTTCAGGAAGCTCGCGTTGTAGTGGTGGCCCGGCGTGCGCTGCGCGGCCTTGCGCGCCAGCGGGGAACCCGGGCCCCTGCGGGGAGGCAAGGCCATGCGCTCAGGTCCTCACGCCCCGGAGGCGGCCACGTCCAACGCCAGCTCGATCATCTCGTCGAACGTCGTCTGACGGTCCTCCGGCGACAGGTGCTCGCCGGTGCGGATGTGGTCCGACACGGTGAGCAGCGACAGCGCCCGCGCGCCGAACTCCGCGGCCACGCCGTACAGGCCGGCGATCTCCATCTCCACCGCCAGGATGCCCATCTTCTCCAGCGTCGCGTTGAGCGCTTCCTGCGGGTGGTAGAAGAGGTCCGAGGTGAAGACGTTGCCCACGCGCACCGGCTTGCCGCGCTTCTCCGCCGCCTCCACCGCGCGCCGGGCCAGCGTGAAGTCCGCCACCGCCGGGAAGTCGTGCCCCATCACGCGCATGCGGTTCACGTTGGAGTCCGTGCCCGCGCCCATCGCCACGATGACGTCGCGCAGCTTCACGTCCGTGCGCAGCGCGCCGCAACTGCCCACGCGGATGAGCACCTTCGCGCCGTAGCTCTTCACCAGCTCCGTCGCGTAGATGGAGATGGACGGCACGCCCATGCCGTGCCCCATCACCGACAGTCGCTTGCCCCGGAAGGTGCCGGTGAAGCCCAGCATGTTGCGCACCGCCGTGACGGAGCGCGCGTTCTCCAGGAAGCGCTCGGAGATGTAGCGCGCCCGGAGGGGGTCGCCCGGCATGAGGATCACTTCAGCGAAGTCACCGGGAGACGCGGAGATGTGCGGAGTTGCCATGGAAGCAGAAGCCTTTCAGCGCCCGGTCGACAGACCGGAGGGAACACCCGTGGGAACGGCCACCGGCGTCGGTGCCGGCGCGGCGGGAGTGCACGGGTTGGGCAGCTTGCCCGAAGCCGCGGGCGTCGTGTTCACCAAAGCGGGGGCCTGCGCCTGGGGGGGCAGCCGGCGCGGGGGCAGTTGCACCGGCGGGGGGATGGGGCAGTGCGTGCACGGCCCCTTGAGCGGAATCACCAGCCGCCGGCCAATGCTCAGGAACGTGTTGCGCATCCGGTTGGCCTTCTTGATGGCCACCACGCTGGAGTTGTGACGCAACGCGATGCCGCCCAGCGTGTCCCCGTTGCGCACCTTGTACATCATCAGGTTCTGGTCCGGCTGGAGCGCCAGCAGCGGCGCCACCCGGCGGCCCAGCTCCTGCGCGCGGCCGTTGAAGAAGCGCACGTGGAAGTGGTCACGGTGCCGGCGCGCGTGCTTGATGAGTGAGTTGAAGCCCGCGTTGAACAGCGAATCCAGCCAGACCTTGTCCTCGCCAATGGACAGCGCGTAGTCGTACAGGACCTTCATCACGCGCTTGTCCACGAGGATCATCTGCACGTCGGTGTTCACCACCAGCGAGCGGACCAGCGCCCAGTTCATGGCCACGTCGATGTAGCGCTCCCGCTCGCGCTCGCGCACCGGCTCCGCGGTCGGGTAGTAGAAGCCGAAGTCCACGTCACGGCCGTTCTGGTGGCTCTTGTGCGGGCGCAGGTAGCCGCCGTCCTTGGTGGACAGGCGGTTGACGCGCAGCGGGGGCACGTTCGGGTACTGCGCGCGCACCGCGCGGATGGCGGCGACCACGTAGTCCACCGTCTCCTGCGTGCCGTAGGCGATGTCCGGCGACACCACCAGCCAATCCTTGTCATCCGGCACGCGCACGCTGTTGAGCTGCCGGCCGCTCTCCACGAAGCCAATGGACATGGAGCCCAGCGTGGCCGGGTCCTTCTTCCACGCCTCGGTGAGCGCCTCGTCGGACAGGTCCGCCGTGTACAGCGGCCCCGCGGGCGCGGCGGGCGCGAGCGGCGCCTGCATCTCGCCCTCCTCGCTCACGCCTTCGTCGTCGGTGGCCGCGGAGGCCTCGTCCTCCTCTTCCTCCGCGTCCACGGGGCAGGGGTTCTCCCGCACGGCGGCGTCGGTGACGACGGCGGCGACCTCCGCCGGGGAAGGCATCGCGACGGGGGCACCGGACGCGCTCACGGCGGGCGTGGCCTGGGGCTCGGCCGCGGCCGGAGCTTCCGCGGGCGGCGTCTGGGCCGGCGTCTCCACGGGAGGCGTCGCGGCCGAGGCCTGGACCGGGGCCGGTGCCGGAGGCGGGACGGGGGTGACGACACGCGCGGCGCAGCCGGCGCAGAACAGGAGGATCAGGAGTGAGGAACGCACCGGGCCGCAGGATGGCCCGAGATGCCCGGGTCACCAAGCGCGGAGCGCGATTTTGACTGCGCGTGCGCACCCCTGCCTGCCTGCTTCAACCGCTCCGTGCCACGCCTTCCGCCTCGAGCACCTGCGAGGCACGGCGAGGCGAGAGCACCTCGAAGGGCAGGCGCCGTCCGCCGCCCATCGACAGCACGCGCTGGTCCTTGCTCACCAGCCACGCGGCGCCCGCGCGGGCCGTCAGCTCCAGGAACTTCTGATCATCCCGGTCCCGGCACGGCGGCAGCTCCACCGGTGAGCCCTCACCGTCCGCCACGCGCACGAGCGCGCCGTACGCGTCGCGCACCGCCCGCTGCGCGTCCGCCGTCAGCTTGAACCAGGGATAGGCGAGCACCAGCGCCAGCTCCTTCAGCGTGTGCCGGTCCGCCCACGCCGTCAGCGAGCCCGAACGCAGCGCCTGCGCCAACGGCCGCGTGAAGACGTCATCAAAGACGAACACGTCCAGCACCACGTTGGTGTCCAGCACCACGGAACGAACGGCAGGCACAGCGGAAGGCGTCTTCACGGTGAAGGAACTTTCCGTCACCAACACCGCCGACACAACCCTGCCCCTTCCCGCGTCAATCACAATGCACGGCGGGTCCATGGCGGAAACCAGGAATCACCGACAAGAATGCATCTCACTGAACCCCTCCCCCTGACTGGCCCCTGCCGGTGAAAGGTCTGTCCATGAAGCCCTCCGCCCGTTCGCTGTGTCTGACGTTGTTGAGCGCCGCTGCCCTGCTGGGCGGCTGTGGAGGCGAGGAGTCGCCCACGCCGCGGGGGGAAGGCGTCGTCGTGCCGCCGGCCCAGACGGAGGCCGCTGGCAACGACCTGAGCGCGAGCGCCGCGTACTGCGACGACGTGACGACGTGGGACCCGGCCTGGGTGCAGTTGGAGAACGACGTGCTCACGCTCATCAACCAGCGGCGGGCGGCGGGTGCCACCTGTGGCGGCGTGGCGAAGCCAGCGGTGGGCGCGCTCACGAACAATGACAAGCTTCGCTGCGCGGCGCGCAAGCACTCCAAGGACATGGGGACGAACAACTTCTTCAGCCACACGGGCTCCAACGGCTCCACGCCGTGGCAGCGGATGACGTCCGCGGGCTACAGCTACCGCAGGGCGGCGGAGAACATCGCCGCGGGCTACGGCACCGCGCAGGCGGTGGTGGACGGCTGGATGGCCAGCACCGGGCACTGCAACAACATCATGGACGGGGCGCTGAAGGAGACGGGCATCGGCTACTTCAACGCGCCCTCCAGCACGTACCGCGCGTACTGGACGCAGGACTTCGGCACGCCGTAGTTCCCGGGGAAGGGCGAGGGCTATGCTCCGCGGCCCATGCCCTCCCCCTTCGCCGAGCACTTCCCCGCCCTGCGGTCTGGCTTCAGCTACCTGGACAACGCGGCGGGGGCGCAGGTGCCCACGCACTGCATCGACGCCATCCATCAATTCCTCTCGGGTGGGAGCTGCAACGTGGGCCAGCCCTACCCCGCCTCCCGCGTGGCCACGGCGCTCAAGGCCCGGGCGCGCGAGGAGACGGCGGAGTTCCTGAACTGCCGGCCCGATGAAGTCATGCTCGGGCCCAGCGCCACCGCGCTCACCTTCCAGGTGGGCCGGGCCGTCTCACGCCTCTTCCAGCCGGGCGACGAGGTGGTCCTCTCCGAGTTGGAGCACGAATCCAACGCGGCCCCGTGGCGAGCGCTGGAGGCGCAGGGCGTGAAGGTGACGACCTGGCGCGCGAGCTGGCCGGAGGGCCGGCTGGAGGCCTCCGAGCTGCGCAAGCTCGTCACGCCGCGCACGCGGCTGGTGGCGGTGTCCGCGGCGGCGAACTCGGTGGGCGCGACGCCGGACGTGGCCGCGGCGGCGGAGGTGGCGCACGGCGTGGGCGCGTGGCTGTTCGTGGACGCGGTGCACTCCAGTCCGCATCACCTGCCGGACGTGCGCGCGTGGGGCGCGGACTTCGCGGTGTTCTCGCCGTACAAGGTCTTCGGTCCGCACCTGGGCTGTCTGTTCGTGCGGCGCGAGCTGCTGGCGGGGTTGCCGGCGGACAAGCTGTGGTTCATGCCGGATGACGGCCCGCAGAAGTTCGAGCCGGGCACGGCGAACCACGAAGGCTGGGCCGGGTGGCTGGGTTCGCTGCGCTACCTGCGTGAAGTGCTGGGCGGTGGCCAGCCGGGGCGAGAGGGATTGACGCGGGCCTTCCAGCGCATCGCGCAACTGGAGCAGCCGCTGCTGGAGGCCGCGCTGGAGCAACTGTCCCGGCATCCGCGAGTGCAACTCTATGGGCCGAAGACGTCCGAGGGGCGCGTGGCCACGTTCTGCTTCAACGTGACGGGCCTGTCGCCGCGCGCCGTGGCGGAGCACCTGGCGGAGCAGGGCGTGGGCGTCGCGGCGGGGCACTACTACGCTACGATGGCGGCGGAGGCGCTGGGGCTCATGCCCGACGGCGCGGTGCGCGCATCGTTGCTCCACTACAACACGGCGGAGGACGTGGGCCGGCTGCTCGCGGCGCTGGACTCACTGCCCTGATGCCGGAGGGCCGTGACCCTCACGCCTCCACGGGAGGCGGGGGCTGCTTCGCCGTCAGCGTCGCCCCCGCGGACGCCACGCTCACCAGCGCGACCGCCAGCCATTGCATGGGCGTGAGCTGCTCGCGCAGGAACAACCATCCCACCAGCGTGGCCACCCCGGGCTCCAGGCTCATCAGGATGCCGAAGGTGCGGCTGGAGAGCTGTCCCAGGGCCAGCATCTCCAGCGTGTATGGCAGCGCGCTGGACAGGAGCGCCACGCCCACGCCCGCGGCGAAGAGGCCCGGCGTCAGCCGCTCCAGGTGGCCCTCGCGCAGCATGAACGGCAGCACCGTCAGCATGGCCACCACCATGCCCGCCGCCACGCCCTGCCCTTCCGGCACGCGGCGCGACAGCCTTCCCCCCGCCAGGATGTAGAGCGCCCAGCACGCGCCCGCCGTCAGCGCCAGCACCACGCCCAGCGGATCCAACGCGCCGGGCTTCGCCGTCCAGGGCGTAATCAACACGATGCCTGTCGCCGCGAAGAGCACCCACACGAAGTCCAACGCCTTGCGCGAGCCCACCACCGCCAGCACGAAGGGCCCCACGAACTCCAGCGTCACCGCGAGCCCCAGCGGGATGCGCGCGATGGCCAGGTAGTACGTGAGGTTCATCACGCCCAGCGCCACGCCATACGGCACGACGGCCGCCCACTGCTCCCGCGTGTAGCGCAGGAGCGGCGGACGGAAGAACGCCAGCAACATCACCGACGCCAGCACCAGCCGCAGGCCCGCGGCCCCCACCGAGCCCAGGACCGGGAAGAGCCCCTTCGCGAGCGCGGCGCCCCCCTGCACGCTCACCACGGCGATGAGGACCGCGGGGATGGGGGGCAAGGCGGGGACACGGCGTCCGGCGACTTCACTCATGGCGCCGGAATCTAGCCAGGGTGCCTCACGGATTCACGGGCGCACTCCACGCCCCCGTCCGCAACAGCGCACGCCGGGCGAGGAAGCGGGAGAGATTCCACTCCGGGACCGTGTCCCGCTGCTCCAGCCGCTCCAGGTGCTCCTTCAGGACGGTCGCCAGCGGCCCCGGGTACTGCTCCGCGAGGGTGGCTTCGGCCCGGACCAGCCCGGGCACCGCGTCCGCGGACAGGTCGTAGAACATTTCGGTGTCCAAAGAACCGGTGCGCGCGTACCGCTCCAGGTTGTGGCGGACGATGAAGGCCTCCGGGTTGAGGAAGTTGAGCACCAGCACCGAGCCCAGCGCCGTGGCGAAGGCCCCCACCGCGAAGCGCTCCGGCTTCCACCACAGCGTCACCGCGCGCCAGGCCAGCGCCGCGCCCAGCGCCACCATGAAGACGTGCGTGTGCACGCGCAGCAGCGTGTAGCCGAACGCGTCCTCGTACAGCGACAGCCGCCGCATCGCGGACGCGAGGATGATCAGCGTCAGCACCACCATCAACGACGTGTTCGCACGGAAGACGGTCTGCGCCGTCCGGGTCTCGCGCCGCGTCCAGCGCGTCAGGGCCATCACCAGCGCCAGCGTCAGCGAGGCGACGATCACCAGCTCGAAGAAGCCGCGCCGCGCGTACTCCGCGAACGTGTAGCCGGCCGCGGGCGACGACGCGTCGCCGATGAACAGGTACGCCACCTGGAACGCCGCGAAGACGAAGAACAGCGCGTTCACGGCGAAGATGAGCGTGAGCGCCTCGATGAGCCCCAGGCGCGGCGTGGCCGGCGCCACCTCCGCGTCCCCCAGCTCCTTCGTGGCCCGGCGGCGCAGCGCATGCCCCAGCACGCCCGCGGCGACGCTCGCGCCGAACGCCACGCCCATGCCGCGCCCCACCAGGAGCTCCAGGCCCAGGTCGAACGACAGCAGCCGCTGCAAGGTGGAGGAGAAGATGCTGTCCGCGGAGTCCAGCAGCAGCCCGAACACCAGCAGCACCGGCAGCGTCAGCAGCAGGCCCCGCGTCAGCGCCCACAGCAGGCGCGAGTGGCTCTTGAGCCCGCGCACGTCCACGCCGTCCCGGACGAGCACCGGCGGGTAGAGCAGGCCCTGCGCGGCGGAGCCGAAGAAGACGACGACGTAGTCGGTGAGCCCCAGCCGCTCCACGCGGCCCGCGGCCCAGAAGTGCGCCAGCATCATCAGGAGCACGGCCGCCGTCATCACGTTGAGCGGCAGGAGCCAGGAGCTGTCCCGCACCGCCACGAAGACGCTGACCAGCCCCAGCGGCGCCAGCAGCCACGCATTGGGCCGCGCGCGCTGCCAGCCCTCACGCCCGCCCAGCCACGCGAGCGCGCCCACCAGGGACGCCACCAGCAGCGGGAAGCCCAGGCCCCAGCGCGACCGGTCGAGCAGGACCTCCGCGAGCACCCCCAGCGCCAGCGACGCCGCCAGCGTCCGGCGCGGGGCGCGCACCCACGGGAGCAGCGGCCGGGCCGGAGCCGTGACGGAGGGAGCGGGAGAAGGAGGAAGCGGGGACAGGGGAACGGACGGGGTCATGGCGTCGGCACCTCGCGGGCGGTTCAGCACCCGGAAACGGCGACAGGATGCCCACGCCCGAGGGCACGGCCGGGGACCTCGGAGGCGAGCGGTCGCGGAGCCACGCCGAACGGCGCGAGCCGTCCCGTGGCCGGTCGCCCCGGCCGGAGCCAGGAGCGCGCCCCCGGCCGTGACCGGTCGGAAAGCACCGCCGCATCGGTCGCGCACCCGGTGTGACGCACCGGGCGACACCCGGGCACCACCCGGTGTCCGCCCCACCGGCACCGGGAGTCCTCGCCCGGGACGCGGGGTGAGCCGCGCCGCGTCGTCGGACGCTCCAGGCAGGTCCGCGAGGCACCCGAGGAGGGCCGATGTTAGGTTGCCGCCCCGATGTCACCCCTGACGCGGCTCCCCTCCCGCTTCCGTCCCCGCTGGACCCTCGCCCTCTGGGGCCTGGTCCTCACCGTCGCGGGCTGTGACGGAGCGTCCTCCCAGTCCCTGCCGGTTCCAGACGCGGGCGCCTGCGTCCAGGGCAACTGCCCGCAGCCCGACAGCGGAACGCCGGTGGACCCGGCCGGCCCCCGCGTGCGCATCGCGGCGTTCAACGTGCACCGCCTCTTCGACACCGTCTGCGACACGGGCGCGTGCGGCGGCTCCAACTACGAGGAGCTGCCCACCGACGCGGAGTTCGAGGCACAGGTGACCCGGCTCGGCCAGGCCATCAACGCGCTCAACGCGGACATCGTGATGCTGGAAGAGGTCGAAACGCAGAACTCGCTGGATGGGCTGCTGCGGAAGGTCCCGCGATTCCCCTATTCGAAGCTCGGGGAGACGTACACCAAGGCGTCCGTGGACGTGGCCATCCTCTCCGTCCACCCCATCCTCGAAGTGCGCAGCCACCGGAACCAATACATCTACCGGCCCGATGGCTCCGCCACCCGCTTCTCGCGCGACCTGCTCGAGGTCCACCTGGACGTGGACGGCACGCGGGTCATCGCCTTCGCGGCGCACTTCCGCTCCAAGGTGGACGATGATCCGGGCCGCCGCCTGGCGGAGGCCACGGCCTCGCGGGACATCCTCCTCGAATCCGCGAAGGAGTTCCCCGGCGCGATGATCGTGCTCGGCGGAGACCTCAACGACGTCCCCGGCTCGGAGCCCATCAACGCCCTGGACCAGGCGCTGCTGCGCGTCGCCAGGGACCGGCCGGACAGCGAGACCTGGACGTACTTCTACTCCGGTAGGGGCCAGGCCATCGACCACCTCTACCTCGCGCCCGACGGGGGCGGCGTGTACGTGCCGGGCTCCTTCCGTGTGGCCCGCGAGCCCACGGGCGGCTACGGCGGCTCCGACCACGGCGCGGTGTACGCGGACTTCGCCCTCCCCCCGCACTGAAGCGCGCGGGACGGCGAACCCCACACACTCCCCCGCCCTGTCAGCGCGGTGCCTGTGGACCACCGCACGCGGAAGGGCTGGCATTGACGCGGCAATGACAGCCAGGGAGGAGCCATGCCCGGCGGCCGGTTTCCAGCCCGCCCCCCCTCCCTACCTTCCTTGCCATGAACAGCAATCGCATGGCGCATGCGGCACGCCATCCCCGGGCGCTCCGGCATCCCGTCCTGGAGGGCAGGCCATGATTGAGGTGCGCACCTTCGAAGGTGACGCCTCCGAGGCGTCCTGGTTCCTCAACCGCGTCTGGCAATCCACCTACGGCAAGACGGCCCCGCTCCCCGTCTGGGACAAGCGCTTCTGCGACTGGCGCCTGTTCCGCGACGGGCAGGCGCCGCGCGACTACCTGCTGGCGGCGTATGAGGGGAAGACGCTGGTGGGCACCCTCTTCGCGGAGCCCGCGAGGCTGCGCCTGGGGCGCATGGAGGTGGACGGCAGCTACGGCGTGCGGGCCACCGTCACGAACTCCCATCGGGGACAGGGCATTGGCGCGAAGCTCGCGCGCGAGCTGCTCCGGCGGCATCAGGACCGGGCCGCGCGCATCACCCTGGGCTTCACGACCACGGAGCCCCGCCCGCCGGGCTTCTGGCGGCACGCGTGGAACACGCGCCTCTTCGGAGGCCTGGGGATGTGGATGTATGCCTTTGATGCACGAGCGCTCGCCCGCTGGTCCTTCACGGACAACGAGCGGAGGCTGTTCACGCTGGCGCATCCCCTGCTGCGGCACCGCTTCCGGGAGGCGGACCGCCAGGGCATCCGCCCCTACCAGCCGGCGGACCTGGGCGGCTGCACGGCGCTGGTCCACGACATGCTGCGCCCGGTGACGCTGGGCTACACGTACACGACCGAGCAACTGGCGGCCCAGCTCCAGTACCGCGACGTGCCCCGGACCTTCGTGCTGGAGCAGGACGGCGAGGTGCGCGGGCTGGTGAGCTCACACAGCCTGTTGATGACGGGCGTGGGCGAGCTCACCGCGGAGGTCGTGGACCTGATGGCCTTCCACGCTTCCGTGTCCGCCGAGGACCGGCAGCGGCTGCTCCAGGTGGCCATGCAGGACATGGAGCGCCGGGGCGTGGCCTTCGCGGGCATGCTGCGCGGGCCCGGCACCACGGCCTGTCTGTTGTTGCGCTCGGGCTGGGTGCCGCTGCCCCGCCGCGCGAAGGTGACGTGCCTGATGCCCGTCTGCGACCTGGACCTGCCCGCGGACCCGTGCGTCTTCACGCACCTGCGCTGACGCGCGAGCGCTGGACCCTGCCCAGCAGCCAAGTGGCGCCGTGGGCCAGGGTCCGCGCGCCCCGGCCCGCGCAGACGCACAGCGCGGGAATGACGAGCAGCAGGTACTGCGGCCACTTGGTGTTCCACAGCAGCAGGAACACCAGGCCCACGACGGCGGCCACCGCCCACACGGGCCGCTCGCGCCACGTCCGGGGCAGGCCCAGCACCGCCAGCGCCAGCAGCGCCCACGCGTTGAAGTGCGTGAGGTAGATGCCCGGGTCGGACGCGGACAGCCACGGGTCCGTGAGGAACACCAGCGGCTGGTACCAGGGCAGGCCGGCGCGGCGCACGTGCTCGTTGTGGGAGTAGCCCCAGTGGAAGGTGACGGACTCCCACAGCGACGCGAACGGAGACGCCCACAGGGCCGGGTTCACCAGGATGAACACCGCCGCCGTGGACACGACGATGGCGGCCCACGGACGCCACCGCGTGCGCGCGCCCGCCACCAGGAAGGGCAGGAACGTGAGCCCGCCCACCAGGCCATACGGATACTTCCCCGCCGCCGCGAGCCCCAGCAGCGCGCCGGACACCGCCGTCCATCCCGGCGCGAAGCCCATCCGCCGGGCGCGCTCGAACGCGAGCAGCGCGAGCACCGCGAGCAGCCCCGGCACCGCCTCCAGGTAGGCCTGCGACGTGTACTTCGTGTGGTACGGGTCCCACGCGAGCAGGAGCGCGCCCAGCGGATCCACGAGGGCGACGAGCCCCACCTGGAGCACGCCGGCCACCGCGGACAGGCCTCGCGTCACGTTGAACGCGGGGCGCGCGGCGTCCGGGATGGGCCTGCCCATGGGGACGTCCCGCCAGTCCGGCTCCGGAGCGCCCGAGACGCGCACGGCTTCGGCGAAGAGCAGCTTCACCAGCGGCGGGTGCTCGAAGTTCTCCCGGACCTTGCCGATGTCGCCCCAGCGCCCTTCGTCCATCATCCCGGCATAGGTGAAGGCGATGGGCAGGTAGACCGCCTCGTCGAAGTCCTGGCCCAGCCGCTCCACCGCCCGGGAGCGTTGCCAGACGGCGACCACGACGGCGACGAGTGCGACGAGGAGGGCCAGCAGGCGCGTGCGGGACACGCGCGCACGGATATCACGAACATGCGGCCCGCCGAGCAGCCCGGGGCATGGCCCTGGTGACGCGTGGACCGATGCACCAGCTTTGGAGCATGAGAATCGCACGCATCCTGACCGTTGCCGCCCTGCTCGCGGGCGGATCCGCCGTGGCGAAGAAGACCGACACCGTGGAGCTGCGGACGCCCCGGACGACCGTGCGTGCGAACGTCGGCGCGCAGGGTCTCCAGGGCCCGGACCTGAAGCTCCAGTTGTCGGACAACGCGTTGAAGGGCCAGGCCTTCCAGCGCCCCGTGGACCTGAAGCTGTCGGAGCGGCGCATCGAGGGCACGGTGGGAGAGAAACCCGTGGAGCTCACCGTGACCGAGCGGCCGGACGTCGTGGAGATGATGGGCACCTTCGCGGGCCAGCCCTCGTCGCTGACGCTCAGCCCGGACGAGCTGACGGGGACGGTGGGGCCGTGCGGCTACAACCTCATCATCGAGCGCGACCGCAAGCACTACCGGGGCACGCGCGCCTGCGGCGACCAGCGCGAGAACGACGTGCTCGTCTCCATCCCGAAGTCGCTGGAGCGGGAGCCCGCGTCCGGGCGCATGGCCGCGCTGAGCGTGCTGCTCTCCCATCCGTGAGCAGGGCGATGGTGCGCGGGGCGCGGGTGTAGTGAAGTCCGCGCCGTGTCCACCCTTCCCTCCGGCGTCGCACCCGAGCGCACCATCGGGCCGTTCCAACTGCTGGCCCTGGGCGTCAACGGCATCGTGGGCGTCGGCATCTTCTTCGCGCCCGCGGAGGTCGCGGCGCAGGCCCCCGGCCTGGGCGCGGTGTGGGCCTTCGCGCTGACGGGGCTGGCGCTGGTGCCGGTGGCGTTCGCGTTCGCGGTGCTCGGCCGGCGGTTCGACTCGGATGGCGGCCCCGTGGTGTTCGCGCGGGCGGCGTTCGGCGAGCGCGTGTCGTTCCTCGTCGGCTGGGTGGCCTACGTGAGCGCCTTCCTGAGCACGTCCGCGGTGATGGCGGGCCTGGCGCGGGCGGTGGCGCCGTCGCTGGGCCTGGGCGGCCCCGTGGGCGAGCGGCTGCTGGCCTCCGCGCTGGTGACGGGGCTGGCGGCGCTGGTGGCGTCGGGCATCCGCGTGTCGGCGCGGACCTGGACGGCGCTCACGGTGCTCAAGCTCGTGCCGCTGGCGGCGCTCCTGGGTGCGTTCTTCTTCCTGCCGGTCCGGGAGGTGCCGCCACCGCTGCCCGCCACGGGGGCGTCCTGGCTGACGGCGGGCCTGACGGTGATGTTCGCGTACCAGGGCTTCGAGATCGTCCCGGTCATCGCGGGGCAGGTGCGCGCGTCCGAGCGCACGGTGCCCCTGGCGACGGTGGGCTCGCTGCTGCTGGCGATGCTGCTCTACGTGGGGCTCGTGTGGGCATGCGTCGCGGCGCTGCCGGACCTGGCGGGGGCGAGCGCGCCCCTGGCGCAGGCGGCGGGGGTGTGGGGCGGCGCGGGGCTGGAGCGGCTGGTGGGGGCGGGCACGAGCGTGTCCGCGCTGGGCATCTGCGTGGGGATGATGGTGACGACGCCGCGCTACCTGTCCGCGCTGGCCTCCGGGGAGCGCTCGCTGTTCGGGCTGGAGCGCATGTCGGAGTCGGGCGTGCCCATGCGGGCGCTGGCGGTGACGTGGGCGCTGGTGCTGGGGTTCGTGAACCTGGGGGACCTGTCGGAGCTCTTCGCGCTCTCCGCCATCGCGGTGCTGATGCAATTCGGAGTCACGGCGGCGGCGCTCGCGGTGCTGTCGCTGCGGCGGGAGCGGGACCTGCGGCCGGTGCACGCGCTGCTCGCGTTGCCCACGCTGGTGCTGGGGCTGACGCTGGTGACCTTCGGCGCGAGCGCGCGGGAGGCAGCGGTGGCGTCGGTGGCGGTGCTCGCGGGGCTGGCGCTGATGCGCCTGTCACGGCCGAGGGAGCCAGCGCCCGTCCGCCTGCCCTGAGGCACCCGCACGTCAGGAGAGGGGGCAGGCCTGGGGACAACCCGGCACGTTGTGTTGCGAAGGAGGGACCGGGCCGGGAGACTCGCGAGGCGATGCTCGGGTATCAGGCGAATGCGCAGTGGCGGGACATGTCTGACTTCGTGGTGCACTTCACGAAGCCGGGGCCCCCGTACCACGACGCCTACCAGAACATGATGAGCATCCTGGGAGCGCGCACGCTCATCCCGGGCGCGGAGGGGTTTGGCATCGCGCGGCGGGAGTCGCTGGTGGCGGACCGGCACCGCTCGGTGTGCTTCAGCGAGATTCCGTTGGACCAGCTCACGCGGCTGGTGCAGCGCCGCAGCCTGTACGGCATCGCCTTCCGGAAGAGCTTCATCCTGTCGCAGGGCGGAGGCCCTGTCTGGTACGTGCAGTACGGCTCCCCGGCGCACCTGGCGATGAAGCACCAGTTGGACCAGGCCCTGTCCGCGAAGGAACCCCAGAAGGAGCCCGTGTGGGCGGTGACGCCCTTCGTGGACATCCAGGGCGACGCGCACAACGCGCCCTACAGCTACCGCTTCGACTGGGAGCGCGAGTGGCGCGTCCCGGGGCTCCTGCGCTTCACGGAGTACGACGTCGCGGCGCTCTTCCTGCCGGAGGAGGTGCACACCCTGGCGAGGGACTTCTTCGCCTGGGCCGTGCGCGAGCGCGCGGGTCCGGGCTACTTCTGCCCGGTGTTGGATCCGGGGTGGAAGGCGGAGCAGATCATGGCGGCGCTGGCGAAGCAGACGGAGGCGCCGGCCGCCACGGAGCAGCGCAAGAGCACGCCGGGGTAGGATTCACGCGAGCGCACGCCTTCACTTGAACAGGCTCTTTCGCTCATTCAAGCCGGAGCAACGTCGGCAGGTTCAGAAGGTGGGAAGGGCAGCCATCCTTCAGAGCGAAGACGCATCCAGGCGACCTCTACATGACGTGGTTGAAATCGAGCACGCTTATAGTCACTCCATGCATGCACGGCTGCGATGACCTTTGATACTTCACCCGCCACGCTTGGCTCATGAGTACAAACCCAATGGACGGTGGCTAACAGCTCCGCGCCATAAGGGGACTCAAGGCCTTTGAATAGCCGTGCAACCCGCTCAAGCCTAGCCAAGGTCTCGGGCAGGGCGTCCAGATAGTTCATGGCCTCCTCGACGCCTCCGGGCTCTGGAACGATCTCCGATGGCCCTGTGCGATCGCCATAGCCCCGGATGAAGTGTCCTTCGAGGCGCTCAAGGACATGATTCAACTGCTCGGCATAGGGTCCGTAGTGATGACGCACGAACTCAAGGCGCAATGGCTCCCCTCCGACTTGGAGAAAATACGCGAGCTTCTGTATTTCCATTCGGGTGAAGGTAGTTCCCGGCTCGCCATACTTCGCCATCAGGCCGAGCAGGCCAGCCCGCCCGGGTGTCATTTTCGGCCGTTCAGTGCTCACACGCATGCTCTTCGCAGGTGGAGAACCCGCAGGAGCAAAGACCTGCACCCGAACCCCTTCCAGGCCGCCGAGTGCGTTCGTGATCAGCGGTTCGACCTCAGACCAGCGCAGCCCCCCATTCCCACAACCCAGGGGAGGGACTGCGATGGACGCAATTTTCCGTTCCTTGATCACCCGGACCAAGTCACGAAGGCCGGACTCAATATCTTCGATCCGAGACTTGGCTCTCCAATGCCGCTTGGTCGGAAAGTTGATGATGTACCGAGGCCCGCCTGCCAGCCCGCCCTGATCGAACACGAACATCGTGCCAGGGCGGACTTCCTCCCGGTCGCACGCCTTCTTGTACGCCTTGAAGTTATCAGGAAACGCCTGCTTGAACTGCAGAGCAATCCCTTTACCCATGACACCCTCGGTGTTCACGGTATTGACGAGCGCCTCCACTTCCGCCCTGAGCAAATCCCCTGTACCCGCCTCGATCATCGCATCCTCGTAAAACGGTACGCACGGCCATGGTACTCAGCCCATGACGGGTTTTCAGTAGTACCAATCCGGTCTGACACTCACCGGTGGTTGATGGGCGGGCTTCAGCTTGGAGTAGAGCGCTCGGATCGCGTCGCGGGTCGCAGGGATGCGCGTCACCAACCCGGCGACGCGCGGCCATGACACGAACCGGTTAACCAAAAACTCCGCCATGCGGCGACGCATTCGGTCGCCATCTTCTTCCGTATTCTTCCAGATGGCATCCCTCATGAGCCGCCAGTCGATACAGGTCGAGAGGGCTGCGTGGTCGCCGTAATGACTTGAGAAGTCATGCGCGGCATTGCCGTCGGTGATGACGAACTCAGGTGGGCTGAAGTCTTCGGCGCAAGCTACGCAGTACACGAGAGGATCTTGATCCGGGTCAACGCCGGGGACGTTTCCCCGCATGATCTTGTAGAGCATCGGAGAGCGGGGCGCGAAGTAGAAGGGAACGTAGTCACCAACAACACCGCCCATACCAACACCGGATTCGATCGCCTTCGCCAATCGCCGCTGCTTGATTTCGGCGTTGCCCGATCGGACTGCGGTCCGCCCGATCCGAATACATTCCGAGTCCGACATCAGCCCTCCGTCCCTGATGATGGCTTCAATGTTCGTGATGTGCGTGAAGTGGTAGATGTCGGTCACGACGCGCTCCTGTGAACAGGTGCAGTCTACCCGCGAGCGAGCACTCACCGCACCCGTTCGATGCGGTGCCGGCGGCCCTTGATGCGGCCCTCGGTCAGCCGCTGGAAGGCGACCTTCACCACGCGCTTGGACACGGCGACGAAGGCGTGATGGTCGTGGATCTCAATCTTGCCCACGTCCTCCGCCTTCAGCCCGCCCGCCTCGCCCGTCAGCGCGCCCAGGATGTCTCCGGGGCGCATCTTGTCCTTGCGCCCCGCGGAGATGGACAGCGTCTCCCAGCCGGAGATGAGCGACACGCCCGGCACGTTCTCCGGCACCAGCGCGTCCACGTCCCCCTTCTCCAGCTTCACGCCCGTCGTCGCCTCGATGTCCTCCACCTTGCGGCTGTCCGAGCGCGTCACCAGCGACAGCGCCAGCCCGCGACGGCCCGCGCGCCCCGTGCGGCCGATGCGATGCACGTACGCTTCCGGCTGCTGCGGCAGCTCGTAGTTCACCACCGCGTCCAGCGCCTCCACGTCGATGCCCCGGCCCGCCACGTCCGTCGCCACCAGCACGCGCGTGCTGTGGTTGCGGAACTTCGCCATCACCCGGTCCCGGTCGAACTGCTCCAGGTCGCCCTGCAACCCGTCCGCGCTCACGCCCGCCTGCACCAGCGCTCGCGTCAGATCCACCACCACCGCCTTGAAGTTGCAGAACACGATGGCGGAGGCCGGCTGGTGCTGGCGCAGGAGCCGCAGCAGCAGGCCCTGCTTCTCCTCCGGTGTGCACGCGTACGCCACCTGCTGGATGTCCGGCGCGGACTCCTCCTGCGCCAGCGACACCCGCACGGGGTCCTTCTGGAACGCGCGGCTCAGCTTCTCGATGTCGTCCGGGAACGTCGCGGAGAAGAGCACCGTCTGCCGCTTCGAGGGCGTCGCCCCGAGCACCCGCTCCATGTCCTCCCGGAAGCCCATGTCCAGCATCCGGTCCGCCTCGTCCAGCACCACCGTGGCCAGGTGCCGCGTGTCCAGCACCTCGCGGTCCAGCAGGTCCATGATGCGGCCGGGCGTCCCCACGCCGATGTGCACGCCCTTCTCCAGCGCCTCCACCTGCGGACGGATGGGCTGCCCTCCCGCGAGCGCCAGCACCTGCACGCCCGGCATCCGCCGCGCCAGCCTGCGGATCTCCCCCGCAACCTGCGCGCACAGCTCGCGCGTGGGGCAGAGCACCAGCGCCTGGAGCCGCCGGTCCTGCGTGAGCTTCACCTTCTGCAGGATGGGCAGCGCGAACGCCGCCGTCTTCCCGCTGCCCGTGCGCGCCTGGCCCACCAGGTCCTTCCCCTGCAACAGCACGGGGATGCTCTGCGCCTGGATGGGGGTGGCGGTCTTGAACTCCAGCTCCTCCAGCACCTGGAGCAGCGGGGGTGACAGCGCGAGCGCGGAGAATTCCATCGGAGCCTCGGGGGACGGAGGCACGGGGCGCCTCGGGAGAACGCGCCCTTGTAGCAGCCTTCCCACGCCGGACAAGCCCGGCGCCCCCTACCCCGCCCAGCCCGCCACCTCGCTCGCCGCCGCCTGGGCCAGCTTCGCCGCGGCCGCCGGGTCCACGCGCGCCGTGACGAGCACGCCAATCACGGCCCCCAGGAGCAGCTCCACCCGGCGCGCCACCGTCTTGCGAGGCAGCACGCCCGCCTTGGCCGCGCCCTCCAGGGCCCGCGTCAGGTGGCCTCGCAGGAGCGCCCGGTAGTCCTCCACCGCCTGCTTCGCCTCCGCGTCATGTGGTCCCAGCTCCGTGGCCGTATTCACCAGCAGGCAGCCCCGCCGCGTCAGCGCTGGCGGCGCGGTGGCCATCGTCGCCGCGAGCGACTCGAAGTACTCCGTCACCTGCGCGAGTCCCGGCGCGTCCTTCGAGAACACGCCCAGCCGGGGGCCGATGACCTCCTGGAGGTACAGCGCGATGGCCCGCGCGAACAGCCCGCGCTTGCTGTCGAACGTCTGGTACAGGCTGGAGCGGTTCAGCCCCGTCGCGGCCTCCAGGTCCGACAGCGACGTCGCCTCGTAGCCGCGCGACCAGAACACCCCCAACGCCGCCCGCACCGCCTCTGTCTCGTCGAACGCCCGCGTCCGCGCCACGTCACCCTCCTTGACAATTCTGAACTGATCGTTTCAATATGAATTCGGAACTGACTGGTTCAGAATACCCAACCCCGGAGGGGGAGTCATCATGTCGCCACTGGCGCAGGTCTTCGCGGTCATCGCCGCGCTCATCCACGTGTTGTTCTTCGTGATGGAGAGCATCGTCTTCTCGCGGCCGAAGGTGTGGAGGCGCTTCGGGCTGAAGTCGCAGGCGGACGCGGACGTGGTGAAGCCGATGGCGCTGAACCAGGGCTTCTACAACCTGTTCCTCGCGGTGGGCGTGCTGGTGGGCGTGGCGCTGGTGCACACGGGCGCGGTGGCGTCGGGCGTGGCGGCGGTGGTGTTCGGCTGCGCGTGCATGCTGCTGGCGGCGGTGGTGCTGGTGTGCAGCAACCGGAAGTTCTTCACGGCCAGCCTGGTCCAGGGCGCGCTGCCCGCGCTGGCCATCTCGCTGGTCGTGTTCTGAGCGGCGTTCCGCTCAGGGCGTGACGGTCTCGAAGACTTCGGCGTCCGGGAGGGTGAGGACGGCCCGGCCCGCTTCGCCCAGCTTCTCGCGAGGGACGTCCCGGAAGCGCTGCACGAAGCTGGCGGACGGACGCAGCGTGAGGGACTGGCCGGTGTCGCGGTTGCGGAAGGTGGTGACGACGTCCTCGGGAGAGGGGGCGGTCACCAGCGACAGGTTGAGCTTGCCCAGGCTGGCACCGGTGGCCGCCGCCGCGCCGTCCGCGACGCAGGTGTATTGGACCTTCGCCGGGCTGTGGTGGATGATCTCCAGCTTGAAGCTGCCCCGGGGCAGGCCCAGTTGCCGGAGCGCGTAATCGCCCATCCGGTAGCCCGCGACCGCCCACGGCCCCGCGCCCCCATGTACCAGCGCCACCCGCTCCAGCGCGGACGGGGTCGCGGCGGGCTTCGCGCCCGCGCAGCCCAGGGTGAAGCCCAGCGTGACGGCGAGCAGGTGGTGGCGGCGCAGGGGCATGGGTGGCTCCGGTGAAAGACAGACGGAGCGTTCTACCCGGAAGCGTCAGGCCATGGCGACACACGATCCCGGCGATGCCTTCGGTTCAGAGCGCGTAGCCGACCATCAGGGACGCGGAGGCCCTGGGTACAAGCGCCGTGCCCGAATCCCGCTTCGCCATGACGCCTCCGGCGGAGGCGCTCAGGAGCATCGACAGGCGGCTTCGCAGGTCCAGCCTCACGCCCCCGGTGACGAGCGCCAGCGGATCCAGCCCGAAGCGTGCTTCTTCGTCCGGGATGCGCGACTGGAAGACGGCCAGTGCCCCGGCCTCCAGCGCGCCGCTGAACGTCCAGGCCCCGTGCTTCCAGTGCGGCCCCGCACCCAGCCTCAGCTCCAGCTCCGTCTGATGGAAGGACACCCTGCTGCCCGTCCCCCGCCGCACGGCGCCCCCCAGGCCTGAGGTGTCCACTCCGGTCAGCAGCCGCCCTTCACGCATCAGGCGTACGTCCAGGCCCGCGATTGACGACAGGCCCCCCACGATTCCCGACGTCAACGATGGCCCTACCGCGACCAGCAGCGCTGACTCCGCCCCACCCTTTCGCGCGAGCCGCATCCTCGCGGCCTGTTCCAGGCGCTCGCCTCCCACCGACACGGTTCCGTCTAGCGGCACCCTCACCGAGCGCTCCAGGTATCCGTCCTCGGCTCGGAGCAGCAGCCGGTACGCGCCGGGCGCCACGGCCAGCGTCGTGGGGCCCTCGCCCTTCTCCAGCTCCGCCACCAGCGCTCCGCTCTCTGACGCCATGACGAGCCAGCGGCCCGGGGCCTTCACGTCGAGCGTCAGCCGGCCTCTCGCGCGCTGGGGCTCGGAGAGGATCAACTCTCCACGGCCACGCAGGTCCATGCGGAACGTGGGACGCTGCATGCCTCCTGGTGAAACGAGCGTGGACTCCAGCGTCCTCGCGTAGGCGTAGCGGTACGCCTCCTCCAGTGTGACGCGGCCATCGCGTGAGGCATCGGCCGCTCCGCGCAGCCCTACGGACAGGTGGTGCGTGAAGAAGGAGCCCTGCAACGCATCCGACTCCTGCGCGTACTCATCCGCGCCAGACGCGCTGATGACGACCCGGCCCTCCAACTCCGAGGCCTCCATCGTGACCGGCGCAGCCACCGGCTTCAGGCCCTTCAAGCGCGTGGCGACACCGGAGCGGCACGAATCCAGGATGAGCAGCCCCACGCCCACCGGCGCGCCCTTGAGGAAGTCCACCAACTCGCGCATCGGCAGCTCGGTGCCGCGCAGGTGCAGGCTGCCGTCGCCCGCGTGCGATGACACGTAGAGCAGGAGCCAATCCCTCGGTGAGGCTTCCACGGCCAGCCTCGCCCGGAAGCGCGTCAGGGCCTCACGCAGCTTCGCGGCATCCGCTCCCAGCACCGTCATCGTTCGCTCCGGCGACACGGTGCCCACTTCCTGGAGCACCTCGCGCATCCGCTGCGCGTCCGTCTCCGCGAAGCGCAGGCGCTCCTCGCTGGCCAGGCCCTGGTTCTCTCCCACGATCAGCGCCCAACGGCGCGGAGCCTCCTCCGCGGCGGCGCCCGGAAGCGGCCCCAGCACCAGGAGCAGCACCGCGAGCAGCCGTGCTCCAAGGCCCCATGCCCAGCCGCGCGGCGTGGCATCCACGGCGGCACCCGGATTCAGTCCCAGCACCGCGAGCAGTCGTCTCCACACGCCCACCCTCCAGCGGCGCGGCGCCTCCTCCGCCACCCTCAGGAGCAGGCTCAGCCTCCCAAGCCCCCAGACGCCCAGGCCCAACACGCGGCTCACGGCATGACCCTCAGCAGCGTGCGCGCCTGGGCCTTTCCAATGAACTCCGGTGTCGCCGCGTCCAGCGGACCCTGCCCCTTCCCGCGCGCCTCCGCGACACGCGACGTGAGCGCCTCGCGCGCCTGCTCCATGTCCAGCGGCGCATCCGAGAAGAACGCGTGCAACGCCACCGACCCTGGCGTCACCTCCAGCGCGGGGGACAACCGGACCTCCGCCCCTGGCTCCACCGTGCCGCTTGTCTGCCCTTCCCTCGGCCAGAGTGGCTCCACCGCGCCCGCTTCATCCACCGCGAGCACCAGCACGTTCCGGTACGGCCCCGTGCCCACCGCCAGCATCACCTGCGCTCCGGGCCTCGCGTCCCGCACCGGCTCGCCCCGGGCGGACAAGAGCCGCAGCGCCACCGCCCCCTTCAGCCGCACGCCCTCCTCCGCGCCTCGCGGCACGTAGACGACCAGCGCGAGCCCCACCGCCAGCGCCGTCACCAGCGGCACGCCCCAGCTCCACCAGGGCCTCGCGGACCGGGCTCGCTTCTCCTCCAGTCTCGCCAGCACCGCCTTCGCTTGGGGCTGTGCCAGGCTCGACGCTCGCGCCTGCCGCATCCGCTCCGCGAGCGTCGCGCAGGCCGTGCACGCGGCCACGTGCCGCTCCGCGCGGCCCGAGGCATCCAGCCCCGACAGCCACTCATCCAACTCCAGGCGCGTCAGGTGCTCAGCCACGCTCCGCCTCCACCGCTTCCGGCAGCCGCCCCAGCTCCGCCGCCTTCTTCCGGATGGAGTCCAGGTCCCGGACGATGGTCTTCCGCGACACGTCCAGCATCC
Organism: Corallococcus sp. AS-1-12; assembly: GCF_020036995.1. Classification (NCBI taxonomy): domain Bacteria; kingdom Pseudomonadati; phylum Myxococcota; class Myxococcia; order Myxococcales; family Myxococcaceae; genus Corallococcus; species Corallococcus sp. AS-1-12. Next base: position 18,860 of record NZ_JAIQDD010000020.1, on the reverse strand, counting down.
CGGCGATCTCCTCCTGCGTCAGCCCGTCGAAGAAGTGCAGCGTGGCCACCTCCAGCTCGCGCTCGCCCATCCGCCCCACGAGGTGCCGGATGAAGTCCGCGGCCTCCCACTGGGCAGGCGTGAGCGCCGCGGCCTCCGGCGCCTCCAGGAGCGCCGGCTCCCGGAGCTGGCGCGAGCGCAGCGCGTTGAGGCACAGGTTGGTGGTGACGCGGTACACGTACGTCATCGGACGGGCCTCCCGTCGGAACCGCGCTCCGGCCGTCAACATGCGCTCGAAGACCTCCTGGACGATGTCCCAGGCGTCCGCATCGCGTCCCAACAGCGCGAGCGCGCGACGGTGCACCACGGGCGCGAAGCGCTCGTAGAGCTCCCTGAGCTCCTCCGCACCGAGCCCGCTCGCCATCCGATGGGTCCGACCTTCCTTTTCGTCCTTGAGACACCCGGCCCCGGCGGCCTGGGACATCGCATCGCATCCGCGATGGGCTGTGGGATATTAGTCGCCCCCGGCGGCATGTCCCAGGCCCGCCGCACCGGGTGTCCCAACCGCCGTGAAACGACCCGTCCTCGCCACCCTCGTCGCGCTCCTGGGCGCCTGCTTCGACCCGCTCTACGAGGACCCGGACGCACTGGGCGAGGGGTCCTGGGCCGTCTGCTGCGTCCGCAACCAGGTGGACACCTGCCTCTGCGAGGCCCCCCACGGCTGTGACGTCGCCTTCCAGGCATGCGCGGCCGGCACCTGCACGCCGTCGCTCCGGGAGAGCTGCGAGAGCATCCACGGCACCCAGGACGCCGGCGCGGGCTCCGACGCAGGCAGCCCCACCGACGCGGGCACCACCACCGACGGAGGCGCCAGCACCGAAGACGGCGGCAGCCCCACCGACGCGGGCACTCCCACCGACGGCGGCACGGACGCGGGCATCCCGCCGGTGAACTACGAGCCGTGCTGCGACCCGCTCACCCACCGTGTCACCACCTGCCGCTGCGAGCCCACGGGCTGCTCCGGCGCGGCCTTCTCCCCCTGCGCGTCCGGCCGCTGCGCACCCAACGGGGAGTCATGCGGATAAGGTCTCCGGCGGGATGAAGGGCACCTTCCATTCGCTGCGCGGCTACAACTACCGGACGTGGGCGGCCGGGGCGCTCGTGTCCAACGTGGGCACGTGGATGCAGCGCACCGCCCAGGACTGGCTCGTCCTCACCCAGCTCACCCACAACAACGCCACCGCCGTGGGCGTGGTCATGGCGCTCCAGTTCGCGCCGCCGCTCCTGTTCCTCCCCCTGACGGGCTTCGCCGCGGACCACCTGGACCGGCGCAAGCTCCTGTTCGCCACGCAGGCGGCGCTCGGCGCCCTGGCGCTGGGCCTGGGGCTGCTCACGCTCTCCGGGCACATCCGGCTGTGGCACGTGGACGTGTTCGCGTTCCTCCTGGGGTGCGTCACCGCGTTCGACGCCCCCGCGCGCCAGACGTTCGTGTCGGAGCTCGTGGGCGAGGAGGACCTCGCCAACGCCGTGGCCCTCAACTCCACCTCGTTCCACGCCGCGCGCATGCTGGGCCCCGCCATCGCGGGGTTGCTCATCTCCGCCGTGGGCTCCGGGTGGATGTTCGTCCTCAACGCGGCCTCGTTCGGCGCCGTGCTCCTCTCGCTGAGCCTGCTCCGCGGGCACGAACTGCACGTGACGGACCGCGCGCCGCGCACGCGCGGGAGCCTGCTGGAGGGCTTCCGCTACGTCTGGAAGCGGCCCGACCTGGTGGCGGTGCTGACCATGTTCTTCCTCATCGGCACCTTCGGCCTCAACTTCCCCATCTTCATCTCCACCATGTCCGTGCGCGTCTTCGGAAAGGGCGCCAGCGGCTACGGGCTGCTCACGTCCGTGATGGCCCTCGGCTCGGTGACGGGCGCGCTGCTCTCCGCCCGGCGAGCCCACCCGCGCATCGGCCTCTTGGTGACGGGGGCCGCGGTCTTCGGAGCGGGGCTCACGCTCGCGGCGCTGATGCCCGTGTATGCCCTCTTCGGCGTGACGCTCGTCATCATCGGCGTGTCCGCGCAGACCTTCACCACCACCGCGAACAGCCTGGTGCAGTTGTCCACCGACCCGGCGATGCGCGGGCGCGTGCTCGCCATCCTCCTGGCCATCGCGCTGGGCGGCACGCCGCTGGGGGCCCCCATCGTCGGGTGGGTCGCGGACACGTTCGGTCCCCGCCAGGCGCTGGGCGTGGGCGCCGCGGCGGGCTTCGTCGCGGCGCTCATCGGCCTGCGCTACCGCGCGAAGGCGGCGGCTACTTCTTCTCCAGGATGACCGCGTAGAACTCGATGCCCACGCCCTGCCGGTCCTCCTCGGTGATGGCGTCGTCCGGCAGCCCCAGGAACCGGCTCACGGGCTGCACGCCCCCGGGGCCCGGCGTCCACGGCTTGCAGAGCTCCAGGTACTCCGGCAGGGAGAACAGCTCGAAGTGCTCCCCCATCTTCTGGAACATGCCCACGAACTGCTCCCACTGGGGCGTCGTCTTCGCGGGGTCCTTCGTCTCGAACGTGGTGAAGAGCCGGGAGCCCGGCGCGGCCCAGTCGTAGAGGTCGCGGAAGAACTTCCGGTTCTCCTCCGCCTGGAGGAACACGGTGATGCCGTTGGCGCCCAGGGCCACCTTGCGCTCGCCGCCCAGGAAGTCGCGCACGTCCGGGCGCTCCAGGAAGGCCTTCGCCTGGCGGATGTCGCACTCCAGGTAGCGCACGCGCGGGTCGTCCCCCAGGAGCACGCGCGCCTGCGCCATCGTCAGCGGGTTGATGTCCGAATAGAGCACCTTCACGTCCGGCGGCAGCACGCCGTGCACGTGGTCGTTGGTGGGCAGGCCGGACGCGAAGTCCACCCAGTGCGTGAAGCCCTCCGTGGACAGCCGCTTCGCCGCGGCCTGGAGGCACCCGCGCAGCATCCGCACCCACTTCCGCGTGGAGGGCAGCAGCGAGAACATGTACTCCGCCGCCTGCCGGTCCGCCTCGAAGTTGTGGGTGCCGCCCAGCGTGTAGTCGTAGATGCGTGCCGCGTCGGGAACCTGGGGATTCACGCCCGGCACGCGGGCCAGCTCGTTCACATCCATGGTCGTCGCTCCATCGGTTCGGGCCCCCCACCCGCGGCGTGCGACTGCCTCTGTCGACGGGTGAGCCTGCTGCCCGGGCATTGTGCCGGTCCGCTCGCGCGGATGCACACTCCCTACGGAGCGACGCCCGCGACCTGGCGCAGCAATTCCAGCGGCCCCAGCGCGGCGACCGCGTCGAACTGCTCGGGCGTGCGCACCAGCAGCGACCCGGCGAAGCCCAGCGCGTTGACGTTGACGCCCAGGGCCTCCGCGCGGCTCCGGGGCACCAGCAGCATCCAGTCCCGGGTGACGAGCAGGTTGTACGGCGCCGTCTCCGCCAGGCCCAGCGCGTCCCGCAGCAGCCGGTACGCCGCCAGCATCCGCGCGCCCTGCCCCGGCGCGCCCCACGGCCCCAGGCCCGCCAGCAGGTGCGCGAACGGCAGCGAGTCTGCGGCGACCACGCGGCCCGGCCCCGGCAGTGGAGGCAACAGCGCCTCCACCGGCGCGCGCAGGCGGTCCGGCCCCAGCGGCGGCACCAGTTGCAGGTGCTTGTGGCGCTGGCTGGCGCCGGCCGTCTCCCCCGCGTTGTAGAAGGCCAGCCCGTCCAGCCCCTCCAGGCACGTGGCGAGCGCGTCGAAGTCCGCGAGCGTCAGGAGCGCGTCCTGCGGCTCGAAGGCCCGCGTCACCAGGAGCAGGTGGTGCTCCACGACGTTGAACTTGTTGAGCAGGCACACGTGCGCGGGCGCCACGGCCCCCAGCACCAGGTCCGGCTCCGGGTCCGCGAACGGGTTGAACGGCTCCGTGCCCGTCACGGGCGGACGCTTGCGCTCCTTGAGCGCCACCCGCCCCAGCACGCGCACCTGGAACGCCGTGCCCGCGACCGGCACCGTGCGCGCCTCCGTGGCGATGGGCTGGAGCGCTCCGGTCTCCAGCGCGTGGCGGGTGACGTCCAGCGTGCGGGGCCACAGGGCGGCGGGCGTCAGCGGTGCGGCGTTCACGGGCGGGCTCCTGGCGCGGGGCCTCCCAGTCTGTGCCCTCCGCCGCCCCGAGCGTCAACCCGCCTCCGGAAGGGGGGCGCTCCGGATGTCCGCCTCAGCGCGGAGGGCGGAAGACGTACTGGTACACCTGCGGCTCGCTGCCGGGCGGGTACTGGGCGTCCATGAAGGCCACGCGCGCGCTGTGGGTGATGAGCACGTCCTGGAGGCTGTCGTAGAGCACCTCCACGTTCGTGGCCTTCCCGGTGGGGTCCAGGTCCACGCGCACCTTCAGGTTGCCTTTGAGGTCCGGCTTCTCCATCAGGTGCTCCAGGTACAGCGCCACCAGCCCCAGCGACACCCGGTCGTAGATCTGCTCCACCGTGCCCTTCGCGGGCGAGGCGGGCAGGTGCAGCTTCCGGCTCAACTGGGCGGCCTCCTCCGCCGCCTCGGGCACCGGCCGCTCCGGAGCGGCGAGCGCTGCACGGTACGCGGGCACGGCCTCGAAGTAGCGCTCCTGCTTGAGGAGCAGCCGCGCCCGCCGCACCTGGATGTCCGCGCGCTCCGGGGCCACCGCCACCGCTTGCTCCAACCGCGCCTCGGTGCCGGCCGCGTCCTGCTTCGCCTCCGCCAGCGTCGCCAGCCGCAGGAGCGGTTCGGGGTCCCTGGGCGTCGCCGCGGCCAGGCGCACCAGGGCCTTCGCCTCGTCGTCCGGCCGGTCGAGCTCCACGTTGAGCTTCACCCACGAGGCGAGCACCGCGGCGTCCGCGCCCCCGAGCGTCGCGTAGCGCTCCAGCATCTTCGCCGCCTGCGCCTTGTCGCCCGCGGCGAGCCACGCCTCCGCCTGACGCCGGTGCGCCTCGCGGTCATGCGGCTGGAGCGCGACGAGCAGCGCCCCGGCCTCCGCGCCCGCCTTCGCGTCCCCGGCCTCGCGCGCCAGCCGCGACAGCACCTGGAGCGCCTCCGGCTGCTCGGGCCAGTCCTTCACCGAGCGCACCAGCAGCGCGCGCGCCTCCGCCGCGCCCCCCGGACGGCCCGCCAGCAGCAGCGCCAGGTCCGTGCGGAAGCGCGGGATGTCCAGCTTCGCCAGCGCCTCGCGCAGCCGGGCCTCCGCCTCCGCGGGCCGGCCCTCCGCCTGGAGCCGCAGGCCGTCCACCCAGAGCGCGGGCGCGAAGCCGGGCACCGCCTTGCGCGCTGTCTCCAGCGGCGCGGCCGCGTCCTTCAACATGCCCCAGCGCACGTAGACGAGCCCCATCCCCACGTGCGGCCACGGGTTCTCCGGGTACACCACCGCCAGCGCCTTGAACTCGCTGAAGCTCTCGTCCGAGGGCAGCGCGAGGAAGGCCCGGTACACCCGGGGCATGGGGTCCTTGGGCGCCTTCGCCTGCAACGCGTCCAGCTCCGTGCGCAGCGTGCTGGGGCTGCCCTGGACGCGCGCCGTGTCCACCCGCTGGAGCATCGCCATGCCGTCCGCGGCGGGCGCGGGCACCGGGCGGGCGCCCAGCGCCGGGAGCGCGCACAGCACGGACAGGAGCAGGCACGTCAGGACACGGGACGTCATCAGGGCCAGGGGGAAGCCGGGGGGCGCCCGGACGCTACCAGATGGGCGCGCCCCGCGAAGGCTGGGAGTGTTTACGCGCCTTGCGTGAATTGCGGAGCTACACGCGATGTTTCACGGGCGCCGGGGCGGGTGGAATGGCCCTGGAGGCCGAGCTCGCTTTCGGGCGTTGGACGCCACCCGGGCGGTAGGTCTTGACCAGGACACGCGGTGGCGTGCGGAATGGCACCCATGGCCACCGCCGAGAAACTCGTATTCCCGACCATCGTCGAAGGACTCTTCGTCCGGGGACTTTCCGGGAAGGTGCCCTTCGCCCTCAAGGAGCAGTTGCGCAAGGAGGGGTTGGACCTGGACCGGCCCCTGCAGCCCGCGTACTCGCTGGACACGTGGACGCGCTGCGTGGCGCTGACGGCGAAGACGCTGCACCCGGAGCAGCCGGACGCGGTGGCGTGGCGGATGCTCGGCGAGCGGATGATCGACGGCTACCGCGACACGATGGTGGGCCGGGCGCTGTTGGGCGTGCTGCGGCTCATCGGGCCCAAGCGGATGCTGCTGCGCACGCAGCACAGCTTCCGCACCGGCAACAACTACACCGAGGTGCGCATCACGGAGCGCGGCGAGCGCGAGGCGGACCTGTGGCTCAACGAGCCCGGCCTGCTGCGCTACTTCAAGCAGGGCGTGATGCTGGCCACGGTGCGCGCCGCCAGCGGCCCGGCCACGCAGGTGGACGTGGTCCAGTTCGACGACGACAGCGTCACGTACCGCGTGTCCTGGGGCGCCCCGGGCTCCTGAGTCACCGGCGTCCCCCTGCTCGCGGATCCGCGACCCCGGGGCCCCTTGCCCGCACCGGGCCCCTTCTGCCAGCGTGAGGGCCTGCGCGCGGCGTCCGGGCCGTGAACGGCCGCGCGAAGAGGGGGATTCATCCAAATGCCGTCGAGCAAGCGCGCCAACCTGCCGCGCTGGAACGGTCAACAGCAGGGGTTCTTCGAAATCTGGTTCCTGGTGGTGCTCGACCCGGGCGGAGACCGCGCCTGGTGGTTGCGCTACACCCTGTTCACGCCCGCGCCGGGCAGCGGCGGTGAGCCTCGCGCCACGCTGTGGGCGGCGGCGTTCGACTGCGCGTCCCAGGACCGGCCCGCGGTGGCGCTCAAGGCCATCCATCCGGCCTCCGCGTTCACCGCGCTGCCGGACGGCGGCGTGCGCATCGCGGACTCGGAGCTGAGGCCCGGCCACGTCCACGGTCAGGTGAAGAGCGGCGGGCACGCCATCGCGTGGGACCTGCGCTTCCAGGGCGGACACCCGGAGCCGGTGCGCCGCGAGCCGCGAGGCACCGCGCTGCTGCCCCTGCCCACGCACGTGGCCCACGTGCACGACGACGTCCTCTTCGAGGGCACGGTGACGGTGGACGGCGAGCGCATCGACGTGAAGGGCGCGCCCGGCCTGCAGAAGCACCTGTGGGGCCACCGGCGGCTGGAGGAGCTGACGTGGCTGTACTGCCCGCGCTTCGCCGAGGACCCGGACGCGCGGCTGGAGATCATGGCGGTGCGCGCGCGGCGCAAGCGGGGCCACCCCCAGCTCTCGCCCATCTACCTGCGCACGCGAGACGCCGAGCACACGTTCCACGAGATGCCCCACGTGCTGCTGTCGCGCGTGACGTCGCCCGCGTCCGGGGAGCTGTCCTTCCGCGCCGCGTCCGCCACCGTGGCCCTGGAGGGCCGCGCGTGGTGCGACCCGCGCACGCTGGTGGGCTACGCGTACCGCGACCCCCAGGGCTGGGACGTGCTGGTGGCCCAGAGCGACGTGGCCCGCTGTGAAGTCCAGCTCTTCTCCCGGCCCCACCCCTTCGCGGCGTGGAAGCCCACCGCGAAGCTGACCTCCGCCGTGGGCGCGCTGGAGTTCCATGCCCCGGAGCCGATGCCGGGCGTGCGCTACATCCCCTGGGACGGCACCGCGCTCGAAGCGGAGCCAGCGCCCGGCGGCGAGACCGCGCGGGGGACGGGCTGACGCCGGGCCGCCCGCCTCCGCCTTCCGGGGGGGAGGGGCTGGTGGGACGGGGCCCGGGGCATCGCCCGGGTCCCGGGGGAAGAGGCTGCCTCCGGCTGTGGATGGGGACGGCCGTGGCCACCCTCTGGGGTGACGGCCCGCCGCTCCCCCGAGACCCATGCACCGACTGTGGAGACACCTCCAGTCGCTCCTCCGGGTGGAGCCCGGAAGACCGGCCCTGTGGGCGGGCATCCGGGCCGCCGTCGCCACCGCCCTGCCCCTGTGCCTGTCCTTCCTGCTCACCGTGCCCGAGGCCGGCTGGGCGGGCCTGACGGGGCTGCTCGTCACGCTCGCGGACAAGGGGGGCTCCTACCACGTGCGAGCACGCGTGATGGGCGTGGTGACGGTGCTGGGGGCGCTGGTCGGCCTGCTCGCCGCGCCCGCGGGCCACACGTACCAGGTGGACGCCACGCTGCTCTTCCTGGGGGTCACGGCGGCGAACTTCGCGCGCTGCTACGGCGAGACCGCGGGCTCCGTGGGAGGGCAGCTCGCCGTCATCTTCGTCGTGTCGCTGGGCGCGCCCACCTCCTCGCCGCGAGAGGCGCTGCTGCGAGGCGCGGCGCTGCTGCTGGGGGGCCTGTGGGCGATGACGCTCTCCCTGCTGCTGTGGCCGCTCAGGCCCTACCGCCCCGCGCGCAGGGCGGTGGCGCGGGTGTACGCGGGGCTCGCGCTCGCGGCGGAGGAGCTGGGGAGGGCCACGCGGGACGGCGCCTCGCCCGAGGAATGGGCGGCGGGGCTGAAGCGCCACGCGAGGCTGCGCCCGGACGTCGAACATGCGCGGGACGTGCTCGCGGCCACGCGGCGCGGGAGGCCGGACGAGTCCGAGCGCGGCGAGCACCTGCTGGTGCTGGTGGAGCTGGTGGAGCCCATGGTGGCGCTGCTCAGCGCGCTGGCGGAGGCGATGCAGGTGGTGGGGCGCGACCCGCACATGCACGCCACGCGCGAGCGCGTCGTCAAGCTGTGCGAGGCCTTTGGCGCGATGGACCAATGGGTGTCGCGGGCGCTGCGGCAGGAGCGCAACGAGGGCATGCGAGAGCCGCCCCGGCTGGCGCTGAGGCCCCGGCGCCGGCAGCCCGCGCGGATGGCCGCGCCACCGGTGCGTCAGGGCGCGGAGGGGCCGCTGTCCACGCACGTCGCCACGCTGCTGGACCGGCTGCGAGAGCACGCGGGCGTGGCGCACGAGACGGCGTCGGGCCTGCTCTTCGGAGACCCGGTGTCGGCGCGAGGCAGGGGCCGGGTGGGCGGCCCCAGGCAGGCGCCGGGCTTCTCGCTCTGGCAGCCGGTGCGCGACCACCTGCACCCGGACTCGGTGGTGCTGCGGCACGCGCTGCGCACGGGCATGGTGGCCACGGCGGCGCTGGGGCTGACGCGGGCCTTGCAGGTGGGCGACGCGCACTGGGTGAGCCTGGTGGTCATCTCCATCCTCCAGCCCTACGCGGGCAGCACGGAGGAGCGCGTGCTCCAGCGCACGCTGGGGACGCTGATGGGCGCGAGCCTGGCGGCGCTCATCGCGACCCTGGTGCACACGCCGCCCATGATGGTGGCCGTCATCAGCGCGCTGACGGCCATCTCCGTGGCGCTGCTGCCGCTGAACTTCGGCGCGTTCCAGGTCCTGCTCACGCCGGACTACCTCTTGATGGCCACGCTCAGCTCCGGGGACTGGACGGTGGCGTCGCAGCGCTCGCTGGGCGTGCTCATCGCGGGGGCGCTGGCGCTGGTGGGCGCCTGGACGCTGTGGCCCAGCCCGGAGCGCCGCCGCTTCCCGGACGCGGCGGCCTCCGCCCTGCGCGCGGACGGGAAGTACCTGCAACAACTGGCCACGCACCGCAGCGGCACGGAGCCCGCGGTGAACGAGGAGCGCCGCCGCCTGGACCAGGCGCTGCTGGAGGCGGAGTCGTCCTTCCAGCGGTTGATGACGGAGTACCGGGGCCCGCCCGGCCACCTGGAGCCGGGCATGGCGCTGCTCACCTACGCGCGCAGGTTCGCGCTGGCGGTGACGGCGCTGGGCACGGGGCGCTTCGAGGGAAGGACGACGTCCGTCCTGCCGCAGCAACTGGCGCAGCGGGCCAGCGACAGCCTGGAGCTGCTCGCCCGCGCGTTGCAGGAGCGGCGCGAGCCCCCGCCCCTGCCGGCCCTGGCGCTGCCGCGCACGAGCGATGACCCGGTGCTGGGCGCGCTCCTGGAGCGCGTGCCCCGGCAACTGGGCATCCTGCACGGCGCGGTGGCGCGGATCAGCGAGGATCCGTCGCTGCGCTGACGGCCTTGGGCGCGGCGCAGGCGGACTGGTAGTCCTGGAGCTTCCGCTGGAAACGCTCCCGTTCCTGCGCGGGCCATTCCCCGGGCAGCAGCTCCACGGCCTTCAGCGCCGCGAGGTTCTGCTCGATTTTGAGCGGAGATCGCGGCGCGACCTCGTCCCCCAGCGCAAGGTCCCAGAGCCCCGTCGAAGGGAGGCCCCCTTCGATTGGACGTCCTCCATCGCGGACAGCAGATGGCCATGACTCGCGGGCAGGGTCGGGACGCCCCTGTGCCGGACGAATGAGGCCTCCATGCGCAAACCGTGATGACGCGAGGGTGCGTCATCTGGGAAGAGACATCATCCGGAACGCACCTGGAGCCGTCGCCTTGAAAGACATCCCAAACAACTCGACCCCAGGATGGCCCAGGCTCGCGGCGTGGGCGTCGTGGGTCCTGCTGCTCGTCGCCGCATCGGCCTGCGCGACCCGTGCTCCCTCCCGGCGGGATACCTCCTGGGCGTCGCACTTCACCGAAGCGGCCGAGCGCATCGAGGCGCGGGCCCGCGTGGTGGGCCTGACCCGGCTGCACGACGTGCGCGCGGAGCAGGCGGAGCTGCGTGCCTGGATGGAGGCGCTGTCGAAGGAGATGGCGCTGGGCGGCCCCGAGGCGCAGGGGCCCGGGCACTACGCGCTCGGGTGCGGGGCGCGCGCGCTGGGCCGGGACGCGGAGGCACGGACGCACCTGGAGGCCGCCTGGAACGCGGGCTTCCGCGAGCCTCACGTGGCGTGGGCCCGGGCCCTGGCCCTGAGCGAGCACTACCGCGTGCTGCGGCTGGCTGCGATTGCCACGCCGGACGCGGATGAGCGCAAGGTGCGGGAAGAGGACGCCGATCGCCAGTACCGGGAGCCGGTGCTCACGCTGCTGCGACAGGCGGCGGGGGCGGAGGTTCCGTCGGCGGACTTCGGCGCGGCGCTCATCGCGTTGCACGAGGGCCGCCTGGACGCGGCGCTCGCGCTCCTGGAGTCCGTGGGCACCCGGCACCCGTGGTTCGTGGAAGCGCGGCTGCTGCGCGCGGACGTGTTCCTGCTGCGCTCCGCCCAACGCTGGCACAAGGACGACAAGGTCCATGCCCGCGAGGACCTGATGGCCGGACGCCAGACGCTCCAGGAGGCCGCGTCCACCGCGGAGAGCTTCGCCCCGGCCCACCTGGCGCGGGCGCGCTTCGAGACCGCCGCGATGAACCTCACCCGTCCCGACTTCTCCGGCACCGTGCTGCTCTTGACCGGTGGAGACCCCGGCCCGGCGAAGTGGGGGGTCGAGGCACTGGACCTGGCGGCCCGGGTGGATCCCGGCAACGCCGGGTTCGCCTGCGAGAAGGCGCGCTTCCTCAACACGGTGGCGGAGCGCCCGGACCGCGACGAGCCCTTCCCAGGAGCCCTGCTCCAGCATGCCATCCAGGCCGCGAAACACGTCCTGGAGCTGGAGCCGGCGAGCACGTGTGGCCGCGCGGAGTGGAGCCGGGCGTTGGTGCAGGAGGCAGAGGAGGCCCTGAGGAAGAACACCGCTGGGGGCAAGCAGCTCAAGGAGGCCCTGGAGTTGCTGGAGACCACGCCGCCTCCCGCACGGGATTTCGCGTACCACCTCCTGCGAGCCCGGCTCCTGCGTGCCTGGATGGACACCCTCCTCCTGGTGGGGAGGATCAACGACGCATCTCCTGGCTGGGAGCGCAGGGAGCAGGCCATCGAAGCCTACCGGAGCGCGCTGGCGCTCGAGGCGCGCATCCCCACGTACTGGGTCCGGCTGGGGGAACTGCTCCTGGCCCGGGGGATGGATCCGGCGACGAAGGACGCCCTCGCGGACCTGGCGCAGGCGGAAGCGGCCTGGGAGAAGTCCGTCAGGGTCAACACGCGAGCCCCCGAGGTGTGGCTCCTGGAGGCGCGCATCCGCGTGGCGCAGGCCCAGCGGCACCGGGCCCGGGGGCAAGAGGCCGGACCGAACCTGGAGAAGGCCGTGGCCTACCTCGACTCCGAGTACTTCCGGCAGAAACGCAATCCCTCCCTGCAACATGAGCTGGGACGGCTCCTGCTGGAACAGGCGAAGGAGGCCTGGGAGCACGGAGGCGATCCCAGCGCGCTGCTCGACAAGGCGGAGGCGGTCCAGGCCCAGGCGACGGCGCTGGCGCCCTACCTGAACCTGGGAAGGTTCGGGCAGGCGGAGGTCATCGTGACGCGAGCGGAGTACGCCTGGCGCCGGGGAGCGGATCCCACCGGGGAGGCGGCCCGGGCGGAAGCGCTCTACCTCCAGACACGTCCCTCCTTCCAGGCGCAGAAAGATGAGCGATTCGTGGGCCTCGGGAAGACGGTCCACCTCCAGGCGCGCCACCTGCTGGAGCAGGGCCGTGATCCGGAGCCCCTCCTCATGCGCCCGCACGGCGAGAACGACGGGATATCGTGGCTCGGCCGTGACCGCGTCGTGCATCATCGGGCCATCGGCGAGTCCTTGGGTCTACGGGCCCGCCATTCGGCACGCACGAATCCGCGGAAGGCGGAGGAGCAGTTCAGCGGCGCGGAGCAGAACTACGCGGAGGCCCTCAAGCTGGAGCCCTCGAATCAGGAGATCCGGTTGGAGGAGGGCCACCTGTTCCGGGAGTGGGCAGTCGCGCGCAAGGCGGCGAAGCAGGATCCAGGGCCCCTCCTGTCGAAGGGACTCGCGCTGGCGGACGCGTTGCTCGAGGAGCGTCCGAACTGGCCCGACGCCCTCTTGCTGCGCGCGGCGCTCCTGCGCACGAAGGACCCGGGCTCGGTCCAGGCCCGCGCGGACCGGGACGCCGCGCTGAAGGCCAATGCCAACCTCGCGCCCGGGTGGCTGCGTCTGTTCCCGGAGGACCCGCCACTCAAGCCGTGAGCGCGAGGCTGGAATGGCTCCGGGGCAAAACCCGTGTCGTCGTCAAACTGCATCCCCTGGAATGAAACCTGTTCCGGAACACCTGGAGCCGTCCGCTTGAAAGACTCCCAGAACGACGCGACCTCGGGCTGGTCCAGGCGCGCGGTGTTGGCCTCACAGGTCCTGCTGCTCGTCGCGGCCTCGGCCTGCGCGTCGACCCACCGCTCCCAGCAAGACACCGCCTGGGCCTCGCACTTCACCTTCGAGGCCGAGCGCATCGAGGCGCGGGCCCGCGCGGTGGACCTGACCCGGGTGCACGACGCGCGCGCGGAGCAGGCGGAGCTGCGCGGCTGGATGATGAAGCTGTCCAAGGAGATGGCCCTCGGAGGTGCCGGGGCCCAGGGGCCCGGACACGCCGCGCTCGGGCGGGGGGCACTGGCCCTGGGCGACCTGGACGCGGCCATCAAGCACCTGGAGACCGCGTGGAGCGCGGGCTTCCGTGAGCCCTCCGTGGCGTGGGTCCGGGCCCTGGCGCTCAGCCAGCGCTACCGCGAGCAGCGCATCACGGCGTTGACGGTGCTGGATCCGGATGAGCGGCGGGTGCGCGAGCAGGACACGGAACGTCAGTACCGAGAGCCGGTGCTCGCCCTGCTTCGTCAGGCCCGGGAGAAGGAGGCTCCGTCGGCGAACCTCCTCGCGGCGCTCGTCGCCTTTCATGAGGGCAGGCTGGACGCGGCGGCGGCCCTGCTGGAGCCCCTGGCCGCCTCGCATCCCTGGTTCGTCGAGGCGCCGCTGCTGCGCGCGGACGTGCTGCTGCTCCGCGCCGCCCAGTTGTGGGAGGAAGGCCAGGAGGGCGCGGCCCGGGCGCGACTGGAGCACGGCCGCAAGTCCCTGGATGCCGCCAGGAGCACGGCGGAGAGCCGGATGCAGGCCCACCTGGCGCAGGTCCGGTTCGAATCCGCCGTCATCGCCTTCATCCCTACGGATCCGCCCGGCACCATGCCCTCCTACGACCGCGAGGAGCGGGTGCCCGGCATCATGTCCTTCAGCGGCCCCGAGGGCCTGGGGCCCGCGGGCCGTGCCTTCAGCGCACTGGACGCGGCGTCCCGGATCAACCCCGCCGCCTCCGGCCCTGCCTGTGAGCGGCTGCGACTGCTGAATGCCCTGGTGGAGCATCCCCTGCTCCAGGAGGCCTTCAGCGGCTACCTGACCCAGCACCCGCAGGAAATCGCGGACGTGATGCTGGCCCGGGACTCCACGAACCGCTGCGTCGGTATGGAACGGATCCGGACCCTGGTGTTCCAGCAGGAGAAGGCGAGGCAGGCCCGTTCCGGCTCATTGGAGCCCGCGGAGGAGGACCTGTTGAAGGCCGTTCCCCCGGCCGAACGGGACCTCGCGTTCCACCTGCTGCACGCCCGGCTCCTGGAGCACTGGGCGGCGGTCGAAAACGGATGGGGAGGCCCCCGGGTCGGGGACCGGCACGGCGCGCACCGGGACCAGGCGCTCGACGTCTGGCGGACCGTCCTCGCGCGCGAACCCCGTGTCTCCACGTACTGGCTCCGGTTCGGGGAGCTCCTCGTGGAGCGGGGCATGGACCCGTTGACGGTGGACGGGGCAGCGGACCTGGACCTGGCGGAGCAGGCCTGGACCAAGGCGCGTTCCCTCGAAACGAAGGCGCATGGGGTGTGGCTCTTGGGAGCCCATGTCCAGATGGCGAAGGCGCTGCGCCACCGCGCCCGGGGCGAGGACGCCGGTAGCGCATGGAAGACCGCCGAGGCCCGCCTTCGCGACGGCCTCACCGCGCATCCGCGTGAATCGTCCCTGCATCACGTTCTGGGCCAGGTCTTCCTGGAGCAGGCGAAGGAGCGATGGGCGCGCGGAGGCGATCCCACCCGGTTGCTCGATGCCGCGGAGGCGGCACAGGCAGAAGCCACGACGCTGGACTCCGGGCATGGCCCGGGGAAGCGGGCGCAGGCGGACATCCATGCGCTCCGAGCGGAGTACGCCTTGTGGCGAGGGGAGGATCCTTCCAGCCACGTGGACAGGGCCGAGGCCTTCTATCTCCAAGCCATGCCCGAGGGCCCCACGAACGCGGAGGCCATCATGGGCCTCATGCGGGCGCTTCAACTCCAGGCGCGCTTCCTGCTGGAGCAGGGGCGGGATCCGCAGCCCACCTTCGACCGCGCGGCGAAGTCCATCGACCTGCTCGCCCGGCTTGCCTTGTTCAGGCGCCCCCAATACCTGCGAATCGCGGGCGAGGACTCTCTCTTGATGGCCCGGTGGACGGCCCGGACGGATCCACATGAGGCGCAGAAGCACTTCGACGCCGCGGAGGCGAACCTCACCAAGGCCCTGGAGCACGCGCCCCGGAGTCAGGAGGTCCGTCTGGCCCTGGGCGAGTTGAACCGGTACCGGGCCGTGGCGAGGAAGGCCGCCGGACAGGACGCGGAGTCCTTGCTGGCAAAGGGCCTCACGCTGGTGGACGCGTTGCTCAAGGAGCGCCCGAACTGGCCGGAGGCCCTGCTGCTGCGCGCGGCGCTCCTGCGCACGAAGGACCCGGGCTCGGCCCAGGCCCGCGCGGACCGGGACGCCGCGCTGAAGGCCAATGCCAACCTCGCGCCTGGATGGCTGCGTCAGTTCCCGGAGGACCAGCCCAAGGCGCCTTGAGCGCGGGAGTTCAGGGAGCCGCTGGCGCGGAAGGCGTGCAGGCGGCCTGGTAGTCCTGGAGCCTGGCCTGGAAACGCATCTTCTCGGGCGCGGGCCACTCCGCGGGCATCAGCTCCACGGCCTTGCGCTGCTCCGCCAGCGCCTCGGTGCACTGCTTCAGCCCGAAGTGCGCGGCGGCGGCGGTCTCCAGCACGTAGGGGTTGGGGTGCTCGCCCAGCGAGGAGCGGCGGATGACGGGACGCAGCGCCATCAGCGCGGCGGCGTGCTGGCCCGCCTGGATGCGCTGCCAGGCCATCTCCGTGGCGGTCCACCAGAATCCAGGCGACAGCGCGTAGGCCCGCTCCAGCGCGCCGGGATAATCCAGATCCGCCGGTGCATGGACGGCGAGCTGCGCGGCCAGGTTGGTCCAGGCCGACGGACTCCGGGGAGACCAGGCCACCCGCAGCCGGGCCCACTGCAGCTTCTGCTCCGTGGACAACTCCAGTGCGCGGCTGCTGCCGTACTGGAGGTTGAAGTTGACGGAGTACGGACTGCTCATCGGATGTCCCGCCAGCATCCACGGCGTGTACCGGTGCACGGAGAGCTGCGCGATGAGGCGCGCCGCATATTGGTTCGGCCCATCCTCGATGACCTGACAGGCATGCAGGCGCCCATCCACCTCCAGCCGGCAATCGAGGACGATCACCGCGAACTGGGCACCGCGGCGCCTCACACCGCCCTCCAGGGGGTGCACCACCTCGCCCGCCACCTTGACCGGCCCCCGCACCTCCTCCTTCAAGAACACGCAGGCCTTCTCGTAGTCGGCATCGCACGCGGCCCGCAGGTCCTCCAATGCGCGGCGAAGCACGTCGTCGGAGGGATTCCCTTTCAGGACCTGGAGGACCTCTTCGAAGACACGAGGAGCCTGATCCGGCTCCAGCTCCAGGGAAGCACCCTCCAAGGAAGACGCCTTGGGGGTGAAGTACCCGAGGTTCGTGGCCTGGGCGACACGGCGTTCATAAGAGCTGGGGTCGTCCAGGTAGGCATGCATGGCCAATGACAAATGACCATGACTCGCCGTGGGTGGGGGAAGACCGGAATGGCCACAACCCGTTGAAAGGCAAAGCAGGAAAAGGACCAGCAGACGCCAGGACATGGCGGCGCACTGTAGCGCAATGCCTCAGGGAGTCGCGGGAGCCGCCACGGACGTCGTGGCCGCGACCAGGTTCCCCGTGCCGTCCCTGGCCAGCCCATACAGCTTGATGGCGCCTGTCACGACGGGCAGGCGCACCCGCCACGCACCAGGAGTGCTCCCCTTCCGGGACTCCAGCACCGTCACGCGGTCGCGCTCCGCCCGGGTTGGCGCGCCCCGGAAGTTGTAGGCGAAGGAGACCTCCAGCGGCGTGGAGGACGTGACGTCGAAGGCCACGGTCGCCCAGCCTTTCTCCAGGCCCAGGACCTCCAGGCGCACCGGAACAGGCAACGCGGGCGCCGGCTTCACGCCCGTGTATGCCTCTCGCACCGCGTGCCACGCCGGCCGTCTGGACGTACCGGACAGCATCCCCAGCCACAGGCCTCCGTGGTCCAGCGCCGCGCTGTAGTTGAAGACGAACAATCCCAGACACCGCCCTGCCTGGACATGCGGCGCCAGCGCGTTGCGCCAGCCGTCCACGATGACGTCGTACTTCTCCCCATCACCCGGCTCCTGGGGCACACCGCGAGCGTCCTTCGGGACCTCCCATTCGCCCTGGGCACCGAACTCGGTGATGAACCAGGGCTTGCGCCCACCGGCCTGCTTCACCGCGTCCGCCAGCGCGTGGATGCCCCGGCCGTAGACATTCAGGCCATACGCATCCAGCGAGGGGACGTACTTCTCCCAGAGCGGGATGCCCAGCGTCCATGCATCCACGGACAGCACCGGGTGCCCGGTGTCCGCCCTCTTCACGGCGCGGACGACCTTCTCCAGGAAGCGCGCGTAGGCGACCTTCGACGGCTCATCCGGCGAGTTGAGGATGACCTCGTTGCCCACGCCCCAGGCGAGCACCGCCGGGTGGTCCTTGAAGCGGCGCACCTGCGCGACCGTGGCCTGGAGTTGCGCCTCACGACCCTTGGCGTCGCGCACGTAGTCAAAGGCGTCGTCATTCTCCATACCCGGACGGCCCGGCCGCAGCCAAAGCCCGACGAGCACGCGCAGGCCATGCTTCTGCGCGGCATCGAGCAGCGCGGCCGTCTCATCCCCGGTGCCCCAGGTGCGCAGCGTGTTGACGCCCAGGGCCTTGAGCTGCTCGCAATCCCTGTCGAAGTTCGCGGGCCCGCCCGTGCCACTGAAGGTAACGCCCTTCGCCACATAGGGCTGTCCATCCACCTCCAACTTCCAGCCCTCCCCTGCCTTCACGATGGCGGTGCGAGCCTCCACGTCCCACGTGGGCAGGAGGAGCGCGATCAACAGCAGCACACCAGCGGCGACGGGGCGGGCAGTAGCCATGACAGGGAGTCTAGAAGTGATCTCAGAATTGCCTCAAGAGGATGAGGATGCAGCCGAGATGGAGGAAGCCGAGGAAGTTCTCCAGCCTCACCTCGTAGCGAGTCACGAGGCGACGGAAGTTCTGGAGCCAGGCGAAGAGTCGCTCCACCTTCCAACGCGGTCGGTACCGGCGGAGCTCACGCCCGTCCTGCGTCTTCGTCTTGCGCCCGCGGCGGTGCGGGGCAATCAGCTTCACTCCGCGCTCGCGCCACAGTCGCTCGTCGAGCTTGTCGGCGTCGTAGGCCTTGTCTCCGATGAGCCTCTCGGGAAGCTCGTCGAGGAGGCTTTCGTCGAGGGTGGCCTCGAGGAGTTTGGTTTCAGGGGGAGAAGCGCTTGCCGCGCCAATGGCGAGAGGAAGACCAGCGCCGTCTGCATCTGCCATGACCTTCGCCCCCTTGCCCCGCTTCGTCTTCCCGACGCAGGGGCCCCCCTTTTTCGCCGAGGCGAAGAACGCATCGACGAAGCCTTCCTCCAGGTCAAAGCCTCCGCGATCCTTGAGGTCCAGGGCCAAGGCACGCAGGACCGCCCGGAAGGTGCCGTCCTTCCCCCATCCCTGAAGCCAGCGGTGGACCGTCTTGTAGGGCGGGTACTTCCCCCTCGGCAGTTCGCTCCACTGCGCACCGGTCCGCAGAATCCACAGGATGCCGTCCCACAGCGCCCGCGAGGGCGTAGGCGTTCGCCCGGGCCGGTCCTCCCGCTTCAACCTCCGCGCGGGGAGGAGCGGCTCAATCAGGCTCCACTGTTCATTCGTCAGGTCCACCCGTCAGCTTCGAACATGGCCATCCCCACCATGTCGATCAGCGGCCCGGCCTGCGCCCTCAAGCCTGCCCGCTCAATTCTGAGATCGGCTCTAGTACCACCTGATCAGATTCGTGAGGGGCCGCGCGGCAGGTTCGAGTCGTCGACGAGCCTGCGGCAGAGGGGGCAGAC